>NZ_CP020373.1:944166-1258888 GCF_003957745.1 Shewanella khirikhana | reverse complement strand
TTTGTCTGTCGCCGTCGAGCATGGCCATGCGGCCCTTGATGCTTTCTTGCTCCAGGGTAAATTTGCGCTCGATAAGCGCCACTTTTTCGGTGGCAATCACGGCATCGCGCTGATATTTCTCTTTGTCGATAGCGGCTACGGTTTCATCGGACAGCTCGAACTTGCGCCGGGCTTTTTCCTCTTCCATTTTGGCTTCGGCCAGCTCGAGCTTGAGCTCTTCAAGCTTTTTGGCATTTCTCAGGCGTGAGGTCTCAATGTCCTGCACCGTGGCTTCCAGCTCGGCACTTTTTACCTGCAGCCGCTGATTCAGCTCAGAGGTATCCAGACGCGCTACCACAGAGCCCGCTTCGACTTCTTTGCCTTCAGGGACAATGCTTTTGACCTGATACTGCCACACCCGGCGCATCGCCGGTGGCATCATGGACAGGGTATCGGCCGAGGTGAGTACACCTGTCACTTCCACCTGCTGCACCAACTGGCCTTCACTGACTTCGACCCGCACGCCATCTTCGCAGCCGCCAAGCAGCCCGGCGATAAGCGCCAGCGGCGCCAGGCGAAAAACCTTTACTGAGGATTTCATGGCTGCACCTCCACCATCACACTCATGCCGGGAGACAGCTCAATGCCATCGACTCTGGAGAGCACCACGTCCACCTTGAACCATTTACTCTGGCCCCAGGCACTCTTGGTCACGGCCTGACGGCCGATGCTGTCGACCTTGCCGGCAAACAGCTTGCCGGGGATGGCATCGAGGGACAGGCACACGTTCTGATCGGCGCGAATTTTGTCGACATCCACCTCATTGGCCCAGGCCGAGACTTCCAGCCCGTCGAGTGCCGGAATGCTGGCAATTTGGCGGCCAAACTGCACTGTATCGCCTGCCTGATATTTTTTTTCGTTCCAGTCGCGACCAATGATCACGGGACCGGCGAACTGTGCTTTAAGTTCAAGGGCATCGAGGGCCTTGAGCGCCGAGTCGAGCTCAACCTCGGCCTTGCGCTTTTCGATGGCAAGCTGCGCCAGGGTCGAGTTTTGGCGCTCGATGGCTTCCTTCAGCGCTTGTCTGGCTTTATCAAGCTCGGTGTTGGCCTGCAGCAACTTGAACTGGTTATCGGCATAGTCCTTGGCGGCAATGTAATCCGCCGGAACAGAGGCATCGAGACGCGCCTTTTCCAGCGCCAGTGTGGCGCGGCGCACTTCAAACTTGGCTGACAGCAGCGCTGACTCCAAATCGATACTCTGGCTTTGCTCCTGAGCCTTCACCCTCAAAAGCCCTGCTTCGAGCTGCTCAATCTGGTTGGCGATTTGACTCTTATCGAAAATCACAATGGTATCGCCGGGTTTGGCAAGCTTGCCCTCCGGGAACAGCCACTGGATTTGATGCCGCCAGGCATCGCCTGCCTTGGGCACAGCAAAGGGCTGGGAACGGGTCGAGCTGATGCTGCCGGTAAGCAGCAGACTGGCTTCGCCGCCGCTGCAATCCTGCGCCTGAGCACTGGTCGCGGCAGCCGTCATCACGGCAGCCCACAGCAGACGCCGCCCATTGGCTGGCATAGCAGGATTGAATTTAGCCATTGCTCACCTCCCGCTGGCGGCTGTCGTCGCGCTGCACCAAGCCATCGCGCATACGGATCACCCGCTCGGCGCAGTCGGCCACTTCCTCTTCGTGGGTCACCAGCACTATGGTCTGGCCGCTTTGATGCAATTCATCGAAAAGCTGCATAATTTCCACCGAGGTTTTGGAGTCAAGTGCCCCTGTGGGTTCATCCGCCAACAGCAAGGTCGGCCGGTTTACCAGCGCCCGGGCAATGGCCACTCGCTGGCGTTGACCGCCGGAGAGCTGATTGGGCCTGTGATCGAGCCGGGTGCCCAGCCCAACACGGGTGAGCAGTTCAATGGCATGGTCCCTGTCGCCACGGGGCGACTCAGAAAACCGCAGCGGCAACAGCACGTTTTCCAGCGCCGACAGCCTTGGCAACAGATGAAAGCTTTGAAATACAAAGCCTATTTCGCGGTTTCGTACCGCAGAGAGCGCATCATCGGATAATCCGCCTACCGCCTGGCCGTTCAGCAAATACTCGCCGGACGTTGGCCTGTCGAGACAACCTATGATGTTCATTAATGTGGATTTTCCAGAGCCGGATGGCCCCATGATGGCAACAAATTCGTTTTGTCGTATGTGGATGTCCACACCCCGCAGGGCCTGCACTTCCCCTTCCCCCATCCTGAAGGATTTTGTCAAAGCCTGTAGCGATATCATGACTCAACACTCTCGCACTCTATCCTGAGCACTTTGTTTTGGGCCGAAGCGGCTGTCCGACCTTTGTGGTAAAGAGTCTCCAGTTTTCTTATAAAACAGGTCGCTTTGCAAGAGAGATTTACTTTTCATTACAAAGAGATTGAAACATTTTCAATAAATGCCACTCGGCAGCAAATCAGCACCTTGTCAGCTGAAAAAATATTGATAACTAACCGCTTAACGCCACGCTCTAAGGCATAGGTATCATCCCGGATGCGGCCATCAGGGTAGCAAAGAGCACTAAACACAACAGCCACAGCCAACGCTCACCGAGCCGATTGGGCAGTTCCCCAAGCCAGGCAAGACCGGCAAGCCAGATCCCCATCACCCCCTGCACCAAGGCATGCAGGCAGATAAACACCATCGCCTGACTGCGGGGGATAAGCCCAAAACCTATAGGGATAAGCAGCAGACTCAAGCTGGTAAGCAGCAGCAAAAAGCTCCCTGCCATGGCACCGTTAAAGTCACAGCCATGGCTATTCAACAGCTGGCCTGGCGGCCTCATACTCCTGCTGTCTGCCTTACTGTCCAAATAACAGCGCCACAACCAAACCAGCTGAAACGCCGCGAGAAAAAACGCCACAAACACCATAATCGTACCTCCATGCCAAGATGACAGAAGCAGGGGCGCTTATCTTTCACAGCAACGCAAGATTATCGACAGTGGCAGGCAAACAGAAACCGGAAATGAATGGCCATCAGCTACCCCATGTTGGCCGCAGTTAGGAAAAACCGCGCGTTAATGGGGCTCGCGACTGACTATCTTCACTACCCGTTGATAAAGCACATGGGCCAGCAGTTCTGACTCACCGCCGGTGCTGCCGACAAACTGCACCACCACGGCATCGGGGGTACTGTGATAGCGGGCGATGCTTTGATAGCCAGGCAACCAGCCCGTGTGTTCATACTGGTAAATCGAGGCGTAAATGGCCTGCTCTTCGGCGCTTAACAATGCGTTTTTTGCTGATGCTGATGCTGATGCGCTTGCAGTTTGCGCCTGAAATTCTGAGTGTGAAGCATCCGGCGCCGTGGTGATAAGCGCCCGTAAAAACACACCTACATCGCGGGCAGTGGCCAGCATGGAACCGCCGGGGGTATTGAATATCAGTGATTTAAGGTCCTCATCCACGCCCTGATGGAAACCGCTGGCCAGCAAGTATGCGCTCTCAGAAGCTTGCTGATGTTCAAGGCCGTGCTGGTTTTCGATAGTGCGCTGATGTTCAAGCGCCGCCACATCGCCAAAGGTATCGGTCAGGCCAAGCGGCGCCAGCAATTGCTTGCGGATATACTGCTGATGCGGATAGCCCAGAGTGTTATCCAGAATGCGGCCAAGCAGCAGGTAATTGGTATTGGAGTAGGCATAATCGCTGCCGGGCGCAAAATCAGCACGCTTATCCAGCACCAGCTTCAGGTTGTCGTTCGGGTCTTGCTGTCCGCCAGCCCAGTCGAAACCTGATGCATCAACAAAATTGGGGATGCCACTTCTATGGCTAACCAGCATCGCCAGAGTAATGCTATCGGCATTGGCGATGCTTCCGGCAAGCTCGGGTAACAGCTCGGCGACAGTGCTTTGCAGTGATAACTGCCCCGCTGCCACCAGCTTCGCGGTAGCTGCAGCAATATAGAGTTTGCTGATACTGGCTATTTTAAACAGCGAATCGGCGCCCTTTGGCAGAGACTGACGCTTGTCTTTGGCGGTCGCAACATAGTGCTCGGCAGGGCGATTCGGATGGTCGATATAGAGGATGACGCTGCCAAGCCCCAGGGCGGTGGCCTCATCCAGTTGCTGCTCTACCGTATCCGGCAGCGGCGAGAGCCACAGCCACACGCCAGCCCAGGGAACAAAAACGACCGCCGAGATAAGCCCAACGAGGGGCATAATTATCCGCAGCAGTCGCAGTGTTTGAGGCTTCATCGGCAAGGCTTGGGCTTGGGCTTGGGCTTGGGTTTGGACTTAGATCTAGGTTGAGCCTGAGACTGAGAAAACCAGCTCGGGACATCAAGCCGCAGGCGCACATCAGCGCGTCGCGCCAACCCCATTACATAGTTGCCATTTGCCAGTATTCGAGGCGGCTTTCAGGGTTGGCCACCAGCACTTTGCAGCTTTCTTTGTATTTGGCCATCAGGTTACCAAGGCTGGAGGAGCCCGCCATGGAAGCAATTTGCTTATCACGGGCGGCCTGCAGTGCGGCCTCAAGATCGCCTTCGCCAAAGTACTTACCGGCCAGCGCATAGGCGTCAGTGGCAGACTGTTTGAGACGGTCGCCCACGGCCTGCATTTGCGGCGCATTCATGGCGGCGATGGCCTCAGAGCTGATTTGGTAATAAGCGGTGCAGTCCAGCAGCTCACCTGCCAGCGCCTTTTCGGCTTCGTCTGCCAGGGCAGCGCCAGCGGTAATCGTCAGGGCCAGCGCCAGCAACGCCTGTTTTTTGATGGACATAAGTGTGATTTCCCTCAAAGTTTTTTGGCAAAACTACCGGACGGACGCCCGGCAATCAAGTTCTTTCACACACTGGCGTGTCTGGTCAGGCGAAAGCGTAAATCCTGCTTCACTACGGGCCACTCGGTGTCGAGGATGGAAAACACCACGGTATCGCGAATGGTGCCGTCTTTTAAGATCTTATGGTTTCTCAGCACCCCATCCTGCCGCGCTCCCAAACGGGCGATGGCCTGACGTGATGCCTGGTTGTGCCAGTGGGTCCGAAATTCCACCGCAATGGCATCGAGCGTCTCGAAGCAATAGCCAAGTAACATGAGTTTGGCTTCGGTGTTGATGCCGGTGCGCTGTGCGCTCTTGCCATACCAGGTGTAACCAATTTCCATGCGCCGATTCTCAGGCTCGATATTGCAGATGCGGGTCGCACCGACAATCTGTCCGGTGGCGCGGGAGCGCACGGCAAAAGGAATTGCCGAGCCTTCCAGCTGCTGCATCAACGCCTTTTCTACATAGGCCTTTACCGCGTCAGGCTCGGGCACACTGGTAAACCAAAGCTCCCACAATTTGCCATCGGTGACGGCCAGCTGCAGCGCAGGCACATGGTTCAGGCTCAGGGGTTCTAAAATCACCAGCTCGCCGGACAGGTTTGGTACCGCGGCCTCAGACATGCTCACTCCTTGGACAATGCATAACGTCAATAAGTATCAGTTGTATCAAATGATTAAGACAAAAGCATGCTCTGTTGCAGCCCTGACATCCCGAGACCCGGGATAACAGCGTGACCACACGCCCATAACGTACCGTAAGTGATTGATAACAATCATTATCAATCTTTCGACGGAGTTTAACTGTCAGGCTTTTACCCTATGCTGCACCTATACCCCTAAAGGATCAGCACACCTCTGCCCCCATGCCGCGTCGCCGGTTGCAGTTCAGCTGGCTTCCTCCCGGAGCGGAGTAAGTTCCATAACAAGGAGTTACCATGAAAACCCATCGTCTTTCCCGTATGTCTTCTGCCCTGCGTCCACTGCTGGCCACCTTGCCTGCACTGGCGCTGTTGTCGGCGTGCAGTTCTACTCCCAAGGCCGAAGAAGAAGCCCAGGCGCAGGCGAGTGCCGACACCAAAGTGGCTCAGCGTTCGCTGGCGTCTTTCTCCAAACCTGCCAGTGAGCAGGCCTGTTACGACAGAGCGAAAGAACCCTACACTGCACTGGTAGATGCACACTTCCACCCACGCCCCTTCGGCGGCGCGGCCATGCCTGCACCTGAGCTGTTTGCCATGTTCGACTCCCTCGGTGTGCGCTTTGTGAACTACTTCGGTATAGGCCAGGTACTGGATCTCAAGTCCGGCTGTACCTACTACCTCGACTGTAAAGGCACTCCTGCCAGCCCCAGCGTGAAGAATGACTTCGTCAACGGCATGGATGTGGTGGCTTACCCACACGAAAACCTGCACATCACCCTGTCGATGACCTTTATGGATCTGGCGCATCCTGACGATATCGTTAAAACCATCGAGATGTACGACAAGGAATACCCAGGTATGTTCAGCTGGGCCGGTGAGCTCAACGTGATGAAGCAGGCGCTGCTTGGCAACAAGCACGAACCTGCCACCTTCGAAAGCATCGATGCCTGGGCGCCCTTTATGGCCATCCTCAAAGAGCGCAATATTCCGGTGACCCTGCACTCGGATCTGGGTAACAACGCCAACCCCACTGAATTCCTGCCTTTGATGGAATACGTGCTGGCCAAGTACCCCGATAACAAGATTGTCTGGGCTCACATGGGTCTGTCGAAAGAGCTGACCAAGATCCCGCCCAACATGCACGTATCCATCATGCAGGATCTGCTGGATAAGTACCCTAACCTGATGCTGGATATCTCCTGGGATGTGCTCTACAACGCCTATCACCAGTGGGGTCCTATCTTTATCGACTTCTTTAACGCCTACCCAACCCGTATCCTGCCTGGCTCCGACTTCGTCGCCGCCGACAGCAAGGCGCGGGATCAGTACGCCAAGGAACTGGAAGTCACCAGCCGCGCCCTCAAATATATGGACGATAACGCCTTCCGCCACATTGCGCTGGGTGAAAACTTCTTCCGTCTGATGAACCTGGATTATCACGCCCCTGAGGTGTGCAAGGCTCCAGGCAAGTAAGGAGATACCATGGCCACTCGCAATCCTCTGCTCGTGGCCTGGCTGCTTTCATCGGCCGTGGCAGTTCCTGCCACGGCCTTTGCACAGCAACAGGCCGGTGACGAGCGCGATCACGAACCCAACCAGCAAAGTGACGTGAACCCCATTGACACCCCGGATACCCACAAGGGTGACTTTCTGGGTGACAGCAGTCTGGTGCTCAAACCCAGAACCTACTATTTGGACCGCGACCGCGATACCAAGGCCGACAGTGTCGGCTGGGCCCTCGGTGGCGCGCTGGAATACAAGTCTGGCTGGTTCAACGACTGGCTCAGGGTCAATGGCACAGTCTACACCTCACAAAAGCTGTACGGCCCGGACGATAAAGACGGCACAGGCTTGTTCAAGCCCGGCCCCGAAAGCTTTACCGTGCTTGGCGAAGCCAATGTCACCATACGTTTTGCCGAAAATCATGGTATGCGCATCGGTCGTCAGCGCTTCGAGCTGCCCTACCTTGGCAGCCACGATATCCGCATGGTGCCCAACACCTTTGAAGGGGTTGCCATCGGCAACACCTCGCCCACAGGTTTTGGTTACATGGCCGGTTACGTGGACAAGATAAAGGGCAAGAGCGACGATGAGTTTATCTCTATGTCGGAAGCTGCCGGCGCCGCCGGAACAGATGAAGGCCTGGGCTTTGCCGGTGCCCGCTACATCAGCGATGCCGGTACCACAGTGGGCGCCATCTACCAGCGCACCTTCGATACCTTCGATACTGTGTTCGCCAAAGTGGAACACCCCTTTGAAATCGTCAAAGGCAGCAGTATCCGCGCCAACCTGCAATACACAGGGCAGCAAAGCAGCGGTGATGAGCTTATTGGCGCCTTTGATACCCAGATGTGGGCGGCCAAGGTTGAGCTGAAACACGGCCCCTTTGCCTGGCGTTTTGGTGCCAGTACCACCGACGATGATCACGGCATCATCAAGCCATTCGGTAACCCCGCCAACTACCTGTCCATCATAGTGGACGACTTTGACCGCGCCGGTGAAGACGCCTATATGCTGGGCTTTTCCATGGATTTCGGTCGGGTTGGCCCGGGGGACATGAGCGTGTTTACCAATATCGTCCATGGCGACACCCCTGAAAGCGGCCCTGCCGCCAGCGCCGATGAAACCGAATACGATCTCACCCTCGACTGGCGTTTGAAAGAAGGTTGGAGCGAGCGGGTTTGGGTGCGTATGCGTGCCGCCTATGTGGATCAGGACGATAATTTTGCCGGTGCAGATGACTTCCTCGATTTCCGGGTGATAGTCAACTACGACTTTAATCTGCTGTAACCGAGACAATAAACAGGGAAAGAATGATGAAACCATCACTGATCAGCCTGTTGGTTGGCGCAGCCCTGCTGAGCCCCAATCTGGCGCTTGCTGAAATCACCGATGCCCGGGCAGCGGAAATTGCCAAGGAGCTGGCGGCACTCAAGGCCATGAAAGCCGAGCTGGATGCCAAAAGCCGCGAGTTTGAAAAGCGCATTGAAAGCCTGGAATCGGAAGTTACCGACGCCTCGCCGGAAGCCGCCGCATTGGCTGCCGCCAATGCGGCTACCAGCGCAAATCAAGCTGCGGTTGAGCGCAGCGCCGCCCCGCAAAAGCGGCCGCCACCAAAACCCGGCAGCGATGCCCCCAAAGCCGGATTCTATGAGCCGGGCAAGGGTTTTGTGGTTGCCCGCGACAGCATGGGCGAGCTGGATATCAGCGCCTTCACCTACGCCCGTTATCTGAACCAACAGGGTTTTGATGACACCTATACCGACAGCTTTGGTCGCACCAGCAATCTGGATCTGCGTAACGATCTGCAGTTCCAGAAAATCACCCTGAATTTCAAGGGCTGGTTGTTCGACCCACGCTTTAAGTACCTGATGTATGCCTGGACATCCAACACCAGCCAGGGCGATCCTGCGCAGGTGGTCTTGGGTGGTAACCTCGGCTTCCAGTTCGATGAAGCCTTTAACCTGTACGCGGGGATTGGCGCTCTGCCGTCGACCCGTTCGACCAACTACACCTTCCCCAACTGGCTCAAAAACGACCACAGAACCATCGCCGATGAATTCTTCCGTGGCTCCTATACCTCAGGCCTGTGGGCCAGCGGCAAGCTGGCTCCGGGGCTGGAGTACCGAGCCATGCTGGGTAACAACTTGAGTCAGCTCGGGGTGAATGCCGCTCAGCTCGATGGCGAGCTAAATACCGTCTCCGGCGCCCTGTGGTGGATGCCAACCACAGGTGAGTACGGCCCCGGTCAAGGTCTCGGCGACTACGAGTTCCACGATGAATTTGCCACCCTGTTCGGGGTGCATTTCACCCACAGCCGTGAAGATGCTCAGGGCCAGCCCGGCACAGAAGGCTTTGAAAACAGCCAGCTGCGCCTGTCTGACGGTACCCTTATCTTCCGCACCGACCCCTTCGGTACCGGCGGCGATATCCGTAAAGCCACCTACCAGATGGCAGCCATCAACGGCGGCTTCAAGTACAAGGGCTGGTCGCTGGAAGCCGAGGTGTATCAGCGCTGGTTGGATGATTTCGTGACCACAGGCCCGATCCCGGTGGATTCGGTGGATGACTCAGGCTTCCAAATTCAGGGCAGCGCCATGGTTATCCCAGGTAGACTGCAGGCCTATGCCGGTTACTCGCAAATCTTTGGTGACTATGGCGATCCCTACGATGTCAGCCTGGGCGTGAACTACTTCCCGCTGGACAGACGCGAACTGCGCCTGAACATGCAGGCACTGTATTTGAACGACTCACCCGTGGGTTACTCCAGTGTGCCATTCCAGGTGGGTGCCAACGGCTGGGCCTTCTCGACCGATCTGATTTTGGCCTTCTAAGCGCCAAAAATGAAAAAAGGGATGCAGTTGCATCCCTTTTTTATTGTGACTGATTTACGAGTTGATAGATTTATGCGCGCATAAAGGTATTTGCAAGACCGCGGCCGTTAAAAGCCGTGTTGACTGCCCGCCACCCGGAACCAACCGGCAATGCTTGCCCGCTCCACCGTGGTTGGCATTACTTCATGGGGAAAACGCTCCGACAGAAAAATCACCAAACGGCCCATGGTCGGCGCAATCTCTTCAAGCAGGGTATCGTCTTCATCGTAAAGTTTCAGGATCCCACCGTGCTCAGGCTGCCAGTCCGGGTTCATAAAAAATACCGTGGTCAGAATACGGTTCTGGCTGCCCTTCAGTGCATCCACATGCTTTTTATAAAATGCGCCCGGGCGATAGAGGGCATAATGGCTCTCATAGTCAAACAGCCCCATAAACAACCGGCGGTTCAGCCCGTCTTTGAGGGTGTCCATCAGGCTTAAAAAGCCATTGTCGATGTCGCAGCCGGGCTCCAGCCAGCGAATACTGTCGCGGCGGATATCAGCATTACGGTGCTGTTCATTGCCACGGCCGATACTGGCCGGTTTGAAGGTGTCGTCAGCCTCGCTGAACACCTTTTGTCTGAGCTTGAGCACCAATTCGGGCGCAAAGAGACTGTCAATGCAGATATAACCGCGATCGACAAGCGCGTCTGCTACTTCATCGAGCACAGACTCACTGAACTTACAAACCATGATTGCAAGATCCGCACAAAAGCTACGCTTTCGCTGTACTCAAGGGCCCGGGAAGGAGATGGGCTATTTTTCGAGGTAGGGCGTCAATACGGCAAAGACACACGTGGGTATCTTTGCCCCGGAAAACGCGCAAATTTTATGGCAGAACCGGTCGCTTGACAATCAAAATAAATAACCGAATTTCAATCAGTTAAAAGCTTGTAAAGCAGGAGTTCTTCCGCAGGTTCACCAAACTGAATTTTGTGTGAAAATTCAAGGCCAATTTTCTCCAGCAGTCGTCTGGAAGGCAGATTGGCTTCGGTCACTATGGCAACCACCTGATTGATGTCAAAGCGGCTGCGAAGTGTCATGCAGGCGTTAGCCGCCTCCAGCGCGTACCCCTGACCATAAAACGCGGGCAGCAGTCCATAACCTATATCCACGTCGGCCAGACTGTCGCGGCGGATAAGGCCGCAGGTGCCGATAAATCGGTCATCTGCAGTCAGGGACACCCGCCACAGGCCAAAGCCGTGGGTGCCATAGCTGTTGATAGGGCCATCCTGCAAATACTGCCTGGCCCCCGCTTCATCGCGAATACCGCGGTCACCAATGTTATTGATAAAGTCCTGGGTGTTGACCAGCGCCAGGATCTCCTGCCAATCCTCAGCAGTAAACTCACGCAGCGTCAGTCTCTCGGTTGTAAAAGGTTGCACCTTGCCTCCGGTTATCGAATTTTTGCTTCACAGGCAAAATTTTAAGCTATGACTATACTTTATACCGTTGCGCATGGATATTTGCCCGTTATCGGGAGGGGATTTGGCGATGAAGACAATTTCTCAGGGAAGCAGGCCTTATTACGTCACCGCCGCCATGGTGGCCGCCGAGCTCAATCACACCCTCGCCTGCTGTAAAGAAATCAATCTCACCGCCAGTAATGCCCAGGCCGCCTCAAGCCGGATTGGCAGTGCGGCACTCGGTTTCAAGGCGCTCACCCACTACATTGATGAGCTGGCGGGCTACACCAAAAGAGCCGCCAATGAAATCAACCAACTGGCCAAGGATGCCAGTAAGCTGGCAACCCACACCGCCCGCACCGCCACCGCCCTGCACTATTTTCACGCCGCCCGCGACAAAGCCGGTAACGCCGCCTACGCCTACAGCATGGAAGGCGCCATTTATGCCACCGAAGACAACTACGCCAGGCTTGAGAGCGACTTTAATCAGGTGCTCAGCAAAATGCAGGTGCAACTGATGGACTTAAAGCAAAACCTTCGCAGCGCCAATGCGCTCGCCAGCATTTGCCGGGTCGAGGCCTGCCGGGTTGACGGCCGTTTCCAGGCCATTTTTGTGGACGTTGCCAATAAGGTCGATACCGTTGCTGCGCAAATTCGCGAACGTGTCGATACCGCCATTCGCCTGTTTGATTCTCACTGACGTTAAGGATTAACCATGAAAACCCAACTGCTGGTAGAGACGCCAACACACAAGTGGCTGTATTTCGGTCGCGATCCCGAGAAAAACGAAAAAATCATCGACACCAACCAGTATCTGGTCCAAAGCGGCAATCAATCATTACTGATGGATCCGGGCGGCATTGAACTCTTTGCTCCCATGCTGGCGAGTCTGGTGCGCCATCTGCCGCTGGAGCAACTGACTTACCTTTTTGCCTCGCATCAGGACCCCGATATCATTTCGTCTCTGGGGCTGTGGGACCAAACCCTGCCCAAGGCCAAACTGTTTGCGCCCTGGCTGTGGGAAGGCTTTATTCGTCACTTCGGCATGAACAACATCAGTTACGAGCCCATCAAGGATAAAGGTGGCAAATTGCTGGTTGGCGAGGTGGAGCTGCAGTTTATTCCTGCCCATTACCTGCACGCCTCGGGCAACTTCCATGTGTACGACCCTGTAGCTAAGGTGCTGATGTCCGGGGATGTGGGCGCCGCGCTCGAACCTGCCGAGGCCGATATTTTTGTGGACGACTTTGCCAGCCACGTCAGTAAAATGGACTACTTCCACCGCCGCTGGATGCCGTCAAACCGCGCCAAGAGCAACTGGGTCAGCCGCATGCGTGAGCTGGATATTCAGTACATGTGCCCGCAGCACGGGCGGATTTTCAAAGGCCAGCAGGTAAAGCAGTTTCTGGATTGGTTCGACGCGCTGGAAGTGGGCATTGCCCTCTAACAAGGCAGCGCCTTCCGGGCACTGCCGTCATACTAACAGCCAGACTTTGCCGTAATAGTAATCCTCAAGCTCTGCCGCCGTGGAATAAGGCAAGAAAGCGCCTCGCAAACAAGCTCACCGCGAAAGACAAAAAAGGCCCAAACGGGCCTTTTTTGTTGCTATCTGAGCAGGCTGTCAGCGCTTAGCGGCAACGCTTATCAGGAGCTTGCCAGCTATCTTAACGCAGATTCTATTATCTGCTGATTCAGTTACAGATAACGCACGTATGGGCTTGGGTCCCGCGGCGCCTTGATAGGGGCATCCACCGCTGGCGTACCCAGATACAAAAAGCCGACGATTTGGTCATCGTCACCAAGCCCCAGCGCCTGATGCACCTTGCGATCGAACGCAAAATCACCGGTACGCCAAATGGCGCCGAGTCCCAGCGCAAAGGCGGCCTGCTGCATTGCCATGGCGGCGCAGCCTGCAGCAATTTGCTGCTCGAGCACTGGCACCTTGGGATGCGCCTGAGTCTTGGCCACCACGGTGATCACCATGGGCGCCCGCTTGGGCATGCCTTCGGCCTTGGTCAAAAACGCCTCATCGCCACCGTTGGCTTTGGCTGCCTCGACGAATATTTCCCCGAGCCGCGACAGTCCCTCAGCTTCGGCAATAATAAACTCCCAGGGATTGAGGGCACCGTGATCTGGCACCCGCACCGCCGCATCCAAAATAAGCTTCAGCTGAGCCGCATCCGGCGCCGGCGCCAACAGCCGTGGACAGGACTGACGGGTAGTCAATAAGGTTAAGGCATCCAATGATTTATCCTCTTTATCATGCATGGCGCCAGCATAGCATGAAAAACGCAAAAATCCCGCCGCCACCGGCGTACGGGATTTTCGGGATGTCCATTGCAGGGGCTTGGCAAGCCCTGTTATGTCAGTCTCTGGTCAGGCCAAAACGCTTGCCCACGTACCAGTCGATACTGGTGTAGCGGCCACCGCCCAGGGCAAACAGCGCCAGCAACATGGCAAAATAAGTGATGGCAAACTCGATACCATTATTGAGCACCACAAAGTTGCCGCTGCCGGTGAGATAGTCGTAATTCCCGTATTCCTGCAGTATCTCTTTGGCACGGGACAAACGCTCGGCGGACTGCATCACCTGCTCATTGGCAAGCCAGCTGGAGGGGTCGGCAATGGCAAGCCAGCCATTTTGCCAGTGCACGGTAAAAGCGGCCACCAACATGGTTACCATCAGAGGGATCGAGATAAGTCGGGTAAACAGCCCCAGAAGCAACAGGATGGCACCAAAAAACTCAGTGCCGGCGGCAAGGCCAGCCATTAGAGACGGAAACGGCAGTCCCAATCCCCAATCGGGATTACCAAACCAGGCAGCGGTATCTTCAAAATGTGCCAGCTTGTTGTAACCGGCCTGCATCAGAACCGGTGCCAGATAGAGCCTGAGTGCCAAAGGGGCAAGGGCGTCACCAATATGACGGCCCTGGGTGTTGAGCTTTTGAATAAGTTGCAGCATGGGGTCCTCGCAGCCTGGTGTGCGTTATTTGCGTCTGTCGCAACATAAGTTGCTTTGCCTTAAAGACCCGCAGTAGCAGAAGTTTATTTCAGCGGCGCCGAATGTTTATCAAATCAGCATGTTTATCAAATCAGCGTAGAGGGTTTGAGCTTCCCCACCCAATCAGGTCATTCCCCGCTGACGGCATCCAATTCCTGGGCCGCTTCCTGTGCTAATTCACGCAAGTCTTCTGTCAGGGCGTCATATTCGCGCCACAGCTTCTTACGTTGTTTATCGGACAGATCCCGGTAGATGTCCATCACCAGACGACCAAAGTTCTCCTGATTGACACGGATAGCGTCCTGATGCGCCTGTGAGCGCAGGGTATGTGGCGCCGTCATCAATTGGCGCAAGCGGCTGGCGAGCTGCTCGGTGTCGCTGCGCTGCCTGAGTGCCTGCTCGAACTGCCTGAGCCATTCATGGCGGTATTCAAGCCACATATCCAGGGTTGCCAGCCGGGTGGTGTTGGAGTCATGGATCATCGCCTTTTGCTTGTCGCTCAGCTTGCCAAGCCACTTTTCGGCCCGCTCTTCGAGGCGCTTATCGGAGTCTTTGACCAGCTCTGCCTGACTCTTACCGGCATACTCAGCCACAGTTTCGGCTTCGTCTTCTTTGAGTTTGGCGATAAGGTGCTCCACCTGCTTGTCAGACAGGCTTTGGATAATCGGCAAAATGCCGTCAAACACGTGGTCAAACAGTCTGAACCAATGGGATTGGGCGTAGTTCACATGGTCGGCCCAAAGCGTGGGTGTGAGGGTGTTGGACTGCATCTGGGCTTTAAGGTTATCGAGCTGCGCCACATAGCGAGGCAATTCATCCTTTTGATGCCAAAGGATAAACTCATCCAATACCTTGTCGAACGCCTGCTGCTGGCTTTTATCGAAGCTGACATAGTCGTCCAGCTCCCACTCGATGGCCCAATCGAGGAAGTAGTAGCTCATTTTGGTGGAGCATGCCGCCAGGGTAAACACCAGCATCAGGGTAAAAATGACTCGAGATTTCATTGGGGATCCTTCCACATCAGTCTGGCTCAAGGTTACCAAGGGTGGCCAGAGCTGCAAATCCCTCAACTTACCGCTAATTGTAAGTATCTGTAAAACCAAGAAAGATAATTATTGTCACCACTTTGCCCTGCCATTAATAGCGCCCAGATGGCGCCAAAATACCAATGCAGGGCCACCGCATCGACAATCAGTGGTGCATCGTCCTGATCGAGCTGCGGGTGAAAATAAAGGTACCCATGAACGAGCGCCAATTGGGCATCGGCAGTCAGCCGATGGGAGGCAAGCACTGCGGCAAGATCCCACAGCGGGTGGGATGCACAGGCATACTCAAAGTCGATGCAATACAGCTTGCCACCGTGGCAGAGCAGGTTATGGGGCGTAAGGTCGCGGTGGCTGTATTGCAAAGCAAACGGCTTATGCTCGATGCGCTGCAGCGCGCTCTGGATCGCCTGCGAGCAAGATGCCAGTTGCCGCTGCGCCCGGCGCCACTCCTGGCAGTGTTGCCAGCGGGGCAAGCCTTCATCCAGCGCCCGCTGGTAATCCTGCCACTGGGCAGCAAAGCCCTTGGGATTGGCGGGGGTTGGCAGCTGTTGTAAGCCTTTTAGAAGCGCGAGCAATAAGCCCGCGTCGCTGGTTTCATCAAGACCCGGACAAACACTGTTACCGGGCGCGCTGAGCGTTGCAAAATGCCTGAAACCTGAGGCGGGAATTTCAGCGTATTTCTGTGGCCAGTCACCGTGTTCGAGCCTGGCTGATAAATAGCAGCGGCCGTCATCGCTCATCCCCAGCAGCGGCGGCGCCAACCCTGCCCTCGCCGCCAATTGCCAGTTGTCTGCCTCAAAGGCTCGCTGACAAAATACACTGCTCTCATCGCGATTAATCCGCAGCACCCAGGCGTGGCCTCCGGCCTCAATCAAGGCGTTATCGTTGCTAAGCCCTTGGGTAAGCGCACGGAAGCGCGCCTGCGTCAGCGTCTCTTCACCCAGGGTGTGCGCCACAAATGCGCGTACCCCCGGGGTTTCCCAGGGGCAGCAGTTGGTAAAATCAGCGGATTGACTCATCAGGACTCAAGCGCCAATGCAGGCTCACGCTGCTCAGCCAGCGCGGCGCGCCAGACAAAGTAACCCGCCACAGCCAGGCCCACGTAGAGCACGAACAGCAAAGAGGTCATCATCAGCCCTTTGCTGAGATAGAGATAAATCGATACCACATCTATCACCACCCAGTAGAGCCAGTTCTCGAGCACCTTTTTGGCCACCAGATAAGTGGTCATCACCGCGAAACAGGTGGTGGCCGCATCCAGATACGGGAAAGATGCCTGGGTGTAATTGGCCATCAGATAACCGCAGCCAAGGGATGCCAATGTGGTCAGCGCAATAATAAGCAGATGCCTTGAGAGCGGCCAACTGCTGACCTTTAAGGTGTCGGCATCTTCTTTCTGCCACAGCCAATAGCCGTAAACGGCCATCGCCATGTAGTACACATTGAGCGCCGACTCCATCAATAGCGCCACTTCGTAAAACAGCACTGTGTAGATGGCTGTACTGGCAAAGGCCGCCGCCCAGCAAAGTCGGTTGCGTTTCATGGCCAGCAGCAGGTAGGCCAGCGCCAACACCACGGCCACGGCTTCCCATACTGACAATGCCTGCATTTCACCGAAGGCGCTGTGCAGGGCGCCGCCAATCCAGCCCCAAAAATCCGCTTGCATGCCTTACTCCGAGTGGGACAAGTCCAGGGCTCCGCCGATGAACTTGCACACAAACACGGCCTTGCCGAACTTCTCATGGGCCGCTTGCATCTCAGTGGCGAGCATGGTCATCACCTCCTGATAGTCGCCCTGTACCTGGGTTGCCATGGCGTTGGTACGACGGGTGATGCCGGGATAGCTGTCCAGGCGCCCGATAAACCAGCGAATAGGTTCAACGTAGTTCTCATGCAGGGGATACATGCTGATTTCAGCGGTGAGTTTCATGTGCTTGTCTCCCACGGCGCCCGTAGGCGCCGGATAAAAGATAAATTGCCGTCTGGTTTAGAGTCTGACATCCACAGTCAGGCCCACGCTGCGTGGGTCGCCATAGCGGATATACTGCTTATCGGCCCAGCCATTGTCTGGCTCGTTACCGAAGTAGAAGCCACGGACACCGTATTGCTCATCAAGCAGGTTACGGCCCCACAGATACACAGACCAGGTATCGCCTTCATAACCGGCGCGGGCATTGAGCACAGAATACGCCTCTGACACTGAGTCATTGGAGTCAGAATAGTAGAACTTGCTCTTGCCATTGGCATTGAGATTGGCGAAAAAGCCGCTGTCGGCACGCCAGGTGGCACCCACAGACCAGGTCCAGTTTGGCGCGTGGGCCAGTTCACGGCCGCTGAGATCAACCACAGTGCCGTATTTGTCCTGATAGCTGTAATCACCGTACTCGGCCTTGAGGTAGCCCAGGCTGCCATAAAAATGCAGATTGTCGGTGGCGTACCAGTTGGCATCGAGCTCGGCGCCATAATTGGTTGAGCTGCCGGCATTTTCAGTAAACAGGATAAAACGCTGTGGCCGCTCAGGGTCCTGCTGCGATGCAGAAACCTGCTGATCCTGCCTATCCATGAAGAAGACTGCCAGATTGGTGCCCAGGTTGCCATCGAGGAAGCTGGATTTGAGACCTATTTCGTAGTTGTACAGGACTTCGGTATCAAACTCTTTTTTGTCGGCAAACTCGGCCGGCAGC
Organism: Shewanella khirikhana; assembly: GCF_003957745.1. NCBI lineage: Bacteria > Pseudomonadati > Pseudomonadota > Gammaproteobacteria > Alteromonadales > Shewanellaceae > Shewanella > Shewanella khirikhana. The sequence continues at coordinate 1,240,957 of NZ_CP020373.1, read as the reverse complement.
GACATATTAAAACCACCGGCCTTGTAACCACGGGCAATGCGGCCATAGAGGTTATGGCTGTCATTAAGCTGCTTGCCAAGGGCGATATGACCACCCCACATGGTTTCGGACGGGCTGAAGGCATCTCCGGCATCATCCACGTAATCGGCATCGCGGCGCTCAACCCGGGCTCCCACCGACAGATTCAGGCCATCGCCAAAGTCAGTATCGAGCTGACCAAACACCGCCAGGTTACGGGCATCGTACTCGGAGCGCAGGGTTTCATCAGCCCAGCCGTTGTAGAAAGAAGTGAGATCGTTGTCTTCATTCAACTGCATGCCGTAAAGGCCCAGCAGCCAGTCAGTGCTGCCGCCAAAAATGCGCCCTTCTTCTTTACTCGCCAGACGAAATTCCTGGGATACCGTAGTGCGATCGCCGCGCTTATCCCAGGTGTAGTCGTACACGCAGGGCTCGGTGCCAATCACGTTCCAGTTATCGTCATAGGCTTCGCACTCGCGGCTGGCCCAATATTCTGGGTTGGCCCAGTCACCGTCGTAGGCGTGTCTGTGGTCGGTGCCGGCAAAGCTGGTGAGCGAGGTCAGTTCGGCAGAACTGAAACCGTCGTAATTGAGCTTAAGGCCAATCCCAGTGGTGCGCTGGGCATCCACGCCGGGCTGATCGGTCAGGGTATTAAAGCCGTTGTTGTCCAGCGTCCAGGCATCGTAGCCGTTGTCAAAGTCGGCATGCAGCAGGGTAAAATCCACCTGGGTGTTATCGCTTGCGTACCAACGCACCTTGGTTCTCAGGCTCAGTTCATCACGCTCGTTGGTGTCGGAGCGGTCAAGGAACAGGTTGTCGCGGAAACCATCCTGATTGTGCTGTTGCAGCGACACACGATACAGAAGCTCACCCGAGTCCATCATAGGGCCCGAGCTGAAGCCGGAGAAAGTACGCAGATTGTCTGAACCTAGACTCAGCTGAGCGCCGTGCTCAAACTGCTCAGTGGGATCGTTGCTTTTCAGGTAAATCAAGCCCGCCAGCGCATTGGCGCCATAGCGGGTGCCCTGGGGACCTCGCAGCACTTCCACCTGCTGCATATCGTACATGGACGACACCATACCAAGGCCAGAAAGATCAATATCATCAATCAGGTAGCCCACAGAGGAGTTCGGAGCACCCTTGTATTCTTCCTGCTCACCCACACCGCGAATTTGGAAATAACGCGGGCGCGAGGTGCCGCCGGACCAGTTGAAGTTGGCCACGGCACCAAGAATGTCTTCAAAGTGCTGCGCGCCTTCATCTTCAAGCTTCTGCGCATCAATTACGGTGACACTGGAGGGAATTTTTTCAACCGCCAGACCACGGAAATCGGCGGTGACCAGCATCACTTCCATGGGCGCTTCAGCGGCAGGCTCATTGGCCATAGCCACTGGCGACATCACAGATGCCACAGCCAGGGCGACCGGCGCCAGACCAAACAAGGGGAAACGGGAACTGCGGGATGGTGTAAACATGGGGACCTCAACAAAAATGTTTGAGATCCGGCAAGCTCGGAGCGGCAAGAATATACGTTGCTATCTTAGGCCCATTCCTACGCCGGTATCAGCCGGATCAGGTTCTAAGGGTTTGTCGGTAGACATCTCAGTCCGCCTGCGGCGGACACCCCTTGGCGCGGCCAATTATACGCTTATCCATCACCAAGATGATACTTTTGTTGCAACGGCTTTGATGAAATTTACCGCAGTGGCGCCATTTTTGTGACCAGCGGCCAGGTGGGATGAATTCGGCCCATAAAAAAACACCGGCCAAGCCGGTGTTTTCAGTTATTCACGCGCCAAAGATCAGTTCGAAAACGCTTTACGCACATAGACTTCGAAGCGGCTGGCGCTTTGATTGGGCGCGACGCTGCTGACCTGTTGCTGTTGCATGCCATGCAGTTTAAGGGACTGCCAGCTTTGGCCTTCCCCTTCAACCAAAATCCCCTGGGCGTCATACCAGCTGAACTTGTATTGCAGCCTGAGATCGGTCGAAACCTTGCTGGCGATGAGCGCCGTCCCTTTGAGCATATCGCCGCTGCCAAGCAGACTGAGGTTACTGACCGAGACTTCGCGGCCAAAGGTGGCGTTATCGACCCGGGTTTCGCCGCTGGAGGCCACAGAAACTCCGGCGGTGTGCTTGGCACAGCCTGCAACGCCCATAGCCAGCACGGCTGCCAGCACCAATGTCATTCCTTTTTTCATCTTGCCTCCTGATTAACGAATTCCACCAGAGTGCCACGGCCTTGCTGAATCCAGGCTTATCGACCTTGCTATCAGCGTTATCAGTCGATAAGGAAGTGAGCACGCGCGGTGGCAATCAGCTGCTTGCGGTTGGTTTGCCAGCAGTTAATGTTCACATTAGCGACCCTGCGCCCCTGGCGGGTGATGATGCACTCGGCAAAGGTGTCCTTGTGCAGCCCGGCCCGCAGATAGTCGATGGAAAAGTCCACCACCTTGGGCACTCTGGATGTTTGCATGAATACCATCAGCTGCACAATCGCCGACATTTCCATAAAACCGGCAATCACGCCGCCATGGATAGCAGGCAGCACTGGGTTGCCTATGTTGGCATCCCGCGCCGGCAAACGGCACACCAATTCATCCCCGAATCGCTCCACCGCCATGCCGATAAAGCGGGCGTAGGGCACCTGCTCCAACAGATGACCAAAGTCATTGAGCTCAGTAACCCGGCGAACGATTTCTTTGACGTCCATGGGCGCTGAGCGGGTGGCTTCGTCCTGACAGTGAGAAAGCTCGGTCACTTCCGGCCCAAGCACTATGCCATCTTCAAGCAGGGCGCCGCGGAACTGCTCACCGACCATTTCCGGGCTGATGCGCATAAAGGAGCCCACCGCATGGGCGATGGGTTCATCTATGCTGTCCTGATAGGCAATGGCGCGGGTAAAGGCGATGTTGCTGGATAAGCGATAACACTCGGCGAAGGCGTACACAGGCTTGCCGGGTTCGGCCGGACGCATGTAGTCCACCCGCAAATCCAGGGTGGGCGAAATCTCCAGGGTGTTGAATTTCTCCTGGATAGCGCACACCACAGCGGTACCGCTGGCGGTATCAATCAAGGTGGTGATCACCCCGCCATGGATAACCCCGGTGTCGGGATAACCAATCAGCGCCGGGCTGTAGGGCAGCTCAAGCAGCACGTGGTGCTCACTGCCTTCGAGCACTTCAATCCCCAGACGGCGACACTGTGCCAGCTGACTGACAAAGCGCCTGGCCAGGGTCGTCAGCGGGAAAAAATCCGGATTCACTTTCATGGCTTATCGCTTGCTCAGCATAGGGCCCAGCGGCTCGCCGCCCACCAGATGCATATGGATGTGATACACCTCCTGGCCGCCGTCACTGTTGCAGTTCATGATAAGGCGGTAGCCACTTTGGGCAATGCCTGCCTCGGCCGCAAGCTTGGCTGCCACGGTAAACATGCGCCCCAGGGCCAGCTCATCGGATGCCTTTACATCGTTGGCTGTAGGAATAAGGTGATTGGGGATAATCAAAATATGGGTTGGCGCCTTGGGTGCGATATCCCGAAAAGCGGTAACCAGTTCATCCTGATACAGGATGTCGGCGGGGATTTCGCGGCGGATAATCTTGCTGAAAATGGTTTCTTCGGCCATGGTGAACTCCATATGCTGCCAGGCTTTGCCAATGGCTTGCCCAAATTTGCCCGAACAGACAGTTTGCCCAAAAAAAATGATCCGGCTTTCTGCCTGAAATTCAATGGGCTTATGATAGCAAGGCCAGCGGCATTTGGGTAAGCGTCTTTTAGGTGAGTGTCGGACTTATGCCTTCCATTTAGGAAAGGCATTCAAGAGCCACAGTCTCACCCATCCAAGGCTTTGCCAAGACCCACATTTTTTGGCAGCATGCCAGCATTCCGGGAGCGCTCCTTACTTAGAATCACCAGGACTTAGAATCACCAGGCGGCAGAGCACTCCCCTTGATTAAAACGCTTTTATTTAGAACAAAATTTAACCACGAAAGATCAACAGCCCCTAGACATCGGGAACCATTATGATCCGTTACAGCATTCTCCCAAGCGATCCCAAAGCCCATCTGTTTGACGTCAGCATCGACATTCCCTCCCCTGCGGCAAACCAGTGTTTATCGCTGCCGGCCTGGATCCCGGGCTCGTACATGATCCGGGATTTTGCCCGCAATCTGATTTCCATCCGAGCCAGCCAAAACGGCGCCCCCGTTGCCCTCAATCAGCTCGATAAACAGCGCTGGCAGCTGGCATGCGCCCAAGGTGCACCATTGACAGTGCAGTATCAGGTGTACGCTTTCGATATGTCGGTGCGAAGCGCCCATTTGGATATGAGCCACGGATTTTTCAATGGCTCCAGCGTGTTTCTGGCAGTTGAAGGTCAAACCGAGCAACCGTTACAGGTTTCCATGCAGGCACCTGATTTGCCAGAGCTTACGCACTGGCGCCTTGCCACTGGTCTTAAAAGACGCAGCGGCAATCCCTGGCAATTCGGTGACTTTGTTGCCGACGATTACGATGCCCTGATTGACCATCCGGTAGAGATGGGGGATTTCACCCTGGCGAGTTTTGAGGCCTGCGGCGTGCCGCACCACATAGTGCTGACCGGCCGTCACCGCTGCCATATGCCGAGACTTTGCGCCGATTTAAAGGCCATCTGCGAAACCCAAATCCAGCTCTTTGGCGGCAAAGCCCCGTTCAATGAATACCTGTTTATGACCATGGTGCTGGATAACGGCTTCGGTGGCCTTGAGCACAGAAACTCCACCGCGCTGGTGTGCTCGCGCAAGGACTTACCGCTCACAATGGATGAAGCGGTCAGCAAGGATTACCGCACTTATTTATCCCTTTGCAGCCATGAGTATTTTCATAACTGGAACGTTAAGCGCATCAAGCCCGAGGTGTTCCTGCCTTACGCCCTTGAGAGTGAGAGCTACACCCGCCAGTTGTGGGCCTACGAAGGCATTACTTCGTACTATGACGACCTGCTCACCCTGCGCGCAGGACGGGTAAACGCTGAGGCATACCTGGATATGCTGAGCGAAACCATGACCCGGGTCTATCGCGGCAAAGGACGCTTTAAGCAAAGCCTGCGGGATTCAAGCTTCAATGCCTGGACCAAGTTCTACAAGCAGGACGAGAATGCCCAGAATGCCATCGTGAGCTATTACACCAAGGGCGCACTCTTTGCCCTGTACCTTGACCTCACCCTGCGCAAGGAAACCGGCGGCGAAAAGAACATAGACTCTTTGATGCAGCTCCTGTGGCAACGCTTTGGCCTTCCGGGAAAGGGCACCACAGAGACCAGCCACTTTGAGCTGGTAAGTGAACTGCTGGAACGGGATGCCAGCGACATTTTTGCCTTTCTGGACAACACCGACGATCTGCCCCTCGAGCCGCTGCTGGCTCACTTTGGGGTGCGGATGGAACTGCGGCCAGCCTCAGGCCAAAGCGATAGCGGCGGCGGCCGTCCCGACACTTTGAAAGTCGCCCTTGGCGCCAAATTCAAACCCGAAACCATTGGAGTTCGCATTCAAACGGTTGCAGAAGGTGGCAGTGCCTATCAGGCCGGGCTGTCGGTGGGCGATTTGCTGATTGCAGTCGACCATCTGCAGGCTGGCGCCGGACTTGAAAAACAGCTCGAAAGTTATGGTGTTGGCACTGAACTGGCGATTCACTTCCTGCGCCGGGACGAGCTGCATACCGCCACTTTGCAGCTTCAGGCGGCGCCGCTGGACACTGTCTCTTTGCACCTTGAGGATAAAGCCGCAGCCGCACCTTGGCTGGGAGCATAACAGCACCCTGCCGCAGCGAGACTTGTTGCAGCAGAAAGACGCCAACGGATCTTCTGTTGCAGCTGAGGCAAATGAAGCACATAAAAAAGGCACCCTCAGGGTGCCTTTTTCAATGATATCAATCGTCAGCTTTGATTGCCTTGCTGATAGATGACCGCCTCGGGATGAGCTTCCTGCCAGTACTTTTGCAGCACCGGGTTATTTACATCATCCCGCGGGTTGGCAAGTGCCCAGGAGCCTTTCCAAATGCCATCGGCGATAAGGTGTACCACAGCGCTTTCAATGGCCGCCGCAACACACAGGCTCACCGGCTCGTTGGCGGTAAAGCCGGCTTCGGCTTCCAGCAGCTTTTGGGCATCGATAAATTTAAATACCCCGGCTGACATTTCCTTGGACAACACCGACTTAGTGGTGGTGACACTGGACAGCAAGCGACCGGTACGAATATCCACCGCCCGCAGGTTTACCGTGACACTGTCAACCCGGTATTGCCCCGACGCACCTATGCCCAGATAGCGGGCACCGGCGCCACCGGTACGAATGTTGGTGTCGTAGGCCACAATGCCACCTTCCATCAGGATCTGCGCGCTGGACAGCTGCGGCAATCTACTGCCATCACCGCCAAGGGAGGCGCGGACAATTTTGCGCTCGGTCAGCAAATTCTGCAGCCCTTCACGCTCGACCGGAATGAACCACTTGGAGTCATTCAGCGCCTTGGCCAGAAACGCAGTGCCACTCTGGGGGACGGCGGTGGAGAAGTTACTGGATGGAATAGGCTTGTACTGCCCGGTCTGATCGCGAAAATCATACACAGCAGCAAACATGGGACCCGCCGGCTCAGGCAGCCCCAAAAGGTCGTAGTAGGAGGCGCCCCTGGGCATCAGGCTGCTGGCCTGGGCCGTGGGAGCCGTGTCCAGCGACGCTGCACAGCCACCCAATAGCAGCGCTGCGCTGCAAAGCATAGCTACACGTAGCATCAGCTGCCTCCTCCGAGGCCGCCAACCTCAATCACAGTGGTTTCACCGGTAGCCTTGTCGGTAATATGTACCAACAGCACGCCGTCTTCGTTTACCACCTGAATATTGAAGTCGTTGGTGCTCAGATAGCCTTCACCGCCATTGGCCGCGTCATTGAACAGCTGGCTCATCAGCCTGGCTTCCAAGGAACCGGCCAGTCGGTCCAATGCCGACGGCGGAGTGTAGCCTGAGCTCGCTTTGTGCTCGTTTTGTGCCGACGCATTGGCCAGCAGATACGAACCGTTAAGATAATTTCCGCCAAAGGCGGGGTTGACCGGGGTGTACACCAATTGTGTCGCCCCTGCGCTGGTGCATAAAAACAGCGCTGCCGTCAGCCATAGTTTCATTATGCATTCCCTGTCTAAAACTCATCGGCGGCCATATCCGGATCCGCCATTGCCTGCCAAACGGCCTGTTGCTTTTGTTGCCGAAGCATTTCGTCTACCCGTTTTGCGGCCGCCATGGCCTGGGCATCGATTTGCCGACTGGCGGGAGAAACCACGGTCACATATACCGCTTTGCGGTTGTGCAGCACACTGATTTTGCTGCCACTGCGTGCCGTGGCTTGTTCCACCACTGTCAGTCCGGCATGTTCTCCCGTTCCACCAATATCCCGCCAGGCGCCAACAAACTCACGGTAGAATCTGTGGCCCATGCGGGTCATGGCCCGATTCAGAATAAGGCCATCAATCAAGTCGGCCTCGTTCCGAGGTTTGGCATCGCTGGTTGCCTGCCCTTCGGCAGCCTGGGAAGGCAGAATAATGCCTTCATCAGATGCCAGGGCGACATTGCCAAACAGCAACGCCCCCAGCAGCCAAATTTTCACACATGAACCTCATGCAGGTGCGTCTGAGCCCAGGCAATCGCCTGACCACGACTGGACACACCTATCTTGCGAAATGCGCGATACAGGTGGGTCTTAATGGTGCTTTCACTGACAAACAACCGATTGGCAATGTCCAGGTTGGTGCTGCCTGACAGCAGCGCCTGCAACACTTCGCGCTCACGAATGGTCAGCTTGTCGCTGTCTTCTTCGTAATCGTCGCCATTGGCGTTGCGAAGCAGTTGCGCTGGCAGTTGACTGCGGCCTTTGAGGATTTCTCCCAGACCTTCACCAACTTCAGCCAAACTGGCGTCAAAGAAAAACACCCCTGCGGTTACAGAGGGGTTAATGAGAAAACGGGCATCGGTTTGACGGGGGAAGTGGATAAATACCACCTTGATAGACGAATATTCCCTTTCGATGTGTTTTTGCAGCTGATACGCCTTCTGCAAATCCACAGACGCCAGATCCACGACTACCAGTGAAATCTGGCTGAGATGCAATTTATTGCTCATCTCCTCAGGTTCAGCCTTGGTCAATTTGACCAGGAATTCCTGTGGCCAACGGCAATCCAGCAAATCACCCAATAAATGTGAACGAGATACAACCATCCAATGAATAATCTTGAACATAACGCTCAACCTCCGTGTTAAATTTGGGTTAACTCGCCCTGCTCCGCACTAATCTCCAAGCAGAACAAGCACAAGTTACACCAAATAAACGACAGTATCCACCCCTTCCAAAGCTATTTACCGTCAATTGTTCTGTCACAGCAAAAGGGTGCCGAAGCACCCTTTGTTCAGAGAATCATCAGTTGGACACTAGTGTGCCCTGATTCACAATCGCTGTGTTGTTGGAACCCATGCTGGTGACATAAGCCTGGTTGCTGCTGTCAAACTGGGTAACAGTTACAGTGTTGTAAGAACCGCCACGAACATACACGTCAGCAATGTGGTTGTCGCCAACCTGTATTACGTCCAGGTCGTTTTCCAGACCGAGCCAGGATTCAACGGCTGCGCTGTTGAACTCACCGCTCTGCACGATATCAACTGACGAATTTTCGTGCGCTGAATCGGCATAGGCCAGGTTGTCTTCACCAGCTTGCTGGATGTTCACTGTGTTACCGGCGCCGTAGGTACCGGCACCAATGTCGGAACCATAGTAGTTCTCAGCCATTGGGCTGTTGGCAACACGGTTACGGTTACCGTCCTGAGTGATGCTGATGCTGCTGCCACCACCTAACTGGGAGGCTGCACCGGCATAGTTATCAGAACCGGTTTGATTGATAGAGATAGTGTTGTCGTGGCTGTTGGCGGTCTGACGTACCACGGCTTCGTTGCCGGAACCTACCTGAGCCACTGTAGCAGAATCGTTGTCACCCAGCTGAGACACATTGGCCTTGTTTGAACCAGTACCGGCACCGGCGCTTTGAGTCACGTTGGCGAAGTTGCCGTCACCTTGTTGATCTACTTCCGCCATGTTGCCCATGTCGAATTGGTTTACTGAGGCGTTGTTGCCGACACCGTCCTGGGTCACGGTGGCAGAGTTGCCGCTGCTGCGCTGGGTCACAGACGCCAGGTTAGCTGTGCCATTCTGGTCAACAGAGGCAGTATTGGCGCCGTCGAACTGTGAAACAATCGCGTTGTTTGAAGTGCCGTTTTGGCTCACGCCGGCAGTGGCACCAACGCCATCCTGGGTAACCAGAGCTACGTTGCTGTCGCCAATCTGGCCAACAGTAGCGCCATTGCCTTCGGCGTTCTGGGTAACAGTTGCTTGGTTGCTGTTACCGTCCTGGTCAACAGCAGCGGTGTTGTGCATGGCGTTTTGGTTGATGGTACCCTGGTTGCCAACACCATTTTGAGTGAGGCTTGCAGAGGTATCGTCACTGCCGGCACTGTGCGCATAATTACCGGTAGCCTGGTTGATACGACCAATGTTGCCTTCGCCAGTCTGAGTCAGCACAGCAGTGGCAGCGTCTGAGGCATTCTGGGAAACCAAAGCATTATTACCGGCACCCACGTTCTGGGTGATGGTCGCGTCGGCATTATCAGACCAGTAGTTGTTAATTTCAGCGGTGTCGCCACTGCCGTTTTGGTCGATGGTTGACTGAGCACCATCGGCGTTGTTCTGAGTGATCGTTGCAGTGTTGTCATCACCGTTCTGGGTAACCAGAGCTGCGGCAGACTGCTGGTTATTCAGCTTTTGAGTGATGGTGGCGGTGTTATTGTTACCTTCGGTCACGATAGTGGCGGTGGCGGTAGCAGTGGCATCGCTCTGGTTAATGAAACCAGTGTTGCCATTACCCACCTGAGTGGTGGTGGCGGTGGTGCTTGAGGTACGGGCCTGAGTGGTTACAGCGTTGTTGCTGTCACCAGTCTGGCTGATCCCGGCATTGTTCTGGTTGCTTTGCTCAACCTGGGTTACCAGTGCGTTGTTGGCGCTACCGGTCTGGTTTACATTGGCAACGTTTTCAGAGCTGGTTGCCATTGCTGAGCCAGCAACCAGAGTTGCGGCAACAAGCAGAGCGATTTTGGACTTTTTCATCGGTTCATTCCTTTCCATGGTGTGGGTTAGTGACCCTGAGTCACAACTGTGTGTTGTCCCTGACCCCATTGAGTCACAGTTACTGCGTGTCCGGACCCGTACTGCTGGATCCAAATTGAATTGTCACTGCCGGTCTGATTGATGATGGCCTGATTGTTTAGGCCGTACTGATCCACATCAAGCAGATGTCCAACCCCCTGTTGGGTGGCCTCAATCCGGTTCATGCTCCCGGCTTGCAGCAGGCTGGCCTCAAGATACTGGCCCTGCTGCAACAGACTTATCTCGTTGCCCTGCCCCAGCTGCTGAATGTTGGCCTCGCTGCCAATGCCGTCTTGCAGCAGGGTCAATTGGTTGGCCTGGCCGAGTTGGCTGGCGTTCACCGTCAGGAAATCCCCCAGCTGCATCACATTGGCCTGATTGGCCCCGAGCGCCAGTTCGTCAATCTCGCTGATATCCTGCCCGGCCTGTGATTGGCCAGTGAAGGCAGCCAGTGCCCATCCGAGGGCGATTGCGATTAATCCTTTGTTCATCATCTTTGACACCGTCAATCTGTTGACGCTAATTATGCTGAGGCTTTTATCGCATAGCGTCCCCTACTGGTATTAATAACCCCCCCCCGGATCAGGCTAATTTATGGCACCGACCCCCACTTTAGGATTAGGAAGATTGCCAATCGCTTAAGACGAATGAAGCTAATTTCATTTAATAAAGCCCCCAAAGGGGCATAAAATGAGTCGGGGAATTCAAGATGGGGAAATCTAAATGACACCTGAAATCAAAACCTTGAGGGAGTATCGGGTCTGGCCGCTACCGGTACGGCTATTTCACTGGGTAAACTTGCTGTTGGTGCTGACCCTGAGCTTTCTGGGATTGGTCATGCTGTTCAAGCCAGAACTGGGGATCAGCGGCACCGATGCCAAGGTGGGGCTCAAAACCGCCCACGTGGTGGTAGGCTATCTGTTTATCGCCAATCTGGCACTGCGGCTTATTTATGGTTTAGTCAGCCGTGGCTACGGCAGCCTTGGGCATATGCTGCCGGGGCCATCAAGCATCAAAACTCTGGCTGAATATAAAGCGCGAACCAAACGCGGTGAAAAGCCTGAGTATCTGGGGCATAACCCCAAAGGCAAGCTGGCGGTTGGCGCCATGGTGCTGCTGATGCTGGTGATTGGGGTAACCGGGTTGTACCGTGCCGGTACCGATATCTACTACCCGCCTTTTGGCAGCAGTATCCAAAGCCAAATCGTCAGGGATGGCGCATCCGCCGCCAACATCAAACCCTATGACGATACCTTTGTCGACAAGGCAAAAGCCGATGCCATCAAGCCGATGAAGTCACTGGCGGGCAAGACCCATGTGTATGCGGTGTATCTGCTGTGGCTGTTTGCCGTTATCCATATTGCGGCGGTGATTTACACCGACAACCGCAAACAGCCTGGCATTATCTCGGCGATGTTTTCGGGTCGAAAGTGGCTGCAACAGCCGCCGGCAGATGTGCCTGATGGCGCTGAAAATCGCGATATCAGCCAAGAACAGGGTGGCCACTAGCACTGATAAATAGCGCTGGCCAATAGCGCTGGCCAATAGCGCTGGCAAATTGCCGTAGCGAAAGACTCTGGATCCTAGCCGTAACCGACGCTTTACCCGACCAGCCAAGCTTTGGGCTGGCCGGGTAAGCAATCACCACAGCGGCGCACTACCACTCAGCGCCCGGCAGCCTTTAACATGGCCAGCTTGGCGCTGTATTTTTTGACATCATCGCTCTGGGATGCCAGCGTCAGTGCCTGCCTGAGCGCCGCTTTTGCCGCTTCCTCGTCGCCAAGGCCGTGGTAGACCCTGGCAATATCAAACCAGGCGGGATGGAAATAATCGGTTGAGCGCAAAAACTTGTTCAGATAGCGCTTGGCATCCTGCAACTCCCCTCGCCCCAAAGCCTCCCTGCCAAGCACATAAAAGTCAAAGCCGCGGTACTCATCCACAGCATCCATTTTGACTTTGAGCGCTCTGGCAAGCTCAGTCTTGCCCTCATACAGCGCCAGCGTGCGGTAGTTGGCCATCAAATTAATATTGTCCGGCGCAAGTGCAAGCCCATAGCGATACAGCGCCTCGGCGCTGACCGCATCGCCGCTGCGTCTGTGCACTATCGCCGCCAGATTCAAAAGCGGCAGATAGCCAGAATCCCACTTGAGCCCTTCGCGGGCAAGCCAGTATGCCGAGGGTAAATCGCCTTTAATCAGCGCATCGGAGGCGAGGTTTCGGTAGAACATGGCAATGAAAGTATCATTCTCGAGCACGGCGCCGAAGAGGTTATTGTTGGAGGGAAAGTAATCCACGGCCAGGATCCGATAGCCACTGAAAAAGGGGCTGAGCCTCTCTGTGTTGGCGGGCGCATCGTACAGCAGGGTGCGCACATGGTCAGACAGCACCACCAAATCGTCCGCCGCATCCAGCAGCACCGGCGAGGCATGCACCAACTGAAACTGGGTCGGCACCTCAAGCTCTTTGGCCACCGCCAGCGTCACCAGCGCCAGACTCATACAATTCCCGCCAAGCTGCGCCAATGCCGTGGCCGCACCGAGATTGTTACCTTCATAACCAAAGTCGGCGAGCTTGCTCGACAGGAACCGCTCGACCTGCCTGTAGGGCGGTAACAGGGCAATGTCAGGCGCCTGCACATAGGCTGCAAGCTCGCGCTTCTGCGGCTCGGTGAGGCTGATAAAGCTGTCCGGCGATGGCACTGCGATGGGGCTGAACAGGGCTTCATTGATGGGCGGTGGGGGCTTCATATGAGACGTTGGCGCCTGGGCACAGGCACTGACCAATACTACAAAGACCACACCTGTTATCAACCTTGCTGCGGCTTTCAGTGTGGATTGCATCCTGCTTGCCATGAACAGCATTTCCCGCTCCCCTGCGCTCAAATGAATGTTTCACAGTAGCCCAGCAGGTTAATTTAACGCAATAAAAAACGCCGGCACTGGGCCGGCGTTTTGACAATCCTGAAGCGTTACTTTTTCAGCACTGTGTCTGAAGTGCGGCCATCGTCGTGGCAGGCGTCACAGGTAGGCTTCTGGCCTACGTTGTTGTCGTGTGGCGCGTGACAGTCGGCGCAAACCAGATTGCCATCGTGTGGCTTGTGGACATCGTCCATTTCAGCCAGGGTGCCGTGGCAGCTTTGGCACTGTTCAAATTCGTAGGCGCCATCAGCAGAAGGAGACTCGTCCTGGTGGCAAGAGTCACAGCCGCCGTTTTCTACGTGGAATTCGGCCAGAGTCTGATCACCGGCAAAAGCCGCTGGGGTCATGGCAAGGGCCGCGAATGCGGCACCGAAGATGGCGCTCAAGAGTGTTTTATTCACTATGGTATCCTCCAAAAGAGACGGCAATGTGGGAATTCTTTTTGCTCCCATCGGCCATCTGAGTCTTAGCACGACGTTCTCAATAGTAATCGTTGCGGCCATCTTGGCCCGATTTCAACTTGGGCCCAGTTTAACAATTCAGCATTTAACAAAATGTGCGCTGAATCATGTAACCGACTGCGCGAAATGGACTTTTACACTATCACAACACAGCGTTCCGCCTACTTAACATAACGGAAAAACCCGTTTCGTCAAATGAGACAAAACGCTGATAACAAAAAAGAGGCCCGCAGGCCTCTTTTTCAATCAATAACGCAATCAGTTTGCTTTCAGTGCAGCAATACGCTTTTCCAGCGGAGGGTGGCTCATCAGCAGCTCGGTCAGCGAGCGCTTGCCGCTGATCCCGAAGGCAGCCATTTGCGCAGGCATGGCACCGGTTTCAGGGCCATTACGCAGACGCTCAAGGGCAGCCACCATCTTGGCACGGCCAGCAAGCTTGGCACCGCCTTCGTCGGCGCGGTACTCACGGATCCGCGAGAAGTACATCACCACGACCGACGCCAGAATACCGAACAGGATCTCCAGCACCACCACCACGGCGATGTAGGCCAGCGTGCCCAGACCTTCACCGTCTTCATCGCTGGAGAGGAAGTTATTAATCACACCAGCCACAGCGCGGGCGGCGAAAATCACGAAGGTGTTCACCACACCCTGAATAAGGGTCAGGGTTACCATGTCGCCGTTGGCTACGTGGCTTACTTCGTGGGCCAGCACCCCTTCCACTTCGTCCTGGGTCATGCCATAAAGCAGACCCGTGCTCACGGCCACCAGCGAGTTGTTCTTGCTTGGACCGGTGGCGAAGGCGTTCATTTCCTGGGAATTGTAGATAGCCACTTCTGGCATCTTGATCCCGGCCTGCTGCGCCTGACGGGCAACAGTGTCCAGCAGCCATTTTTCAGTGGCGTCACGCGGGGTGGTGATCACTTCACAACCCATGGACTTTTTCGCCATCCACTTGGAGATGGCCAGCGAGAACAGCGAGCCACCGAAGCCCAGCAGTGCAGCAAACACCAGCAGACCGCCCATGGTTTGGGTATTCACACCCAGCAGCGACATCACTATCGACGCAACTACCACTACGGCAAGGTTGGTCAACAGAAATAGAAATACGCGTTTCATTTCAGCTCCTTTATCGGGCACGTCGCCCATTCACACTCACAAGGGACATAATATGTCCTGATTATCGTTTTTCAAGGGAGGCAAGATTAAAAAGATAATATCCCTTGTGTTTTACATCTTGGCGGCAGTCTATTTGGGCTTTCTTAAGCCAATCTTAAGATTGATGCCTGCCAGCACTGACGCCATTTTTGACCCGCTGATTAGGTGTTTATCACCATGAATCTTTGTTAACATTGCCACAAACAGCCCAAGCGGCAACAAAGATAATAACCACACCATAATAACGACCTCGCAGATCAGGACGACCCATGACCATCAATGCCCTGCTCCTCAGCGCCTCCCGCGTTGGCGACACCCCTTATCTTGAACATACCCTGCCCTTTATTGCGCCTCTGACTCAGGACGCCCGCAACTGGGTATTTATCCCCTACGCCGGGATCAGCCTGGGCTACGATGCCTACCTTGAAAAAGTGCGCGAAGGGCTTAAGCCGCTGAACATCAACATCAGTGGTATCCATGAACACGCCGATCCCCGTCAGGCCATCCGCGATGCCGATGGCATCTTTGTTGGCGGTGGCAATACATTCCACCTGCTGCACGAACTGTATCGTTACGATCTGCTGTTTGTCATCCGCGAGCAGGTTGAAGCGGGCAAGCCTTATGTGGGCTGGTCGGCTGGCTCCAACATCGCCGGTTTGTCCATCCGCACCACCAACGACATGCCCATTATCGAGCCGCCATCGTTTACCGCGCTGGGCCTGGTGCCGTTCCAGTTAAACCCACACTACAGCGATTATCAGGCGCCGGGCCACAACGGTGAAACCCGTGCCCAACGACTGCTGGAGTTCACTGTGGTTGACCCGCTGACGCCAATCGTCGGTATCCAGGAAGGCAGCGCGCTGCATCGTCAGGGCGACAAGCTGAGCCTGCTGGGTGACAAAGAAGCCTACTTCTTTAAAGGCAGCGTCCAAAAAGAGCCTATCGCCATTGGCGCTGACTTAAGCCACCTGCTCTGACAACTTTCTGCCAGCTTATTCGGTGTTTTGCAGTACTGCGTTGTGATGCGCGGATGAGCCCATCACCGCAGATTTAAGCGCGCAGCCGGCAAATAAAACACCGAGCAGCACACACTAAAAAGGTCGCCCCAAGGCGACCTTTTTGTTTTTGTTTTTGTTTTTGTCTTTGTCCTTATCTTTGGCTTTGGCTTGGGCTTTCACTGCGCCAGCGGCGTTAAATCCAAAAAGGCAGCGGCTTCCAGCGGCGATGCACTGGGAATATACGGCACCACGCCAAGACAGGGAGATGTCATCAGCTCTTTCAGTGTGTCCAGATTGTCCTGAAAGTGCGTCATGTTCGGGTCAACCCGATTGGCAACCCAGCCCGCCAGCCGCAAACCGTCGGCCAGAATCGCTTCCTGGGTCAGCAGCGCATGATTAAGGCACCCAAGTTTCATTCCCACCACTAAAATCACCGGTAAGTCCAGCGCTTCCACCAGCTCCGGCATAAACCGGCCCTCACCTAATGGCAAGCGCCAGCCGCCCGCCCCTTCTATCAGGCAAAAATCGCTGCGGGCGATACTGGTCCAGTCCAACTTGGCCATAATGGCCTCGGGGCTGATTTCCACACCCGCTTCACGGGCAGCTATGTGCGGTGCTATGGCAGGTTCAAAGGCGATGGGATTCACTCTGTCGTAGTCAAACTCACGGCTGGCGTGGGCCATCAACAGCTCTGCATCACTGTTTCTAAGCCCGTCTTCGGTCCGCCTGCAACCGGAGGCAATGGGTTTAACCCCTAGGGTTGAGTGGCAGCCCGGCAGCTTTTGCGCCGCCACCAGCATGGCCGCAGACACCAGAGTCTTGCCGCAATCAGTATCCGTGCCGGTCACAAAATGGATCATGAGTTCTCCTGTTGTCGTCTGGCCACCACATAAAGGATTTGATAACTGAGGGGTAATCCTGAGTCGGTGCGAAGTGCTTCAGCCGCCTCAAGCCGCGCCAGCCAGTCTTGCCGTCCACGAAGCTTAGCAGCCTGACCGGCGTCCTGCCGCGCATTGGCACCCACACCTTTGATGGAATAAATCAGCGAGCGCAAATCGGCAAAATGCACCGTTTCGGTAGTAATTTCAGTGTGTAGCAGCTGCCAGTGTTCGGCCTTAAATGCGGAAAGAGCGGCGAGTGCATCAATAAAGTGATTCACCGAAAACCCCAGCTGCTCAAGCTCAGGTAAGGAGCCGTCGCACACCACGGCTATTGCTGCCTCACCGCCGGGCCTCAGTACCCTGGCCGCTTCATCGATAGCCGCAGCAAAGGGCTGGCACCACTGCAGCGCAAGGTTGGAATACAGGCTGTCAAAGCTTGCGCTTAAAAATGGCAGCTGTCTGGCATCGCCGCATACGGCATCCGTTTGTGGGAAGCGGCTTTTAAGGCGCTCGCACATGCCAAAGGCCAAATCGACGCCAATCACCCGGCCGATATCTGGCGTATCAAACGCCGTGCCCGGGCCTGCGCCCAAGTCCAGCACTCTTCCACTCTGGGCCACCCAGGATTTAAGCCGCGCGGCCGTGCGCCGCTGCAGCACATCGTGGCGGCTGTATTCAGTGGCGCGGGAAAAGTGGCCTGCCACATCGCAAGCCTTGTCGGCAATCTGGCTCGCCATCATTTGCCAGCCCCTGCGCCACACTCGGCGGCGAGAATTTGTACCAGCGCCGCTATCTGCCCGGCGCTGTGGCTTGCACTTATGGTGATCCTGAGCCTTGGCGCCGGCACTGCGGGGGGCCGAATAGCGCCGACCAAGAATCCTGCATCACGCAGCCGCTGCCCAAGCGCCAGACACT
This sequence comes from Shewanella khirikhana, assembly GCF_003957745.1. Taxonomy (NCBI): domain Bacteria; kingdom Pseudomonadati; phylum Pseudomonadota; class Gammaproteobacteria; order Alteromonadales; family Shewanellaceae; genus Shewanella; species Shewanella khirikhana. The sequence continues at coordinate 1,223,394 of NZ_CP020373.1, read as the reverse complement.
CGGCATTGGAAGATACCGGCAGTAATTGGATTGGGCTTGATGATGGCAGCAGCGCCAGGCCCGCAGCCTCACTGAGGCGCTTAAACCTGGCGATATTATCAAGCAATCTGGTATGCATATCGCCGCCCGCGATAAGCGCAATGGCGGCGGTTGCCACGTGGGCCAGCGCAGGCGACAACGCAGTGGAATAAATGTAGTGGCGCGCCCTCGCCACCAGGGAGTCAATCAGCTCGGCACTGCCCAAAATGGCGGCACCCTGACACCCCATGGCCTTGCCAAAGGTGATAATTTGCAGCGCGGGCCGAACGCCCGGCAGCCGACTGGCACCCATGGCGCCCTCACCTGTCACGCCAAAGCCGTGGGCATCATCGACAATCAACAGACTCTGGTGCGCATCGCACAATTCGGATAACGCGCCAAGCGGCGCAAGGTCGCCGTCCATGCTGAAAATGCTTTCGGTAAGCAGCGCCGTGCCTGGGTTTTGCGAAAGCAATCTTTCGGCGGCGCTGACATCGCAGTGGGGATAACGGCGCAGTCTGGCACCTGATTGCAGCGCGCCATCTATCATGGACGCATGGATAAGCTTGTCGGCAATCAGGGTATCTTCTGCGGTAAAAAGCGCATTGGATAGCGCCAGATTAGCTGCAAAACCGGAGCAAAACAGCAGCGCTGCTTCATGCCCCGTGGCCTGGCACAGAGTGGCTTCGAGGGTTTGGTGGGCCTTGTGGTAACCGGCCACCAGCGGTGAAGCGCGGCTGCCTACGCCGTAAAGGCGTGCGCCTTCGCTGAGGGCATCGGCGAGACGCGGCTCCCGCGCCAGCCCAAGATAGTCGTTGGAGGCAAAGTCGCAAAGCCCTTCATCGAGCACCCGCCTTTCGCGCCACAGGCCGTCGGTTTTGGCCTGGTCGCGCGATACTTGCAAACGGGCAAGCAGCTGATTCATGGCTTGACTCAATTGGCGGCGTCGTAAAACAGTGCCGATTTAGCGGCAGCGCCCTTGGCGGCATTGTCCTGCTCTGCGCTTCGTCCCGCCCTGGCCACCATGGCAGCATCCTCTTCCAGCGTCGCAGCCTTGCCCTGTTCAGGCTTAAGCCCCAGACGGCGGAACAGGCTCATATCATCGTTTTCTTCCGGGTTGGCAGTGGTCAGCAGTTTGCAGCCGTAGAAAATCGAGTTCGCTCCGGCGAAGAAGCACATGGCCTGCAGCTCGTCGGTCATTTTCTCGCGGCCGGCGGACAAACGCACCCGTGAGAGTGGCATCAGAATACGGGCCACGGCAATGGTGCGCACAAACTCGAGCGGATCCAGGTCGTCCAGGTTATCCAGCGGCGTACCTGCCACCTTCACCAGCATATTGATGGGCACAGAGTCCGGATGCTGCTCAAGATTCGCCAGTTGCTGCAATAGCCCGGCGCGGTCGGTGGCCTGCTCGCCCATACCGACGATACCGCCGGAGCACACTTTCATCCCTGCCGCCCGCACGTTGGAGAGCGTATCGAGTCTGTCCTGATAGGTGCGGGTGGTGATGATATCGCCGTAATATTCGGGCGAGGTATCCAGATTGTGGTTGTAGTAATCAAGCCCGGCATCGGCAAGCTGGCTCGCCTGATGAGCAGACAGCATGCCCAGGGTCATACAGGTTTCCAGCCCCAGAGATTTCACTTCTTTCACCATCTCGGTGAGGTATGGCATGTCGCGCTCATGGGGATTACGCCAGGCGGCGCCCATGCAAAAACGGGTGGCACCGGCATCTCTGGCGGCGCGGGCCTCGGTGAGCACCTTTTCCATTTCCAGCAGGCGCTCTTTCTCAAGGCCGGTATCGTAACGGGCACTTTGGGGGCAATACTTACAGTCTTCCGGACAGGCACCTGTCTTGATGGACAGCAACCGGCTGACCTGCACCTCGTTGGGGTCAAACACCTCACGGTGGATGCTGTGAGCACGGAACAGCAGGTCATTCATCGGCAGAGCGAACAAGGCCTCAACTTCCTGACGGCTCCAGTCGTGGCGAACGGTAAAAGACGGCATGGTATTACCCTATAAAATGTTTTCTGTTGGCTAGGATAGCGTTGGCCCTTACACTGTCAACGCCAACCAGTTGGCAAGGTTTACTGATGGTTAAATTTTGAGCTAATAAAATGAGCATAGATTTCGAGTTCGACCGAAACCACCTTTGGCATCCTTATACTTCCATGGCAGCACCTCTGCCGGTGCTGGGGATAACCAGCGCCAGCGGCTGCCGCCTGACGCTGGAAGATGGTCGGGAGCTGGTCGATGGCACCTCGTCCTGGTGGTCGGCCATTCACGGTTATGGTCATCCCGCCTTGGTTTCCGCAGTGCAAACGCAGGCGGCAACACTCAGCCATGTGATGTTCGGCGGCCTCACCCATGAGCCCGCTACCAAGCTTGGCAAGGCGCTGCTTAGCCTAGTTCATCCCAAGCTGACCAAGGTATTTTATGCCGATTCAGGCTCAGTGGCGGTGGAAGTGGCCCTCAAAATGGCCATCCAATATTGGCAGGGAAGAAACGAGCCACAAAAACACAAGCTGCTGACCGTGCTTGGTGGTTATCACGGCGACACCTTTGCGGCCATGAGCGTCTGCGATCCCAACTCGGGCATGCACGGTATGTTCGGCCATCTGGTACCCAAACAGATTTTTGCCAAGGCGCCAGCGGCAGGTTTTAACAGGCCGTTTGTTGATGCCGACATCACTGAGCTGCGCACGTTACTGCAAGCCCATCACCATAAAATCGCCGCCCTCGTTATTGAGCCCATTATGCAGGGCGCCGGGGGATTGAGATTCCACAGCCCGGAATATTTACAGGCGATACGTGCCCTTTGTGACGAGTATCGGGTACTGCTGATCCTCGATGAAATCGCCACCGGCTTTGGCCGCACCGGCAAGGCATTTGCCTATGAACACGCGGGCATAGCACCGGATTTGTTGTGCCTTGGCAAGGCGCTCACCGGCGGCATGCTGAGCCTCGCGGCAACCCTGAGCACAGATGAAGTCGCAGCAGGCATATCCAACTCCCCTGCCGGTGTGTTTATGCACGGCCCCACCTTTATGGCTAACCCGCTCGCCTGCGCAGCCGCTATCGCCAGTCTGGCACTGTTTGCCGAAAACCGCTGGCCGTCACAGGTGGCCAATATCGAAACCCGGCTGACCGATGCCCTTGAAGCCGCCCGTGTGTTGCCGCAGGTGGTTGATGTGAGGGTACTTGGCGCTGTGGGCGTGATTGAAATGGCGCAAACCGTGGATACCGCCTTTGCGCTGAAGGCATTTGCCGAGCGAGGCGTCTGGGTTCGCCCCTTTGGCAGGCTGATTTACGTGATGCCGCCTTACTGCATCAGCGATGCAGAGCTCGCCATGCTCACCAAGGCCATGGTCGAGGTTGCCGCGCTGGAGGGCATTTGCAAGACAGCCCACAATCCGGCCCACGGCTGAAGGCAAAATCCCACAGGTAACAAGCAACAAAAAGGTCGCCGATGAGCGACCTTTTTTCTGCCGTTAAAAACGCCCGCCGGACCCAGCTACAGCCTAGCGGGCCCGAAAGCGCGTTGGAGTGGTGCCTGTATGTTTCTTAAAGGTCAGGGTGAAGGCGCGCTCCGAGCCATATCCCACCCGCTCGGCAATCTCATCGATAGTGAGCAGGGATTCTGTCAGCAGTTCCTGGGCCTTTTGCATCCGCAGCTGGGTGAGATAGTCAAACATGGGCCGCCCCACCATGGCGCTGAAGCGGCTGGCAAAGGCGGCACGCGACATGCCGATGTCATTGGCCAGCGACTGCAAGGTCCAGTTGAGTTCGGGCCGCTCGTGCAGCAATTGCAGCGCACGGGCGATGCGTTTGTCGTTCAGGGCATCCAGAAACGGGCTGCGCTCAGTGCGGCCAAAGTTAATCCGGATAAGCTCCACCAAAATTATCTCGGTGAGCTTATTCACGATAAGCTCCGAGCCTGGCCCCTGGGCCATGTACTCGGCGCTTAACTGGCCGAAGGTGCTGCGAAGCCAGGGGTAATTGGCCAAGTCCCGGTCACGCACTATGGTCACCCGCGGCAATATATCGAGCAGCGGCGTGGTGGCGCTGCGACTGAAACTGAACGAGCCACACAGCAGCAAGGTTGGTTCACTGATGTCGGCATGTTCAGCATCGGGCGCCTGACTGCTGAGCACATGGTCCTGCCCCGGCCCAAGAAAGATAAGGTCGCCCTCCTCCAGCCGCTCAACGGCATCATCCACCTTTGCCCAGCAGGCGCCGCGGCGGATCATATGAAAGCTGGCGTGCTCAAGCGCTGAGAAGGTTTTGGTCCAGGGCGCCTCCACCTGGCTGCAAAAATACACACTGCCCACCACGCGGATAGCCCGCAGTATATCGCTCATCACTTCCATGCCGTTCTCCGGTTCGCAGGACCAATCACCATAATTAGACTTTCAATGTATCAAATCAAGATTATCACGCATAGATAGTACAGGCACTAATAGCTACATTAGTCCCACACAGCAACCACACCGGAGTATCCACATGGGACAGATTGAGATTTACACCAAAAGCTATTGCCCACACTGCAAAGCTGCCAAACAGACTCTGGCCGCGAAGGGCCTTGGGTTTCGCGAATTTGATGTCACCGACGACCAGGCATTACTGACTGAAATGCTAAGTCGCAGCCAACGCAGGACGGTGCCACAAATCTTCGTCGGTGAAGTGCACATTGGCGGCAATCAGGATCTGATGGCGTCCATCAAAGCGGGCGAATTCGACAAGGTGCTGAAGGCACGGGGTATTTCCCCCAAAACCAGATCCCGCTGAGCCAGCAGCCCCACAAAGTCGCATTAACCAGACACCAGAGCCAAATCAGACACAAAGTTCAATTGTAAGGAATAACACCATGACTAAATTTACCCAAAACCACAGCGCCCTCGCCCACACAATCAACAAGGTTGCCGATCAGGGCCTTAAGTTTTCCATCGTGATAGTACTGGGCTGGATTGGCGCCATGAAGTTCACCGGCTACGAAGCCGGTGCCATCGAGGGCCTGGTTGCTTCCAGTCCACTGACCAGCTGGCTCTACAGCGTGTTCAGCCTGCAGGCGGCCTCTAATTTAATTGGCACCGTGGAAGTCGCCACCGCGCTGGCATTGCTGCTTGCCCCCCTGCACCGGGCCATTGCCGTGGCAGGCGCAGCAAGTGCCGTGCTGACCTTCGCGGTCACCAGCAGCTTTTTGTTAAGCGCCCCCATCACTGAGCCAAGCCTGAGTGGCTTCCCCGCCATCTCGGTGGTGCCTGGGCAGTTTTTGCTCAAAGATCTGGTATTGCTTGCCGCCGCTGTCAGTTTGCTTGGCAAAGCGCTAACCAAGGAAGAGTGATGTAAAAAAGCCCGGTGGCTCGATTAAGAGCACCGGGCTTTTAGCTAACCAGGATAATAGTTTTCGCCTTTATCGCGTATTTCGCCTTTATCGGCAAGCAAGCCAAATACACTTGCTCGCCAACTTAACCGGTTGGCGCAGCAAGGGAACAAGTTCAGGGTTCGAAGGCTCTTGCCATTCGTCTGATGGCTGCAAGCGGCACGCCGTGACTGTTACGTTCGGCACAAAGGGCCTGATGGCGCCTGTCGGCCGGATTGCCAATCAGTACCTTCTCCACCTCGTACCCCAGCGCCCTCGCCGCCGTTTCGTAGGCCAAAAACTCCCAGTGGGCCAGATTGGTGTTGTCGCAAATCACCAGTGGCTCGCCACGTCCAAGGGCCGCAATAAACCCCGCCAGATTGCGCTGATGATATTCAGACAATTTGGCCACATCAAAATGATACTCGCCGTCACGCATAAAAAAGCTGTCGGTGGAAAACAGCCCATGGGCGCGAACCTGCCCGGCCATTTCCGGTGGCAATGCCGACAAAAACTGATTCACCCAAAAGGATTTTCCACTTCCGGGGAGCCCACGCATTATGATGGCCTTTTTGATGGCGCTCATATCGGCTTCACCCCTGTCGTCTCAATGTCATCAGCTTCATCTTGCGTACGTGAAACCTCAGGCGCTTTCGGTCAGCACATCGGCCAGGCTGCAAAGGCTCTTGCCTACCAACAGGGCCTCAGTCAGCCGCGGCATGATATGACCTGCGCTGCCGGTAAGATGCCATTGAAACTGACTGTGGCGGTCGGCAGGCATCAGGTTTACCTCAACGGTTTGCGCGCCATGGTGATTGGCGGTATCCACAAAACCGGCGGCCGGATAGACGGTGCCCGAGGTGCCGATGGCGATAAAGAGATCGCAGCGCTCCAGTGCATCATGGATGCGGTCCATGCCAAAAGGCATTTCGCCGAACCAGACAATATGGGGCCGCAGGCGCTGAGCCGGAATACAGCAGGTACAAAGATTGTCCGGGCCGAAGGGTTCACGCAGCAGAAAGGTTTGCCGTGAACGCGGACAGCGGCCCTTCACCAACTCACCGTGCATATGAATAAGCTTGCGACTGCCGCCACGCTCGTGCAGATCATCCACATTCTGGGTGATCAGCAAAAACTCGCCATCAAATTCGGCTTCAAGTTTCGCCAGCGCCTCGTGGGCGGCATTGGGGGCCACCTCGTCAGACTTCAGCTGCGCCCAGCGCTGGTTGTAAAACCGTTCAACCAGCTCAGGATCACGCTCATAGCCTTCGGGCGTGGCCACATCTTCAATATGGTGCTCTTCCCAGAGACCATGTTGGTCCCTGAAGGTACGGATCCCGGACTCGGCGGAGATCCCGGCGCCGGTGAGTACAACTATGTGCCGGTACATGCTGATGCCTTCCTTATTGTTTTGTTTCCAGCCTGCCATTTCCCGCAGGTCGATGACAATTGGGCCTTGGTATAACCATACTTAAATCAGGGCTTAAAGGCCAATTCACAACGGATTGTCTGATATGGCGCCAAATATTGCCACATGGCACCAATTAGCCGCCATCAAAGGTTTAAGTTTTGAATTTAGACACATATAATGACTTCCATTGTCCACAGAAGAGCCCAATGGTTCTGCAATCAAGAGATTAACCATGACAGATGGAAATCAGGCGCTGAAAAAAGCGGGATTGAAAGTCACCCTGCCACGAGTAAAAATCCTGGAGCTGATGCAAGAACCGGAAAACCAGCACATCAGTGCGGAAGATCTGTACAAGAAGCTGCTCGACATCGGTGAAGAAATCGGTCTGGCCACCGTTTACCGGGTGCTGAACCAGTTTGATGACGCCGGTATTGTGTCACGCCATCACTTCGAAAGCGGCAAGGCAGTATTCGAGCTCTCTACCCAGCACCACCACGACCATCTGGTATGCTTAAGCTGTGGCAAGGTTATCGAATTCTCTGATGACACCATCGAACGTCGTCAGAATGAAATTGCCATGCGTCACAACATCAAGCTCACCAACCACAGTCTGTATCTGTACGGTGTGTGCACCAACGATAAGTGCGACCACGGCGACGAATAAGCCCTAAAAGGTTGTTCTATCAAAAAAACCAGCGCAAGGCGCTGGTTTTTTTATGGCGAAAATAATAACTGCTGGCGGCTAACGAACCTGATTTAACAAGCAAAGTTAACTGGCATATGTAACTGTGCAGTCCCGCCGCAATTCAGCCAGATTAAGCCAAATTCAGCCGCGATCAGCGATGAAAATCGCCACTTCGCTCCGGCTGATAAATGACCTCTTCAATCCGGACCCGGGTGCTGTTACCACCGGGACAGGGCCAATCCATCTCATCACCCTGCGCCAAACCAAGCAGCGCGCTGCCCACCGGCGCCAGAATGGACAGGGTATCACCCTTGCCCTGAGCATCTTTTGGGTACACCAGCCTGAGGCGAAACTCCTCGGCCGAGGAAGACACGGTAAAACGCACCTCGGAGTTCATGGTCACCACATTGGCCGGCATGTCGGCAGATGGCCGTACCTCCGCCCGGCTCAGTTCGGCTTCCAGCGCCAGTCTGCCTGCATCCTGTGCCGGCAAGCTTTCCAGTAATCGTTCAAGACGCTCCATATCGATTTCGGAGATCACAATCTTGGGTTGTTCAGTCACAGCAGTCCTCTACTTTTCATAAACAAGGCCGCCCGTCGGCGGCGCCCAACCATCGCATAATCCCTTCCCCCACGGAGGGTTTAGTGCGCCAAATAGTCCAAACCCGCACCTGAAAGATGCGGGTCAGAAACAATCCAATAGAAATGTCAGGATCAGGCGAAAGAGCGGTGAGCCTGAAGGCTCATGGTGAGGTTACCCGAAGAAAAGTCTAACCCTTGCTTTAGAGTCTGACCAAGGTCACCAAGGGAGACTCTACTCCGCCTTATCGCCAAATGCCAGCGATGAAGGCAGAATTTGTGGCCAGCGGGGGGCTCAAAGCCACTTATGGAACACTGTCACATCATGCTCCATAAATTTATCGCGCTGCAGCGGCTCCATACCAATCTGGCGGGCGACGCCCATTGAACCCAGATTGCCGTCAAGAATAAGCGCAATGGCTTCATCGATGCCAAGCCGTGGTTTGAACTCGGCAATGGCGGCGCGGGCAGCTTCGCCGCCAATACCCTGGCCCCAGTATTCAGGCAGATAGCGGTAACCCAGCTCCACCTTGTCGTACTCGGGAATAAACTTGGGGCCGCAAAAGCCTATGACCTTGCCACTGGCCTTGTGCTCTACTGCCCAGCGACCGAAACCGCGGCTGCGATAGTCTTCAAAAATCACTTCATGCAGCAGCTTTTCAGCCTGTGCTACATCAGTGAGTGGCGCCATAGGAATGTAAGTCAGCACTTCTGGGATACTATTCATCAGAAACAGTGCCTCAACATCCCCTTCGTTGAAGTGCCTTAAAATCAGTCTGTCTGTTGTTGTAATTATCATAAAATGCGCTCCTGCACTGCCCTTCTCAAAGCTCCCCCAAAAGAGTCCTCAACCGAAAAAGAGTCTTCAACCCCAAAAGAGGCCTCACGTTAACACAGTTAACCAGAAGATCACAGTCAGGATACAAAGCATGGATGACAGCACCACAGCGCCGGCGATGATGTCGCTGTCACGCTTAAGCTGGGACGCAATCAGGTAGGCATTCACCCCAAGAGGCGATGCGCCAAGCAGCACTGTAACCGCAAGCTCAAGAGAGGTAAGCCCAAGCAGTTTTCCTGCAATCAGGATAAGCAGTGGCAGCAGCAGGAGCTTAATCGCACTTAATACCGCCGTCAGGGCAAAGGCACTGGAGAGGCGATATTGATTCAAATTGGCACCCAGCACAAAGAGCGCACAGGCAATGGCAGGTTTGGCGAGCATCTCAAGACTGCTGCCAAGGGCTGTGGGCAGGCTCAGCCCGGCGACATTACCGATAAGCCCAAGGGCGATACTCGCCACCACGGGGTTAAACAGCAGCCCCTTGATAAGCTGTGCCCTCCTGCTGCCCCCTTCGCCAGCCGAGTTGCCCGACAGCGCAAATGTCAGCCCAAACAGCACTGCGCTGTGAAAGGGAATAATTAAAAACACGCTTGCCATCTGCTCTGGGCCGAAGGCGGCCATGATCACCGGCAAACCCACCAGCAAGGTGTTGGAATAGCTGCCACCGAGAGCCAGTACAGCGCAGTCGCGGTATGAACGCTTAAGGGCCTGGCGCGAAAGCAGCAAGGTTAATGCAAAACTCAGTATCACAGGCACATAAAAGGCCGCCAGCACCGGCAGGCGGATGCTGTCCTTCAGCGGAACCTTGAGCATGGCGGAAAACAGCAGCGCAGGGATGCACACATAAAAGGCAAACTTGCTGATGCCTGCGATGTGTTCACGGCTAAACCAACCACTGCGGCTGGCACCATAGCCAAGAGCAGCGATAAACAGCAGCGGGAAGACGATTTCGATTACGGACATGCCACGCCTTTCAATGGGTTAATACACATCTATACATACTTCTATACATACATCTATATACACAAAAAAGGGCGCCCGAAGGCGCCCTTTTTCTACCGGGGGGGATTACCAACCAGTCTTTTCACGTAGCGCCTTGCCGATATCGGCCAGAGAGCGAACGGTGGTTACACCGGCAGCTTCCAGGGCAGCGAATTTGTCTTCGGCAGTACCTTTACCACCGGCGATGATAGCACCGGCGTGGCCCATGCGCTTACCGGCAGGTGCAGTAACACCGGCGATGTAAGACACAACTGGCTTGGTCACGTTAGCCTTGATGTAAGCAGCAGCTTCTTCCTCGGCAGTACCACCGATTTCACCGATCATCACGATGGCTTCGGTCTGAGGATCGTTCTGGAACATTTCCAGTACGTCGATGAAGTTGGTACCTGGGATTGGGTCACCACCAATACCTACGCAAGTAGACTGGCCGAAACCTTCGTCAGTGGTCTGCTTAACGGCTTCGTAAGTCAGAGTGCCTGAACGGGAAACGATACCCACTTTGCCTGGCTTGTGGATGTGACCTGGCATGATACCAATCTTACATTCGCCTGGAGTGATAACGCCTGGGCAGTTAGGACCAATCATGCGAACGCCAGTTTCTTCCAGCTTCACTTTCACCTGCAGCATATCCAGAGTTGGGATACCTTCGGTGATACATACGATCAGCTCGATGCCACCGTCGATGGCTTCCAGGATGGCGTCTTTACAGAAAGGCGCAGGTACGTAGATAACAGAAGCAGTGGCGCCAGTGGCAGCAACGGCATCTTTCACAGTGTTGAACACTGGCAGACCCAGGTGAGTAGTACCGCCTTTACCAGGAGACACACCACCAACCATCTGAGTACCGTAAGCGATAGCCTGCTCAGAGTGGAAAGTGCCCTGACCACCGGTAAAACCTTGGCAGATTACCTTGGTATCTTTGTTGATCAATACAGACATTACTTGCCCTCCGCAGCTTTAACAACTTGCTGAGCAGCGTCGGTCAGGCTCTTGGCAGCAATGATGTCCAGACCAGATTCAGCCAGCACCTTGGCACCCAGTTCAGCGTTGGTACCTTCCAGACGCACAACTACAGGCACCTTCACGCCTACTTCTTTCACCGCACCGATGATACCTTCGGCGATCATGTCACAACGCACGATACCACCGAAGATGTTAACCAGAACGGCTTTCACATTGCTGTCAGACAGAATGATCTTGAAAGCTTCGGAAACGCGCTCTTTGGTCGCGCCGCCACCTACGTCGAGGAAGTTGGCTGGCTTACCGCCGTGCAGGTTTACGATGTCCATGGTACCCATGGCCAGACCAGCACCGTTCACCATGCAGCCTACGTTACCGTCCAGAGCTACGTAGTTCAGTTCGAACTTGGCAGCGTGGGCTTCACGGGCGTCATCCTGAGAAGGATCGTGCATGTCTTTGATTTTTGGCTGACGGAACAGAGCGTTACCATCTACACCAATCTTGCCGTCCAGGCAGTGCAGGTTACCCTCGGTAGTGATTACCAGTGGGTTGATTTCCAGCAGCGCGAAGTCGTGATCCAGGAACATCTGGGCCAGGCCCATGAAGATCTTGGTGAACTGCTTCATTTGAGTTGGGTTCAGACCCAGCTTGAAGCCAAGGTCACGAGCCTGGAAAGGCTGTGGACCGGCGATAGGATCGATGATGGCTTTGTGAATGAGCTCTGGAGTCTCTTCAGCCACTTTCTCGATTTCCACACCACCTTCGGTAGAAGCCATGAACACTACGCGACGGGTAGCGCGGTCAACTACGGCACCCAGGTACAGTTCGTTGGCGATGTCGGTGCAGCTTTCAACCAGGATCTTGGCAACTGGCTGACCGTTTTCGTCAGTCTGGTAAGTCACCAGGTTCTTGCCCAGCCACTTTTCAGCGAAGGCGCGGATTTCTTCTTTGTCGCCAGTCACTTTAACGCCACCAGCCTTACCGCGGCCGCCAGCGTGTACCTGACACTTGACTACCCACATATTTCCGCCAATACGACCGGCCGCTTCTACCGCTTCTTGAGGGGTATCGCAGGCATAGCCTTCTGACACTGGTAAACCATATTCGGCAAAGAGGGCTTTTGCCTGATACTCATGCAAGTTCATGATGATCTATCCGTATACTACGTTTTAAATCCAACTGGCCCCGAGGGGCCAGTCACGAGGTTTTTTGTCTGTGCTGATTAGATGTCCAGCAGCAGACGGGTTGGGTCTTCCAGGAATTCCTTGATGGTTACCAGGAAGCCAACAGACTCACGGCCATCGATGATACGGTGGTCGTAAGAAAGAGCCAGGTACATCATGGGCAGGATTTCAACCTGACCATTGACTGCCATTGGGCGGTCCTTGATGGCGTGCATGCCGAGGATAGCGCTCTGTGGCAGGTTCAGAATTGGGGTAGACATCAGTGAGCCGAATACACCACCGTTGGTCACGGTGAAGTTACCGCCGGTCATGTCTTCCACGGTCAGCTTGCCGTCACGGCCCTTGATGGCCAGATCGCGTACTGCTTTCTCGATATCAGCCAGGCTCATGGTGTCGGTGTCACGCAGCACTGGGGTAACCAGACCACGGGGAGTAGACACAGCAATGCTCACGTCGAAGTAGTTGTGGTAAACGATGTCATCGCCATCGATAGCCGCATTCACTTCTGGGAAGCGCTTCAGGGCTTCGGTTACGGCTTTCACGTAGAAAGACATAAAGCCAAGACGGATACCGTGCTTCTTCTCGAAGATATCCTGATACTGCTTACGGATATCCATGATGGGCTTCATGTTGACCTCGTTGAAGGTGGTCAGCATGGCGGTAGAGTTTTTGGCTTCCAGCAGACGGCTGGCAATGGTCTTGCGCAGACGGGTCATAGGCACGCGCTTGTCTGAGCGGTCGCCAGACAGAGTCACAGGTGCTGGAGCGGCTGCGGCAGCAGGAGCGGCCTTGGCAGCGCCACCTTTTACGAAGGCTTCTACGTCTTCTTTGGTGATGCGACCACCTACACCGGTGCCTTTGATTTTGCTGGCATCCAGGTTGTGCTCGGCAATCAGACGGCGCACTGATGGGCTCAGGGCGTCGTTGCTGTCGTCGCTGGCAGCGGCTGGGGCAGCAGCCTCAGCTTCGGCCTTGGTCACTTCCTGACCGGCTACGGCGCCAGCCACGAACTTGGCGATGACCTGCTCAGCCAGAACGGTGTCACCTTCCTGGGCCAGGAATTCAGCGATGTGGCCATCTTCAGGGGCAACCACTTCCAATACAACTTTGTCGGTCTCGATATCAACCAGGTTCTGGTCGCGAGATACAGCCTCACCAGGCTTAACGTGCCAGGTGGCGATAGTGGCATCAGCCACGGATTCTGGCAGAACGGGTACCTTAATTTCGATACTCATTGAAAGCTATCCTTTTTATAAATGTCTGTTACTTCAAGTTCAAAGCGTCTACCACCAGAGATTCCTGCTGGTGAGCGTGCAATTCCGGATAACCACAGGCCGGTGCAGCAGCAGCTTCACGGCCAGCGTAGGTCAGAGTGGCACCCTTGGGAATTGCGGCCCAGAAGTGGTGCTGACTGCAGTACCAGGCACCCTGGTTCTGCGGTTCTTCCTGACACCAAACGAAGTCGTTCACATGCTGATAATCCGCCAGAATCGCAGCCATTTCTTCGGCTGGGAACGGATACAGCTGCTCGACACGAATGATAGCAACGTTGGTCAGATTTTCCTTACGGCGGCGTTCCAGCAGCTCGAAGTATACCTTGCCGCTACAGAAGACCACACGATTAACACCTTTTGGATCCAGGCTATCGATTTCACCGATAACGTTCTGGAAGGTGCCATTTGCCAGTTCTTCCAAAGAAGACACGGCCAGAGGGTGACGCAGCAGCGACTTGGGCGACATCACCACCAGCGGACGACGCAGTGGGCGAACCACCTGACGACGCAGCATGTGGTAAACCTGCGCAGGCGTTGAAGGCACACACACTTGCATGTTGTGGTTGGCGCACAGTTGCAGGAAACGCTCCAGACGCGCTGAAGAGTGCTCTGGGCCCTGACCTTCGTAGCCATGTGGCAGCAGCATAGTCAGACCGCACAGACGGCCCCACTTTTGCTCACCGGAAGACAGGAACTGGTCGATTACCACCTGGGCACAGTTGGCGAAGTCACCAAACTGGGCTTCCCAAATGGTCAGGCCGCCTGGCTCAGCAGTGGCATAACCGTATTCGAACGCCAGTACAGAGGCTTCTGACAGCACAGAGTCAGTGATATCAACCGGGCCCTGCTCCTCGGCGAGGTTACGCAGCGGCATATAGGTGGTGGCATCGTTCTGGTTGTGCAGCACAGCGTGGCGGTGGAAGAAGGTACCACGGCCAGAGTCCTGACCTGTGATGCGCACGCGGTTGTTGTCTTCGAGGATAGTGGCGTAGGCCAGTGTCTCGGCAAAACCCCAGTCCAGCAGTTTCTCGCCTTTGGCCATGGCGCCGCGGTCGGCGTAAATCTTGGCAACGCGAGACTGCAGCGGATGGGTTTCTGGCACGTAAGCCAGCTTCTCAGCCAGTTTCTGCAGACGGGCAACGGCCACTGTTGGCTCGTAGGCCGCATCCCAGTCCTGACCGATAAACGGAGACCAGTCTACGGTACGCAGTGACATGGGGCGCCATTCTTTCACTACGCAATCACCCTGATCCAGGGCATCACGGTAGCCATTGATCATGGCAGTCACTTCGTCGGCACTGATGGCATTTTCGGCAATCAGACGGTCGGCGTAGATCTTACGTGGCGTTGGGTGTTTCTTGATTTTCTGGTACATCAGTGGCTGAGTGGCACTTGGCTCGTCAGCTTCGTTGTGACCATGGCGACGGTAACACACCAGATCGATCACCACGTCGCGCTTGAAGGCGTTACGGTAATCAACGGCAACCTGAGCCACAAAGGCCACGGCTTCCGGATCGTCGGCGTTCACGTGGAAAATCGGCGCCTGTACCATCTTGGCGATGTCGGTACAGTACTCGGTAGAACGCACGTCGTGGTGGTTAGAGGTGGTAAAGCCCACCTGGTTGTTCACCACGATGCGGATGGAACCGCCAACGCGGAAACCACGGGTCTGAGACATGTTGAATGTCTCCTGCACAATGCCCTGCCCTGCAATTGCCGAGTCACCGTGAATGGTGATAGGCATAACAGACAGGCCATCTTTGCAGCCACGGCGGTCTTGACGGGCACGTACAGAGCCCATAACCACGGGGTTGACGATTTCCAGGTGCGATGGGTTGAACGCCAGCGCCAGGTGCACGTTGCCACCGGGGGTTTCGAAATCAGAGGAGAAGCCCTGGTGGTATTTTACGTCGCCTGAGCCCGAGCTTTCACCGTGCTTACCGGCGAATTCGTCAAACAACTCGGCAGGACGCTTACCCAGCACGTTAACCAGTACGTTCAGACGGCCACGGTGGGCCATACCAACGACGATTTCTTTAGTGCCGGCTTCGCCTGCGCGGTAGATGATTTCACGCATCATAGGCACCAGCGCATCACCACCTTCCAATGAGAAGCGCTTGGCACCGGGGAACTTGGCACCGAGGTACTTTTCCATACCTTCGGCGGCGTTCAGGCCTTCGAGAATACGGCTTTTTACGCCTTTATCGAACGCAGCGCGACCCATGGTGGGCTCGAGGCGCTGCTGGATCCAGCGTTTTTCGTCGGTGTCGGTAATGTGCATGTATTCAGCACCGATAGAACCACAGTAAGTGGCCTTCAGTGCTTTTGCCAGCTCACCCAGTTTCAGGGTTTCGCCGCCATAGGCGAACGAGCCGGTGTTGAATTCACGCTGCATGTCGTCGGCGGTCAGGCCGTGGAATGCCGGGTCGAGTTCAACTACTGCGTCACGCTTCCACAGTTCCAGCGGATCCAGATTAGCGTTCTGGTGGCCACGGAAACGGTAAGCGTTGATAAGCTGCAGAACCTTAACCTGTTTGGCGTCTACTTCGGGGTCGGTTACACGACCAGCGCCTTTACGATGGCCTTCCTGGGCCAGAGAGCGGAAGTAATCACGGATCTTGGAATGAGCAGCTTCAGGTACGTCAGCAGAGGCACCGTTCACGGGAGGGAGATTGTCAAACACCGCACGCCAGTCTTCAGACACTGAAGTGGGGTCTTCTTGATAGGCTTCGTACATCTCCTCCACGTAGGTCGCGTTCGATCCGTACAGGTGAGATGACTCCAGCCAGGCTTTCATGCTGCCTTGGTGCATTTCTTATCCTTTCAAACTTTATACACGTGCTTAGCCATGGTTTGGCATACAAGGTATGCCGACAGCCGCCCCGAGGGTTCCAACATTACGGCTTCAAGTAGTTCCTTTACACACAAAAGAGCCACCATCCCCCAGAAGGGACAGTGACTCTCGCTGAGCTATATCATTATTATCGTTAGCTCGTTTTCTTGCATCACACAGCCCGCTTCAGCAGCATGGACTTGATGTGTCCAATCGCCTTGGTCGGGTTCAGTCCTTTTGGACATACGTCTACGCAGTTCATGATGCCGTGGCAACGGAACACACTGTAGGCGTCGTCAAGCTCAGCCAGACGCTCTTCAGTCGCGGTATCGCGGCTGTCGATAAGGAAGCGATACGCGTGCAGCAGACCACTTGGACCCACGAACTTGTCGGGGTTCCACCAGAATGATGGACAGGCGGTCGAGCAGCAGGCGCACATGATGCACTCGTACAGACCATCGAGGTGCGCGCGCTCCTCTGGGCTCTGCAGGTGTTCACGGGCAGGCTTCTTCTCGTCGTTGATGAGGTATGGCTTGATCTTCTCGTACTGCTTGTAGAACTGAGACAAGTCTACCACCAGGTCACGTACCACAGGCATGCCGGGCAGTGGGCGGATTTCAATCTTCTTGCCTTTGAAGGTAGAGATAGGCGTGATACAAGCCAGGCCGTTCTTACCGTTCATGTTCATACCGTCCGAACCACACACACCTTCACGGCATGAACGGCGGAACGACAGCGTCGGATCGATTTCTTTCAGCTTCAACAGCGCGTCAAGCACCATCATGTCTGAGCCATCAGGCACTTCGAAGCTGTAATCCTGCATACGTGGCTTGGTATCTACGTCAGGATTGTAACGATAAACTGAAAACTCCAACTTCATCTTCGCAACTCCTTAGTAGGTACGCTTCTTCGGTGGGAAGGCTTCACGGTGCTTGGGTGACATGTTCACTTCGCGCTTGGACATAGCCTCAGTCACGGGGTCGAACAGGCTGTGGCACAGCCAGTTGTCATCATCACGCTCGGTGAAGTCTTCACGGCTGTGAGCACCACGGCTCTCAGTACGGAAGTTAGCGGCGTAAGCAGTGGCGATGGCGGTGGCCATCAGGTTATCCAGCTCCAGGCACTCGATACGCTGAGTGTTGAACTCTTTGGAGTTGTCAGACAGCTTGGCATTTTCCAGACGCTTGCGGATAGCTTGCAGCTGCTCCAGGCCTTCGGCCATGGCTTCACCGGTACGGAACACAGAGAAGTTAAGCTGCATACACATTTGCAGGTCTTTACGGATTTGCGCAGGATCTTCGCCGTCTTTGTTGCTTTCCCAACGGTTCAGACGAGCCAGTGACGCGTCGATGTCCGCATCGGTCGCATCTTTCGGATCGGCAGTCTCGTCCAGCGCCTTACCCAGGTGCTGACCAGCCGCACGGCCGAATACCACCAGGTCGAGCAGCGAGTTACCGCCCAGACGGTTGGCACCGTGAACAGATACGCAGGCGATTTCGCCCACAGCGAACAGACCGACTACATCGGTTTCGCTGCCGTCATCGTTCTTACGGATAACCTGACCGGATACCTTGGTAGGCAGACCACCCATCATATAGTGACAGGTTGGGATCACAGGGATTGGGCCATCGGCCGGATCGATGTGAGCAAAGGTACGTGACAATTCACACACGCCTGGCAGACGGGCTTCCAGGGTTTCTTTACCCAGGTGATCAAGCTTGAGCTTGATGTGTGGACCCATAGGACCATCACAGCCACGGCCTTCACGGATTTCGGTCATCATGGAACGGGCCACTACGTCGCGGGACGCGAGGTCCTTGGCGTTTGGCGCGTAACGCTCCATAAAGCGCTCACCGTCTTTGTTGAGCAGGTATCCACCTTCACCGCGGCAACCTTCGGTTACCAGTACGCCGGCACCGGCAATACCGGTTGGGTGGAACTGCCACATTTCCATGTCCTGCAACTGCACGCCGGCACGGTAGGCCATACCCACACCGTCACCGGTGTTGATGTGCGCGTTGGTAGTAGAAGCATAGATACGGCCTGCACCGCCGGTGGCAAGTACAGTGGCCTTGGCTTTGAAGTAAACGATTTCACCGGATTCGATGTCGATGGCAGTACAGCCAACCACAGCGCCGTCTTCGTTCTTCACCAGATCCAGGGCGTACCACTCAGAGAAAACCTGAGTCTTGTTCTTCACGTTCTGCTGATACAGACAGTGCAGCAGGGCGTGACCGGTACGGTCGGCAGCCGCAGCGGTACGAGCAGCCTGCTCACCACCGAAGTTCTTGGACTGACCGCCGAAAGGACGCTGGTAAATCTTGCCGTTTTCGAAACGGGAGAATGGCAGACCCATGTGCTCCAGCTCGATAATGGCTTCAGGACCGGTTTGACACATATATTCGATAGCGTCCTGGTCACCGATGAAGTCGGAGCCCTTAACGGTATCGTACATGTGATATTCCCAGTTATCCTCGTGGGCATTGCCCAGCGCTACTGTGATACCGCCCTGGGCAGATACAGTGTGCGAACGGGTTGGGAATACTTTTGACAGGAGCGCACAGCTCTTGCCTTCTTTGGAAATCTGCAGCGCAGCGCGCATACCGGCACCGCCGGCACCAATCACGACTGCATCAAATTCGCGAACTGGAATACTCACTTAAACCCCCCACACAATCACAATGCCGGCAGCCAGATATGCAAAGGCAGTCACGACAAAAGTAAACTGTAATACGCCACGCAGCGCTGTGTGCTTGACATAGTCAGTCAGCACTTGCCAGATACCGATCCAGGCGTGGATCAGCAAGGCAATCAGGGCCAGCAGCGTGAAGACTTTCATCGGCAGGGTTGCGAACAGCCCGTGCCAGATTTCATAAGTCAGAGGAGCACTCAGTGCAATAAAGCTCACCAAGAAGATGGTGTAGCACGCCAGAATGACGGCACTGGCACGAAGAAGGATAAAGTCATGGACACCACTGCGTCCGAAACTTGCTGCATTGGTTACCATACCCAGATCCCCGCAATGATTGAAAAGGCAATCGCCAGCACGAATACAGCCTTGGCCGACGCGTTACCAGAGCCCAATTCTTCCCAACGGCCGGTATCCATTACCAGGTGACGGATGCCGCCCAGCAAGTGGTAACCCAGTGCTGTCAGAATGCCCCAGATAACGAACTTCACCAGGAAGTTGTCAAACAGAGCCTGAACGCCTTGGAAGCTCTCGGCAGAGGCCAGTGACGCATGGAGCAACCAAATAAGGATACCCATGGCGAACAGCATGATCACACCGGAGACGCGATGAAGAATGGACACTTTCGCTGTTGCAGGAAAGTGGATGGTTTGCAGATCTAAATGGACAGGTCTTTGCTTTTTCACGTTCTGCTCACTCAGCTCCATTGAGCATTTTATTGTTATGCGAACCGCTTCTGGTCAAACTTTGAACCATGATTTGGGCCATGGCGCGAGTCGTCACAAAAGAAAAAAGTATAGTCGACAGAGCGCTTTGTCAGCAGCCGTTTTTTCATGCAGAGAAAAGGTGCCTAAAGCCTTCTGTAATCAGCCCTTTCGAGCCGCAGCAAGTATACTCGCCGCAAAAGTCAAATACAAACGTCACATTATGCAAATTTAGTTTTTTTGGCCTTTTTCTTGAGTAAGTACTAGTCTTGACAGGGAAATTGGTCAGACCTATACCATGGTCTAAGGAATTTAAACGCTTATTTAAATTGAAATGTGATCCAGATTGCCTGTAAAGTAGTGGCCGTTTGACATGCCGCACTCACCACAAGAATGAAGTAAGGAGAACGGGGTATGGCTGATTTGAAAGCCAAATTGGAATTACCAGGGAACGACTCGATTGAACTGCCTGTTAAACAGGGAAGCGAAGGTTTTGATGTTATCGACATCAGCAAGCTGGGCAGTAAAGGCTATTTCACCTTTGATCCGGGGTTTCTGGCAACAGCTTCCTGTGAATCAGCAATTACCTATATCGACGGCGACAAAGGTATCCTGCTGCACCGCGGATATCCTATCGAGCAACTGGCGGTAGAGTCCAACTATCTGGAACTCTGCTACGCCCTGCTGTACGGCGAACTGCCGAGCAAAGCTAAATACGAAGAATTTGCCCACACAGTGAAGAGCCACACCATGGTTCACGAGCAGCTGGCCTTCTTCTTCCGCGGTTTCCGCCGCGATGCACACCCAATGGCCATGCTGTGTGGCGTGACCGGCGCGCTGTCTGCCTTCTACCAGGACTCCCTGGATGTAAACGACGCCCGCCACCGCGAAATCGCCGCCTATCGTCTGGTATCCAAGATGCCGACACTGGCAGCCATGTGCTACAAGTATTCTATCGGCCAGCCATTCGTGTACCCACGCAATGACTTAAGCTATGCCGGTAACTTCCTGTCGATGATGTTTGCCGTACCTTGCGAAGAGTACAAGGTAAACCCAATCATCGAGCGCGCTATGGATCGTATCTTCATCCTGCACGCTGACCACGAACAGAATGCCTCTACTTCTACTGTGCGTCTGGCCGGCTCCTCCGGTGCCAACCCATTCGCCTGTATCGCAGCCGGTATTGCGTCTCTGTGGGGTCCTGCCCACGGCGGTGCCAACGAAGCCTGTCTGCGCATGCTGGAAGAAATCGGTACTGTTGACCGCATTCCTGAGTTCATTGAACGCGCCAAAGACAAGAATGATCCATTCCGTCTGATGGGCTTCGGTCACCGCGTGTACAAGAACTTCGACCCACGTGCCAAGGTAATGCGTGAAACCTGCCACGAGGTACTGAGCGAGCTTAAAGTGAACGATCCTTTGCTGGACGTTGCCATGGAGCTTGAGCGTATCGCCCTGAATGATGAGTACTTTATCTCCAAGAAGCTCTACCCGAACGTAGACTTCTACTCAGGTATCATCATGAAGGCCATCGGTATCCCAACCAGCATGTTCACCGTGATCTTTGCTCTGGCCCGTACCGTTGGCTGGATCTCTCACTGGAAAGAAATGCTGGATCAGCCTGGTCACAAGATCAGCCGTCCACGTCAGCTGTACACCGGCGAACACAGCCGCGATTATGTCAGCCTGGACAAGCGCTGATAACAAACAGCAACCGTTCTGAAAAAGGCGCCCATGGGCGCCTTTTTTATTTGCCTTACCCCTTGGCGCCAGCGCCAACCCATCATCTTTTGTTGCAATTCCTTCCTTGAACTTACCTTGTTAACAAGCTTTAGTATTTCTCACCACTTGATAAACATTCTCGCCACCTTTGTAGCAAAGCTTAACGGTAACTTAAAACCCTAAATTTTAGCTACTTTATTGTTTTAAATAAGATTTTCACCGTTGGCACGGAAACTGCTTTATACGCTCATCACAGTTAACACTACAGGTAGAACAATGGAAGCCCGTAAAACATTCAAACTCGCCCTGCCCCTGCTCTTTATCGGTATGCTCGCCGCCTGCGGCCAGGAAGAAGTCAAAAAGGAAGAAGAAAAGTACGCAATACCTGTCGAAACCCAGTTGGTGATGCAGGGGAATGTTTCCTCATTTTATTCCACCACCGCCACCCTTGAAGCTCCGGTTGAAGCCCACGTGGTGACCCGCATCGCCGGACTGATTGAAGCCATTCATGTGGAAGAAGGCGACCGGGTGAAGAAGGGCCAACTGCTGGCGGTGATTGACGCCAAGCGTCAGCAATACGATCTCGACCGTTCCGAAGCCGAAGTGCTCATCATTGAGCAAGAGCTGCAGCGGGTGAAGAAAATGAAAAACAAGGAGTTCGTCAGCGCCGACTCCATCGCCAAACTTGAATACAACCTGCAGGCCGCCATCGCCCGTCGCGATCTGGCCCAGCTGCAGGTGAAGGAAAGCCGCATAGTGTCGCCGGTTGACGGCATTGTTGCCAAGCGTAACGTTAAGGCTGGCAATATGGCCAAGGAATTCGAAGAGCTGTTTTACGTGGTGAATCAGGACGAGCTGCACGGCATAGTGCACCTGCCTGAGCAGCAGCTCACCAGTTTGCGCCTCGGTCAACACGCCGATGTTTACGCCAGTGGTCAGAAAAACCAGGCCGTGAATGCCGAAGTGCTGCGCATCAGCCCGGTGGTGGATGCCCAGAGCGGTACCTTTAAAGTCACCCTCAAGGTGCCCAACCAGCATGGCAGCCTCAAAGCCGGTATGTTTACCCGGGTTGAGCTTAAGTACGACACCCACGAAGACGTGATTGCCGTACCCTACAACGCCATTATCAATCAGGATAACAAGCAAACCCTCTATGTGATTAACGACACCACGGCCGAACGCCGTGAAGTACAACTGGGCTACCGCGAAGGCAGCATGGTGGAAGTAACTGCGGGTCTCAAGCCCGGCGAGCAATTGGTGATCCGGGGCCAGCAGAACCTCAAGGACCAATCGCTGGTTGAAGTTATCACCCCACTGGATGTGGCTTCGGCCAAAAAATAAGGAGCCCATCCCATGTCTGTGATCACGACTTCCGTAAAACGGCCGGTCACCGTGTGGATGTTTATGCTGGCGGTGATCCTCTTCGGAATGGTTGGCTTTTCCCGTCTGGCAGTGATGCTGCTGCCGGACTTAAGCTACCCCACCGTCACAATCCGCACCCTCTACGACGGCGCCGCGCCGGTTGAAGTAGAGCAGCTGGTGTCCAAACCCATCGAAGAGTCTGTGGGTGTGGTAAAAGGCCTGCGTAAAATCAGCTCAGTGTCCCGCTCCGGCATGTCCGATGTCATCCTCGAATTTGAATGGGGAACCGATATGGACATGGCAAGCCTGGAGGTGCGCGAAAAGCTCGATATCATAGCGCTGCCATTGGACGTGCAAAAGCCACTGCTGCTGCGCTTTAATCCCAACCTCGACCCCATCATGCGCGTTGCCCTGTCGCTGGAGAATGCCAGTGGCGATGATCTGAAACAGCTGCGTACCTACGCCGATGAAGAGCTCAAGCGTCAGCTCGAAGGTCTGCCCGGCGTTGCTGCCGTACGCCTGTCCGGCGGTCTGGAGCAGGAAGTGCAAATCCTGCTCAATCAGGAACGTCTGGCCCAGCTTGATCTGAGCGCCGAGCAAATTCGCAGCCGGATCGCCGCCGAAAACCTGAACGTGTCGGCCGGTAAAGTGGTTCAGGGCGATAAAGAGTATCTGGTTCGCACCCTTAACCAGTTCAACTCCCTCGAGGAGCTGGGACAGGTGGTAGTGTACAAAAATGGTCAAAGCCTGGTGCGGCTGTTTGAAGTGGCTACCATTATCGACGGCCACAAAGAGCGCAGCGACATCACCCGCATTGGCGATCGCGAGTCTATCGAGCTTGCCATCTACAAAGAAGGCGATGCCAACACTGTGACCGTGGCGAAAAAGCTGAAGCAGGACATAGCGCGCATCAACGGCAAGGAGCCGCTGGCGAAGATGGAAATCATCTATGACCAGTCTGAGTTTATCGAAAGCGCCGTGAGTGAAGTCACCTCCGCCGCGCTGATAGGCTCTGTGCTGGCAATGCTGGTGATTTACCTGTTCCTGCGCGACATCATACCTACCCTGATTATCTCTATATCCATTCCGTTTTCGGTGATAGCCACCTTTAACATGATGTATTTTGCGGATATCAGCCTCAACATCATGTCGCTGGGCGGTATTGCGCTGGCGGTGGGCCTGTTGGTGGATAACGCCATCGTGGTGCTTGAAAACATCGACCGTTATCGCAAGCAGGGCCTGAACCGGATGGATGCGGCCATTAAGGGTACCAAGGAAGTCAGTGGCGCCATTTTTGCCTCTACCCTTACCACGCTGGCGGTGTTTGTGCCGCTGGTGTTTGTAGACGGCATTGCCGGCGCCCTCTTCTCAGATCAGGCACTGACAGTAACCTTTGCCCTGCTGGCGTCACTGCTGGTTGCTCTGACCTCCATTCCCATGCTGGCATCCCGCGAAGGCTTTAAAGCCCTGCCACCGTTTTTGGATAAAACGCCCAAAGCCAAGCCCGAAGGCAAAATGGGTAAGCTCAAGCATTACAGTGCCACTGTGTTCAGTTTCCCGTTTGTTCTGCTGTTCAAGTGGGTACCGGCCATGCTGCTGACCCTGGCGCTGATGCTGACCCGTTTGCTGTCCTGGCTTGCTGGCCTGGTGATGCGGCCACTGTCGTCACTGTTTAACCTGGGTTACCGCGCGCTGGAGGCCATTTATCACCCGCTGTTGGCTGGCGCCCTTAAGGCACGGGTGCTGACCTTGGTGGTGGCCCTTGGCGTGACCGCCAGTGCCGGTTTGCTGCTGCCACGCCTTGGCATGGAGCTTATCCCCAACATGGATCAGGGCGAGTTTTACGTGGAAGTGCTGCTGCCTCCCGGCACCGAAGTGAGCGAGACTGACCGGGTGCTGCAGTATCTGGCCCACGCCATCAAGGACATGCCGGAAGTCAAACACGCCTACAGCCAGGCTGGCAGTGGCGGCCTGATGACGTCGGATGTAAGCCGCGGCGGTGAGAACTGGGGCCGTTTGCAGGTGGTGCTTAAGGATCATGGCGCCTTTGAGGTGGTCAGCGACAGACTGCGCAGTCAAATTCAGCGCATTCCAGAGCTGGAAGCCAAGCTTAAGTTCCCTGAACTCTTCAGCTTCCGCACCCCACTTGAAATCGAACTGCGCGGCTACGAACTTGGCCTGCTCAAGCAAAGCGCCGATACCCTGGTGCGTGCGCTGAGCGAGTCTGATCGCTTTACCGATATCAACACCAGCCTGCGTGACGGCCAGCCGGAGCTTGCCATTCACTTCGACACCAACCGTCTGGCTGCCCTCGGTCTGGATGCGCCCACAGTAGCCAACCGTATCGCCCAGCGCATCGGCGGCACTGTGGCGAGCAAGTACAGCCTGCGCGACCGTAAAATCGATATTCTGGTGCGTGCCGAAGAAGAGGAGCGCGATCAGGTCAGTGATATCGCCAATATGATTATCAACCCCGATGCGACCACGCCTATCCCGCTGTCAGCGGTGGCGGAAGTGACCCTGGAGCTTGGCCCCTCGGCCATTAACCGCATCAGCCAGCAACGGGTGGCGATTGTGTCTGCCAACCTCGCCTACGGCGATTTGGCTGAAGCTGTCACCGAAGCCCGCAGCATTCTTGCCAGCCAGCAACTGCCCGCCTCGGTGCAGGCGGAATTTGGCGGTCAGAATGAAGAGATGGAGCATTCGTTCCAGTCGCTGAAGATTGCACTCATCCTCGCGGTATTCCTGGTGTATCTGGTGATGGCCAGTCAGTTTGAGTCCTTCCTGCATCCGCTGCTTATCCTGTTCGCCGTGCCCATGGCAGTCAGCGGCAGCGTGTTTGGCCTGTATCTCACCGGCACCCATGTGTCTGTGGTGGTGTTTATCGGCCTTATCATGTTGGCGGGGATTGTGGTGAACAACGCCATCGTGCTGATTGACCGCATTAATCAGCTGCGGGAAGAAGGCATGGACAAGCTGGATGCCATTACCGAGGCGGCCAAATCACGTTTGCGCCCCATTATGATGACTACCCTGACCACAGTGCTTGGCCTGTTGCCAATGGCCATGGGCCTTGGCGATGGCAGTGAAGTACGTGCGCCCATGGCTATCACGGTGATTTTCGGTCTGGCGCTGTCGACCCTGCTGACACTGGTGCTTATTCCTGTGCTCTATGCGCTGTTTGACAGAAAAGCCTTTGTGCCCAAAGCGCCACTGGATGGAGATATGGCCTGATGACAATCACTAAACTGGCGGTGCGCCGCCCTGTCACCACGGTCATGGCGTTTGTGGCCATACTGCTGTTCGGTATGGCCTCCAGCCGCCTGCTGCCGCTGGAGCTGTTCCCCGGCATCGACATTCCCCAAATCATGGTGCAGGTGCCCTACAAGGGCTCCACTCCTGCCGAAGTGGAAAGAGACATCACCCGGGTACTGGAAGAGTCACTCGCCACCATGAGTGGCATCGAGGAGATGACCTCTGAATCGAGCCAGGATGGCGCCTTTATCAGCCTGGATATGAAGTGGGGCGAGAACGTCGCCACCAAGAGTCTGGAAGCCCGTGAAAAGGTGGACGCGGTGCGCCACCTGCTGCCCAAGGATGTGGAGCGGGTGTTTATTCAGCAGTTCTCCACCTCTGACATGCCGATTTTCAACCTGCGTATTTCCAGCGACCGCGAGCTTTCCGGTGCTTACGATCTGCTGGAAAAGCAGCTGCGTCAGCCGCTTGAGCGGGTTGATGGCGTATCTCAGGTAACCCTGTACGGGGTTGAGCAAAAGCAGATAAGTATCCGTGTCGATGCCGACAGGCTGTCCGCCTCGGGCATTTCTGCCGCCGAGCTCAATCGCCGTCTGCAGGCCGAAAACTTCGTGCTTACCGGTGGAGTGCTGCGTCAGCAAGGCTCTGTATATCAGGTGTCACCCAAGGGCGAATTCCGCTCGCTGGAAGAAATTGAGGCCATAGTGCTCAAGCGCGGCCTGCGTCTGGGTGATATTGCCACAGTGCAGTACGAACTGCCCGAGCGTATCGAGGGGCGCCATCTGGATCAGCGCTATGCAGTGGGTCTGGACGTCTTTAAAGAATCCGGTGCCAACCTGGTGGAGGTCTCCAGCCGGGTGATGCGGGTGATTGAAGAGGTGAAAGCCGACAAGCAGTTTAGCGGCATTAAGCTTTTTATCATGGAAGATCAGGCCGAAGGCGTTAAGTCCTCGCTGTGGGATCTGATGATGGCTGGTCTGATTGGTGCCCTGCTCTCCTTTGCGGTGCTCTACCTGTTCCTGCGCAACATCGGCATGACGCTGATTGTGGTCTCGTCTGTGCCCATCTCCATTTGCATGACGCTGGCAGCCATGTACTTCCTCGGTTACAGCCTCAACATTCTGTCGATGATGGGGCTGCTGCTGGCCGTGGGTATGCTGATTGACAACGCCGTGGTGGTGACCGAGAGCGTATTGCAGGAGAAGCAAAAAGAGCAGCATGAAACCAAAGACAAGGCCGTACTGGCCGGGGTCGACAAAGTCGCGCTGGCGGTGCTGGCCGGAACCCTGACCACCGCCATTGTGTTCTTCCCCAATATTTTTGGTGCCAAGGTACAGCTCACCATCTTCCTTGAGCACGTGGCCATTGCCATCTGTATCTCGCTGGGTGCATCGCTGCTGGTTGCCAAAACCCTGATCCCACTGATGCTGACCCATGTGCATATTCATCACGAGGACAAACTCAACAAGTCTGCGGTGCAACGCTTTTATGAGAAGTCTCTTGGCTGGGTGCTGCATCATCCCAAGTGGAGCACCGCCATTGCGCTGCTGATGCTGGCCTCTACCGCCCTGCCCATCAGCATGGTGAAGCAGGATCAGGAAGACGGCTCCAACAAGCAGCGGGTGTTTATCAACTACCAGATTGAAGGCCGTCACTCCCTGGGGGTAACCGAAGCTGTGGTGTCCGAAATGGAAGCCTACCTGTACGCCCATCAGGAAGAGTTCTTTATCGATTCGGTTTACAGCTACTACAACCCCGAACGGGCAAGCTCCACAGTGCTGTTCAAAAAAGGCGCCGAGTTCGATTTGGAAGCGCTGAAAAAGACCATGCGCGAAGGCTTCCCCAAGTTCTCAATCGCCAAGCCACAATTTGGCTGGAGCAACGACCGTCAGGGCATTCGCATTACCCTCACCGGCCGTTCAACCACTGAGCTGATCCGCCTGAGCGAAGAAGTGATCCCCATGATCTCCGCCATCGAAGGGCTGGAAGATGTGAACTCTGAGGTCAACGGCGCCCAGCAGGAAGTGCTGGTCAAGGTGAACCGTGAAATGGCAGCGCGTCTGGGCACCCAGGCCGGTGACATCGCCCGCAGCATTGCCACCGCCCTGCGCGGTCAGATGCTCAGAAGTTTTCGTCACGATCCCAGTGGTGAAATCCGCATCGAGCTTGCCTACGACAAATCCTGGCAGCAGTCGCTTGAGCGCCTGAAACAGCTGCCGGTGCTGCGAATTGGCGAGCAGGTCTACAGCCTCTCAAGCCTGGCCGAAGTGGAAATCGTGCCGCGCTTCGATACCATCCGCCACTATAACCGCAAGACCTCGCTGTCGATTGGCGCCAATCTCGAAGGCATCACCACCGAAGAGGCACAGGAGAAGATCAATCAGGCCATGAGCCATATGAACTTCCCCCACGGTTATGCCTATTCGCTGCGCGGTGGTTTCGAGCGTCAGGACGAAGATCAGCAATTGATGGTAGTGAACATGCTGCTGGCGGTCGCGATGATTTATATCGTGATGGCGGCGCTGTTCGAGTCGCTGTTGCTGCCTTCCGCCATCATTACCTCCATCCTGTTCTCCATCACAGGGGTGTTCTGGGCCCTGTGGCTTACCGGCACACCCAACGGCATTATGGCCATGATTGGCATATTGATTTTGATGGGGATTGTGGTGAACAACGGCATTGTGTTGGTTGACCAAATCAACCAGATGACGCCTGAGTTGGATGAACTGTCAGCGACCATACACGCGGTGTGTGTCACCCGTCTGCGGCCGGTGCTGATGACGGTGGGTACCACTGTGCTGGGGTTGGTTCCGCTGGCCATGGGCGACACCCAGATTGGCGGCGGTGGCCCACCTTACTACCCCATGGCCATTGCCATCATAGGTGGTTTGAGCTTCTCCACCCTGACCAGTCTGTATCTGGTGCCCCTGTGTTATCAGGCGCTGTATCGGTTAAGACACAGATCGGCCCAGGGCCTGTGGATGGCAGACAAGCGCGCAAATCGCTTCTTGCCCTGGCTGGCAAAATAACCAAATATAGTGCAAAGACAGAAACAAAGACCGCCGTAACGCGGTCTTTGGCTTATGAGGTAAAAACAAAAACTACACGGCTCCCCGTAAGGAAAAGGATAACAAGATGAACAAGTCCCCTCGCCTGCACACACTCTGGCTGCCATCGCTGTTGGCGCTGTCGTTTCTGTCCCAGGCCGCCGACGATGACAGGTTTGCCAAGGTCGACATCAAGAGCACCCATCTCAATGCCAGTGCCTGGTTATTTGAAGGCGCCGGCGGCAATATCGGCGTCAGCAGTGGCGATGATGGCATTTTGATTATCGACGATCAGTTTGCGCCGCTGGCCGGTAAAATCACCGCCGCACTTGCGGCCACCCCGGGGGCCAAAACCTCCGCAATGCCCAGATATATCATCAACACCCATTACCATGGTGACCATACCGGTGGAAACGGCCACTTCGGCTTGCAGGGCACCATTATGGCCCATGACAATGTGCTGAAAAGGCTGCAAAGTGACGACAAGACCGCCGCTGCGGCGCTGCCGGTCATCACCTATGAGCAGGGCATCAATATTCATTTCAACGGCGACACCCTCAAGGTGGTGCACCTTGGCCCAGGTCATACCGATGGCGACAGTGTGGTGTTCTGGCAAAATGCCAATGTGGTCCACATGGGTGACCTGTTTTTTAAAGACCGCTTTCCCTACATCGACCTCGATGCCGGTGGCTCTGTGATTGGTTATCGCGACAATGTGGCGGCGGTGCTGGCAATGATTGATGATAAGACCCAGGTCATTCCCGGCCACGGCGAGCTTGCGTCCAAAACCGATTTGCTGCGCTTCAAACACATGCTGGATGCCAGTATCAACTGGGCCAATGCCGCAAAAGAGCAAGGCAAAACCCTGGAACAAATGACCGGCGAAGGCATTCCCGATTATGACAGCTGGAGCTGGCAGTTTATCGACGAAAAGAAGTGGATTGCGACCCTGCATAAGGGGCTTGGCGGCTAAGCGCGCCAAGGTTCAACTCAACCGCAAGGAGGCACAGACATGAAGATAACCGTGGAAACCCATATCCAGGCGCCGCTCACCCGGGTATGGCAAGCCTGGATAACCCCAGCCGACATAGTGCAGTGGAACTTCGCCCACGAGAGCTGGTGTTGCCCTGCAGCCCGGCTGGATTTGCACCCCGAAGGCCAATTCAGCTATCGCATGGAAGCAAGGGACGGCTCGGGCGGTTTCGACTTCAATGGCCGCTTCACCGAAGTGATGCCCTGTGAGTCACTGCGTTTTGTTATAGAAGATGGCCGAGAAGTGAGCGTCTGCTTTAAGGAAACCGACAGCGGTGTGCTGGTAAGCGAAACCTTTGAAACCGAAGATGAGCACAGCGCAGAAATGCAACGGCAAGGCTGGCAGGCGATACTGGATAACTTCAAACGTCATGTCGAGGCAAACGGCATGTCAAGTCAGGAGCCTGAATGGAAACCCTGAGAGGCGGCTGTCACTGCGGCCATATTCGATATGAAATCAGTGGCATGCCTTTCGATGCCGATTACTGCCACTGCCGTGATTGCCATAAAATCACCGGCGCGCCTGTGAGTGCCTGGGTGGATGTCAAAACAGCGCAGCTAAGCTGGCCTGGCGCCAAACCCAAAGAGTATGCCTCGTCCGCGACTATCCGTCGCGGTTTTTGCCCCGAGTGTGGCAGCACCTTGAGTTATCGAAGTACCGCCCACCCTGACTATTTCACCCTGGCGATTGGCTCACTGGACGACCCGGCGCTGATGGCGCCCAAATATCATATCTACACCAAGGACGCACCGTCCTGGCTGGTGATAGATGACCACAGCCCACGTTACCCCGGCCCACGCAGCGAAACATCAAACTAGCAAACCCTGAGCGCGAGTGGCGCTGGCGCTGGCGTTTACGACTTGGAAATACCGGCAGTGAGGTTAAAGCGCATCGCCTCTTCAAAACTCCAGTTAACCGGCACCAAATCTTCCCGGCGCACCAGGGTGGTGACCCCCGCCATTTGATAGGACAGCTGAAACAGCACAGGCACCCAATCGCCATCACCCAGGGCGTCGGTAATGGGCTCCGGTGCCTTGTCGGTCATGATAAAGCCCACCACATAGCCGCCGTTGGCCTGCTTCACCAGCACCACCTGCTGATCCTTGGGCTTGCCATCACGGTTCATCAGCGACGCTATATCGCGAATACTGCCATAGACAGATTTAAACAGCGGAAAGCGCATCAAGGCACGCTCGACCTTGCCCCACAGCCATACGATGGGGCTGACGGAAAACAACAGCCCTGCAGCAAACACCAGCGCTATCACCAGCATAAAGCCTTCGCCGATAAACAGCCGTGGCAATCCCACCAGCTCCAGCAGCAATCGACCCAGTTCATCCAGGGAGACAAACAGCGACCAAAACAGCCACAGGCTCAGCGCCATCGGCAGTACATTCATCAGACCCCGGGTCAGTGTGGTTTTCATGTGTTCCTCGAAAAAGTCTCTGCAAAAAATGGCCGCAAAAAAGCCCGGCTGACGGGCTGATGAGCCGTTATGGTAGCACAGTGGATCGCGCTTTTATCAGCACTCTGTTATAAGAACTCATCTATCACAAATTGCCGGTAACAGCCCTGCTATCCTGTTGTTACTGCAAGCGCTTTTTAGGGGGAAGAATGCGAGTCACCATGTTGGATCATCTGGTCTTGACGGTTGCCGATATAGACACCAGCTGCGCCTTTTACAGCAAGGTGCTGGGCATGCGGCATCAGGTGTTTACCGCCACCGACGGCAGTGCGCGTCATGCGCTGTACTTTGGCGATCAGAAAATCAACCTGCATCAATTGGGGCAGGAATTTAAGCCCAACGCCAAGGCTGCCGCCACTGGCACCGCGGATTTGTGCTTTTTGGTGTCAGAGCCGATTGACGGCGTCATAGCGCATTTAACCGGGCTGGGTCTTGCCATCGAAGCCGGACCTGTTGCCCGCAGCGGCGCCACCGGCGCCCTAGATTCAGTGTATATTCGCGACCCGGATGGCAATTTGATTGAGCTCTCCCGCTACCGGGTGAGCTAAGGAAGGTGCGAATAAGTCCCGTGCTTGCGTAAAGAGCTAACCTGTGTGCAGCGGGCGATGCGTCGCCATAAAAAAGGGGCCACTAAGGCCCCTTTTTCACTAACATAAACTCAGCGATTGATGTCTTTTTCCATGTCCTCGTAGGAGGTATGGCGCACATCTTTACCTTTCACGTAGTAGATGATGTATTCACAAATGTTCTTGCAGCGATCCCCGACCCGCTCAACGGCGCGGGCGGCCCAGAGCACATCGAGCACGCCGGGGATGGAGCGCGGATCTTCCATCATGTAGGTCATCAGCTGACGGATAATGCCCTCGTATTCCTTGTCCAGACGCGCATCTTCTCGGTGCAGTTCAA
Source organism: Shewanella khirikhana (assembly GCF_003957745.1). Lineage (NCBI taxonomy): Bacteria > Pseudomonadati > Pseudomonadota > Gammaproteobacteria > Alteromonadales > Shewanellaceae > Shewanella > Shewanella khirikhana. Next base: position 1,191,062 of record NZ_CP020373.1, on the reverse strand, counting down.
GGGCCGATTCCACATCCATCCGTGCCAGTGCATCCAGGGTCGCGTGCAGCATGCGGGTTGCATGACGGCCCATGGATTCGATGCTCACCAGCAGCGGTTGCTGGTTGTTGTTGCGCTTCTCAAGGGCGGCTTTGGCGATACGCACACAGGCATCACCAATGCGCTCGAGGTCAGCGATGGTCTTGGAGATGGCAATAATCAGACGCAAATCGCTCGCCGCCGGCTGACGCTTGGCGATGATGCGGGTGCACTCTTCATCGATGGCCACTTCCATGCCATTGACCTTGTGGTCGCCGTCAATCACCTTTTGAGCAAGCTCGGCATCCAGGCCACCCAGGGCGTCCAGCGCCTGCTCCAGCTGGCGTTCAACCAGGCCACCCATGGCCAGAACGCGGTTACGGATATCGTCCAGCTCGGCATTGAACTGGCCGGAAATGTGCTTATTGGTACTCAGTTTATCCATGAGAATTCAGCTGCCTCTTGCTGTTAACCGTAACGGCCGGTGATGTAGTCTTCCGTCTTGCGCTGGGACGGCGTGGTAAAGATGGTGTTGGTGTCGGCGTATTCCACCAGTTCGCCCATGTACATAAAGGCGGTCTGATCCGACACCCGCGCGGCCTGCTGCATGTTGTGGGTTACGATAACCACTGTGTACTTGGTCTTAAGCTCGGTGATGAGCTCTTCGATGGTCAGGGTGGAGATAGGGTCCAGCGCCGAGGTTGGTTCGTCCAGCAGCAAAACTTCCGGCTCAATGGCAATGGCACGGGCAATTACCAGACGCTGCTGCTGACCACCGGACAGGCCGAAGGCGTTGTCGTGCAGACGGTCTTTCACTTCATCCCAAATCGCTGCGCCGCGCAAGGAGCGCTCACAGGCCTCATCCAGCTCACGGCGGTTATTGATACCCTGCAGGCGCAGGCCATAGACCACGTTTTCGTAGATGGACTTGGGGAACGGATTGGGGCGCTGGAACACCATGCCGACGTTACGACGCAGCGCTGCCACATCCACGGCTTTGTCGTAGATGTTCTGGCCATGCAGGCGGATTTCGCCGCTGATGTTGCAGTTGTCCACCAGATCGTTCATGCGATTGATGCAACGCAGCAGGGTCGACTTACCACAGCCGCTGGGGCCGATAAAGGCGGTGACCCGCTTCTTGGGGATCTTCATCGACACATCAAACAGCGCCTGCTTGGTGCCATAGTGCAAATTCAGGTTGTGGATCTCCAGAGCCGTTTCCGACGCGGGCAGATTTTCCAGATCCAGGGCTTCGGTTTTCATTACTGAGCTGTCTATCGAAATCATATTCTGTACCAATTTTCAGGATAATCGCCGGATTATCAATGCTCAAGGGAGCGGTATTTCTCACGCAGGTGATTACGTACACTGATGGCGGTCAAATTGAGCGCCACAATCACGGAAACCAGCAGGAAGGAGGTGGCATACACCAGCGGGCGCGCCGCCTCCACGTTGGGGCTCTGGAAGCCCACGTCGTAAATATGGAAACCCAGGTGCATGAACTTACGGTCCAGGTGCACAAAGGGGAAATTCATGTCAACTGGCAAGGTTGGCGCAAGCTTCACCACACCCACCAGCATCAGCGGCGCCACTTCACCGGCGGCGCGGGCCACTGCCAAAATCAGACCTGTCATAATCGCCGGACTTGCCATAGGGATAACAATCCGCCACAGGGTTTCGGCCTTGGTGGCACCGAGGGCCAGACTGCCCTGACGCACGGCGCTGGGGATGCGTGACAGGCCTTCTTCGGTAGACACAATCACCACCGGCAGAGTCAGGATGGCAAGCGTCAGTGCCGACCAAATCACCCCGGGTGAGCCAAAGGTAGGCGATGGCAGCGCTTCGGGGTAGAACAGCTGGTCGATGGAGCCACCGAGCATGTACACAAAGAAGCCCAGACCGAACACACCGTACACAATGGATGGCACACCGGCTAAGTTAATCACCGCAATGCGGATCATCTTGGTCAGCGGGCCTTTCTTGGCATATTCATGCATGTAAATGGCAGCAATCACGCCGAATGGGGTCACAATCACCGCCATCAGCAGCACCATAAATACGGTACCGAAAATCGCCGGGAATACACCGCCCTCGGTGTTGGCTTCGCGGGGATCGGCGCTGATAAAGTTAGCCACACCGCTGAACCAGTGCCCTACCTTGCCCATAAAACCGAGACGGTTGGCGTAGGTAACGTCCAGCACGCTGTCGAGCTTGAGCACCACTTCTTCGCCGCGCATATCGCGCACAATCACGCTGTCACGGCCTGCTTCATCGCGCAGGGCAAACAGTTCTTTTTCCAGCACCAGGTAGTCGGCTTCAAGCTTCTTACGGGCCGAGGCAAATTCCTGCTTCTTACTGTCGGTCAGCTCACCGTCGAGTTCGGCGCGGCGCTCTTTAAGACGCAGACGCTCAAGCTCGTAGTTAATGGCGCCAATATCGCGCTTTTGCAGCGCGGTGGCACGGTCACTGATTTCAACGGCGCGCTCAATGTGCTCTTCCAGCGAATGCTGCACATCGGTGAGCTCCAGACGCTTACCGTCTTCAATCACAGCAACAGGATAACCGTAGAAGTTACCGTTTTTGCTGCGTTCAAGCCTCGCCAGCCCTTCTGGGGTATCGCGGGAAACAATGTCAGTTGCCAGCACCCAGCGGAAATCCAGCCCTACAAACTCACGGTTACCGGTCTTCACCAGATAGCGGGTCACAAACTCGCCGGGATGCTCGGCAAACTCTACACCGGCGGTGATCAGGCGCTCTGTTGGCACCTGTTCACTGTCGTAGATTTCACCAATCAGGGTAGACTCAACGCCCTTGGCATCACGCAGCTGCCACTGATAGATATCGGCAGGCCAGAAGTAGGACAGACCACGCCAGGCGATGAGCAGCAGCAGACCCAGTACCGCTATAAGACTGAGGCTCACCGCGCCGCCTGTCATCCAAATCCAGGGGGAACCCGATTTAAACCACTTACCCATAGTGCTGTCCCCAACTCAAATCAAAGCATTCCATCTTGAATTCATTCCTGCTTACAGCGAGCTGTAACGCTCACGCAGACGCTGACGTACAACCTCAGCTACTGTGTTGAAAATAAAGGTAAAGACAAAGAGTACAAAGGCCGCGAGGAACAACACACGGTAGTGGCTGCTGCCAATGGCCGACTCAGGCATTTCCACCGCAATGTTGGCCGCCAGGGTACGCATACCTTCAAACACGCTCCATTCCATAATGGCGGTGTTACCGGTTGCCATCAGTACAATCATGGTTTCACCCACGGCGCGGCCAAGACCCATCATGATGGCCGAGAAGATGCCGGGGCTGGCGGTCAGCAGCACTACCCGGGTCAGGGTTTGCCACTGGGTTGCGCCCAGGGCCAGACTGCCGTTGGACAGATGACGCGGCACCGAGAAAATAGCGTCTTCGGCGATGGAGAAAATGGTTGGGATAACCGCAAAGCCCATGGCAATGCCCACCACCAGCGCGTTACGTTGGTCGAAGGTGATCCCAAGCTCGTTGGTAATAAACTGGCGGGTATCGCCGTGGAAGAACAGCACTTCCAGGGTCGGGCTGATGGCAAATGACAGATAACCCACAAGACACAGCACAGGCACCAGCATCAGTTCCTGATATGCCTCAGGCAGACGCTGTTTCCAGCGACCTGGCAGCTTGCTCCAGCCAAAGGCGCTCAGCAGAATCGAGGCCGGCAGTAAAATCAGCATCACCAGAATGCCCGGCAGGTGCTCTTCAATCAGCGGCGCCAGCCACAGACCGGCAAGGAAACCCAGAATAACGGTCGGCAGGGCTTCCATAATTTCGATGGTGGGTTTCACAATGCCGCGCACCTTGGGCGACATAAAGTAAGCGGTGTAAATGGCACCGGCAATGGCCAGCGGTACCGCAAACAACATGGCATAAAGCGCCGCTTTCATGGTGCCGAATGCCAGTGGCATCAGGCTGAGTTTGGCCTCAAAGTCATCGGAACCCGAGGTGGACTGCCACACAAATTGCGGCTCTGGGTAGCCTTCGTACCACACCTTATTCCACAGGGCGCTCCAGCTCACCTCTGGGTGGGCGTTGTCCACTGCAAACAGATGCAGCTTGTTACCGGCATCCACAACCAGCGCATTGGAGCGGGGGCTGAAACCCAGCGCCTGGGGCTTGGCAATATCGAACTTCTCGCTTAACAGTTCGCGCTGACTGGTGGTGTACAGCAGTGTCAGGCGGCCATCATCGGTGACGGTGGCAAAGCTTTTTCGGTAGAACTCGGTGCCCACGGACTCAATGTGGCCCAGGCCTTTGAAGTCGCGAATTTCACGGTACAGGCGGCCCTTGTCACTGCTGACCTGGAAGTACTGCACCATTTCACCGTTGTCGTAGGCCAGCAGCAGCGAACTTGCACCTGAGAGCAGCGATACGCCGGTAAGACGGCTCTTGGCACGGCCGGCATCAATTACCTGCATCAGCGAAGGCTCTTCGGCATCGCGGATGTCATACACAAAAATCTTGTTGCCGGAGCGCAGCATCAACTGACGCTGATCCGGCGTCATCAACTGCTGCTCGACCTGAGATGGCGCATCCGGCAGCGAGGCGCTGCTGTTGGTCCATTCAATCTCTTCGGTCAGCAGGTTCTCTTCCCCTTCAAGGCGAGTCAGTTGCCATTCACCCTCGCCATTAAAGGCCACGGTTAATTGCTCATTGGTACGGCCAAAAGCAAACTGACTGATGGGGGCGCCGGACTGGCTAATCACCAGCTCGCCATCCTGACTCAGGCGGCGAAGGCGTGGAGTTATCATGCGGCGGTTGTCCGGATAGGTTACTCCGAACTCCACCCGGTAGAGTTGCAGCTCACCATTTGACAGCCCCAGCGCAAAGCTTTGCTCATGGGGAACTAAAGCGGCAGAACTGACAACGGTCACCCCCGCTGGCAGCTCAGGCTGAACAGTCTCAGCCAGTTCACCGCTGGCGCGGTAAAACTGCACCTGACCATCAGTGCCAACCCTAAACAGCAATTCATTTTGCTCATCGCTGCCGACCATCAGGGCCGGGGCACTGTTTTCGGCATAAGGAATGGCGGTGCGCTCACTGACCGAGGCACCATCAAAAATCGGTTTCACCACATAAAGCAGGTAAAAGAAGATAAGCAAAAGGGCCACGAACACCATCACGCCGCCAACACTGACGCCGATTGCCGTTGCCTTGTCCTTGAGGGCGCGTCGCCCCGTGCCCCTGCCTGCCAGTATGCTGGCAGCCATTTCAGGCTTAGTGACCTGAATTTCCATTCATAACCTCTGATTGATTGGCCTGAGCTCTTTTCGCTGGGCATGCCCGTTAGCCTGTGCTAACTATACTTATCCGGGTCACACCCAACTTGGGATGGGCGCATTATATGACGCCAATATGACAGTTGTGTTACGCCAGCGCCAATTCACTGGCAAAAATACGCAGCCATCAAAGACGCCATTTTCTAGCAAACACAAGGAGTAAGCGAGCGATGCTGAGATACCTCATCACCCTGCAGGCCCCGGACAGAACCGGGTTGGTGGAACAAATTGCCCACGCGGTGAGCCGCCATGGTGGCAATTGGCTGGATTCTGAGCTGCGCCATATCGACGGCATCTTCGCCGCCATCATAGTGCTGGAGATCCCGGCGGATAACTGGGACGGCCTGATTGAGAACCTGGAATGCATCGAGGGCCTGACCCTCACCCATGCCAGTACCCGTGCGGCCAAGCGCCCCACCCACAAGCGCAGCTATACCCTTGTGGCCTACGACAGACCGGGACTGGTGCTTGAGATCTCAAATAAAATCAATGCACTGGGCATCAATATTGAGCACTTTTCGACCCAGCTTGAAAGCGCAAGTCACACAGGCGTGCCACTGTTCAGAGCAACCTTCGTGCTTGGATTGGAAGAGCTTGGCAAACAGGAACTGCTGGCGGAGTCCCTGTATTTGATTGGCGATGATGTGTTGCTGGATCAGCTTGTCAGCGAATAAGCCCGATAGTCGAGATTAAAGCCCAATAGACGAGATAAAAGCCAATCCGGCAATCGGATGCATTCAAAGCGGCAGTTTATGCCGCTTTTTGATGGCGGGATTTAACCAGATACCTTAGCGGCACCTGACTTATCAGCATCCCGACTAACATCAAGCCACAGCCAAACAGCGCCCGGCCAGACAGGCTTTCATCGAGAAACAGCATACCGCCGATGGCGGCAAACACGGTCTCCAAACTCAGGATGATGGCCGCATGGGCCGGATGGGCATGCTTTTGCGCCAGTACCTGCAGGGTGTAGGCCACCCCAACCGACACCAAGCCCGCATAGGCCAGCGCCGCCCAGGCCGCCTGAATGCCGTCCACCGTGGTGGTTTCAAGCACCAAAGACACCCCAAAGCTTGCCAGAGCACACACCAAAAACTGACCACAGTGTAGCGCGCCGCAAGAAGTGAGCAGGAAAGTCTAGTATAACGAGCACTGCGTTTTGTGCTCATTATACTAGTCAAATTGATGTTACTGCTGAGTTGCAATGCGGAGCTGGCTTCCTAGATCTAATTGTGGGGATGTTCCAGCTGGGATTTTTGACACAAGTTTGATAAATGTACCTGCGGCGACATTCGTGGATATTACAGCGCTGGCGACCAGCAGCGTTGGCGAAATCATTACCGCGGGTATAGTTGCGAATACATCAGCGCCGACCAACAGTTCTAAATAACTATTCTCCGTAAAAGTACCAGTAATTTCCAGATAGAGCTCGACGTCAAGAGTGGTTTCAATAGTTGAGGTATAAACTCCGGTTACAAGATCCTGGTTAGTCCTTTTATCTTTAATAGCACTATTAAATACAAGCGTAGTTCCTAAAGGAATGCTCTGTGGTGTGCCACCTCTGCTAACTAACGTATACTCACTCGCTGCATCATTGCTGGCCCATGTACCATCTGCAGTCCAATTACCCAATACACGAAGCATCTCTGGGTTCAAACCCAGTAGTTGCGCGTCTACTCCTGGCATATTGTTATTTAAAATTGCGTTTTGCCCAACCTCCCCGTCGTTGTATATCGGACAATCAATTTTTCCGTTTTGGTATACAACAGATTTTGAATTAACAAACCAAATCGGTGAGGAAGTACCACCATTGCCATATGCGTGACATGAGTCAAACGTGTGCCCGTTCACAACATCAATGCACTTAATGTTATACTCAGAGTTGTGGTTGATATTCATGCTGCTACATATTCCATGAGCATGATTAAATCCACCAACCACTGTTACACCACGAACATTGTCAACACAGTTACCACCAACCAGTGATGTGTTACCCGCACCAATAACGACCCCGTCCTGGCAGCCAGACGTGTTGAAACCTATAATTTGATTGAATTCGGCGGTAGTATCTGGCTGAACCTCTAATCCAACCATGCATTCATAACCAGCACAGCTTACAAGCTGCCCTTGATCACCTCTAGGAGCTGAAGCAGTTGAACCAGCTTCAATTTTTACGCTGTGAGACCTGCAGTTTCTTCCAACAAAACTTTCAACTCGATAGTTTTGGCCACCTTTCACTAAAAGGCCAATTTCACCGCCAATGTCCTCACTCGTAACCAATGAACCTTTGTAATTCAATGCCCCCAAAATGGCCCAACGCTTTATGTCATCAGCAAGGATGAAAGTCACAAAATTCTCACCGTCTGACGAAACAAGGGGATTGTCAGCGTTGATGACGGAACCTTCTTTCAAAGATATCGTGGAAGATCGGTGGATGAAATCTGTTCTGTTAGGAATGTAAACGCAGTTAAATTGGTCGATTGCTTTCTGTGCACTGATCGCAATATCATCAGTGATGGGTCCAAAAGTGGTAACATTTCTGCTCTTGTTAATCCATCCTGTACCAGAAGCATCATAAAACTTGGCTTCGTTTCCTGTATTCGGGGTGCCACTAGTGCCATCTTTAATGTAGGTGGTCCCCCCAAGCCCATCAGTAGAATGCTGAATTGTCTTAACCTCTAAAAATGAAGAAAGGTCAAGCTCAGAGCTAATTACATCTGCAAAATAATCAAATGTAAAAACCTTATAATTTATCTTTTTAAGGGCATCTGCCAAGTGATTGTCATCACCAGGCACAAATGGAATACCTAGCGCCGCCAATGCATTCTGAAACTCGGCGATCACATGGTTAAACCAATCCGCACCAGGATAACTGGGAATGTTGTTGTCGCCTGATTCGGTAAACCAGCCTGGACTTCCGGTTAGTGGTTTGGCTGCTGGTCTTTCTGTAGCTTGCGAACCGTTGCGTAATGGGTGCATGGTAAATCTCCAATTAAAACTGGTTTAAACGCTGTCTAAAGCGGTGTTATCGCCAATGAAAATGCCTAAACGGCGTAATAAAATTCGTAATACAAACCGCCGAGCTTGTAACGGTTCAGAGTGCACTCCAGCACACCTGCATCGGCTGTCAGCAGCGGCGTCAACACATCATCCAGGCAGGTCATATAGGCACCTGGAATGCCGTACACTGTCACCCGCATGATGTAACGGTACTGCGGACCCCATAATGGGTAGGTGCACCCCCGCAAACAGTGGTGGGGGAATGCCTCATCCACTTCCACGGTAAAGCCCAAATCAGTGGCCAGCTTCTGCACATTCCAGGCTTGCAGGCCGCCTTTGCGGTGGTATTTCTCGACGACAGCATAGCGGCGGTATTCGATGTTGTTGCCAAGGTCTGATTTGCACTCAGGCAGCCCCAGATATTCTTCCCACTCGTCAAGCAGCTTGGTGGTGGTCTCTGGGCGCATTTCATAAAGCAGTTCATCAGCACTCGCTTCTGCCCGCTCCAGGCGTGGGGCATAGCCGGCGGCGTATTTGTTTAAATCGAGCGTAACTTCTCTTGGCCACAGAATGCCTCGCGGCATCTGAGCCATCAGTGAGGCTGTCCACTGCGTTACGGAGTGCCCCATGTAACCACTCCCAGTGCATGCAATTCGTTGGAAAGAGACGTAACGTCCGCGGCCAAATCAAGCAGGTAATCTGTCACACCCACAGTTGAGCCAATGGCAGTACGCACACCACTCAGCAGCAGGGTTTCACCAGGGCTAAGGGTGTTGAAATAGCTTTGCACACTGGTAAGCACGCTTTGGCGCAGCTCGGCCGTGTCAGGCGTCAGGGCGATATCCAAATCGGTGGTTTTCAGTACCAGCGGAATGTACACAGCCTCGATGCCACCAGGGCGGCCCACGTCAGCGCCTGTGGCCGGGTCTGGGTGGCGATAGATATACTCCGCCATGGCCACCTGGTCGGCGTAGGTTGGCAGGATGTCAGGCCGGTCATCAAAAACAAATGCGTAACCCACGGTAGCCGGTCCCTGGTAGTTGTCCACGGCCCAGGCGCGGTTTACCCCGGGCACTTCGCGGCACCAGGCAACATAGTCATGTACAGCGCCGCCCATCGGCGGGTTGCGTTTACGAAACAGCAAACGCTCCAGCACCTGGGCAACGGCCTCCAGATCTGCGCCGCCGGTAATGTCGCCAGCAATGCCGTTTGGTTGAATACCAGGCACGGTAGAAACCAGGGTTAATACTGTGCCTGCAAGCAGGTTACCGGCAGCGCCAGTTTGCTCGGCCTCAACCTGTACCACCACAGAGCCACCGGATGGCGCATTCGATAGCACCACCCGGTACAGGCGGCCATCTGAATGCGTCATCACGGTGTCAACAGGAATAGGCACGTTACCGGTAAAGGTCACAGGGCCTGCGGCACTGGTTGCCAGTTTCTGGATCACACCCTCATAGCGGGCGGTATCAATAATGGTTTGGTCTTCTGACTCAGTTGAGGGGATTATCTGGCGCACGATCCAGCTTTGATAATCGTACAGGTCACGCACGCTGCCACTCACGGCAGCATTCAATGCCTGCTCAATACCAAATTTTGGCAGCACAGTATCGAGCGACGCTTCAATATCAATTAAGCCGCTCTCGATAAGACTACGCAGCGTAGGAACGTTAAACGGCACCTTGTGTCTCCCATCGTTTGGAGGCGGTAAACGAGATCACCTCACCGTCAGGTTTGGTTATTACAAATTTCAAGGCCAGGGTCTGAAAGCGCGGAATAGAACCGGTCACCACAACAGACTTAGCCAAGGCGCCGTTGCCATCATCCTGAAGCATCCACGCCAGCGCATCCTGCGCGTACTTCACCGCCTTATTACGCACATCGGTTGTCAGCTTCTCGCGGTACAGCAGCCAAAGCTTCGAGCCCCATGGCGCATCGTAGAAGCTGTCACCTGGCCAGCCTCGGCGGTCTGCCGAGCCATCCGGCAAGGTATCTGAATCCTCGGCGCGGGCATCGGTAAACACTGAGATCAAAACGAGGGAGGAAATGTCGCCATCGATATTCCCCCCCTCGCTGTCAATCAGCACTCCGGCATTTTTGGCCATGTCCAGCATGATGCTAACGCTCATAACAACCCTATTGTGGTGCTTATTGCGGTGCTGAGGTCGGCCTGCTTTCTGCGTCTAAATGGGTGTGCCCAAGATACGAAATATTGTTGGCCGACAGGTCAGAGCCAGTTACCACGCTGCCTGAGGTAATAGCGCCAGTGGCATAAATGCCAAGGTCTGTTGATATTCCACCGGTCACATGTAACGGGCCTTGAATTAATGTTTCAGGGGAAATAATAGTGAAGGAGTTGGCGGCTTCGAAAATAACGTCGGTTGCTGTAACGATTATCTGGCCAGCCTGGGTTAAGCGGATTTTATGACCATCAAGATGGTATAGAAAAACATCACCGCTTTCACCCTGTGGCCGATATTTTTTATCTTCAACGGCAATCGCAACCAGGCCGGACAAGCTGCCGCCAAGGGCTGCCACAATGGCCTCGGCTCCGGCCGGTGGATAAGAGCTGATGCCATAGTTCTGGAAGCGCTCGATATTGTCACCGGACTCATCAGCATGCATCTTCAGCTGCAGGTTCTGGCGTTGCAGGTCTTCAACAATACCGGTGACCACAGCGCGGGTCAGCATGCCGGTTATACGGCGGCGTATAGGAGCCAGCAGCTTGTCAATGTAGCGTTCGGTTACCACTGGCCACCTCCAAGCTTGGTGTTGCTCACCACTTGGGCCGGAATGTCCATGGCATCAGGCCTTACCACGCTGATAACGGTCAGGCGACCATCGTCACCTTCGCTGAACATCAATGAAGCAATCAGCATGTCTTCTTCGATACCCATGATCTCATCACTCACGGGTACCAGGGTATTGATGTCCCACAGGTTACCGGTTTGCGGTATGCGCCAGCCGGTTACCGTGTATTCCACCGTGTTGGATTTACCAATGCTGCGCTGGCGTTCCCACTGGCCCCGCTTGGCCGCACCTTCTGCAGTGGTGATCTCTTCATTAACGATAATCAGCGGCCGGTAGCGGCCTATCTCGGTATCCGTCACATCAGCTTTAATACCGCCTACGGTTGATAACGCGGCGCTGTCCCAGGCGCCATGCCCAGCTCCAGCAGCTTTCACAGTGAACTTGCTATAGCGCTGGCGCCAACTGAAACGCCCACGGCCCGCTTTGATGTTCTCGCCCAGCTTCAAGGCCACCCCAGCCCGGGTTTTGCTGGCACGGGTAATCACCAGGTTGCCAAAGGTGTCGCTGGTCAGCAGCACACCGCGCTGTCTGGCGAGGCGCGACAGCAGCTCGTGCGGGGTCTCCCCCTGTTCAACCTGAATTCGCTGAAACGCCTCGCCCACATCGGTATTTACCACCACCTCGATGCCAAATGGTTTGCAAACCAGGTTAGCGATTTGGCTTAAGGTTTGGTTATTAAGCTGGCCACTTTGGATATCTACCGAGCAATCCACCAGGTCGGCAGTTTTATCACGGCCAGAGACAGAAATGGTCACAGTGGTATCGTCATAACTGGGGATCCAGTCATCCACATAGCCGGTAATCACCCGCTCGCTGCCAATATCCACGGTGCATTGCTGGCCCTGCTTGATGGGCTCCATAAACTTTTCGTATTGGCCTGCTTGCCCTTGCCATTTCCAGGTTAATTCCAAATCAAAAGTGCCCGACATTGCCTCAAGCGAGCGAGTCACGCTGATTTTGGTCCAGCCCTGATAAATATTGCCGCCGGCTTTTAAAATAATATTGTCAGCCATCTACATCAGCTCTCCGAAATAATCTCAACGTCGGCGGTGGGTAAAATAAAGGCCGGATTGGCAAAGCCATTACGCTTCACAATACTGTCGCGCCGTTCGGTATTACCGGTTTGCTGCCACGCCACCAGGGCCACAGGTACAGTGGTAACTGGGCGATATATGCTTACCTGCGGCAGCAGCTCGGCGCGGGCGCGGGTATCGGCCAGCACTGCCTGGCGTAAACGGCGCATTTGGCGCCATACGGCGCTGCTGCCGTTCTCTACCGCTGTGGCGGCATACTCCGCCAACTGGTCGGCAATGCCATATCCCAATGACTTAAGCTGCTGGCCGGTCAGAATGGCGTTACGCTCGGCGCCAGAGAGGCTTTCAACCATTTGCTCCTGGTCATCGAGCTTCTGCACTATGTCGGCCTCTGCCAATGCCGCGCACTGCGCCACAGCAGCACTGTCAAGCACCAGAGTTTTAAAGGCCGCAGCATTGGCCTGAATGGCATCAAGCTTGGTGGGGTTGGATATTTTTGGCACCGACGCCGCCATGCCGCCTTCGCTGCTGATATCCCTGGCAAGGCCACCACTCACCGCCAGCTCAGCGCGGGTACCCTGCCAGCGATTTTGCACATTGCGGTACACCTCAAGCGAGCGTATTGGGTCTTTTACCACCCCTTTGATGTCTTCCAGCAGGCCCATGGTTTCGCGGGCCAGCTCACCGGGATAGGCCAGCAATGCGCCTATCGAGTCCTTGGTGCGCATCAGTCTGTCGGTCCACTGGCGCAGCTCATCCGGCAGCGAAGGCAAGCCCCGCGCCAGTTCGTCCATATCGTCCAGGAACAAGTCCACCATGTCGCCCACGCCGTCCAGAGCATCGACGTCAAACTCATTGGCAAAGGTCTGTTCAATCGAAACCTGGGTGTTGGCGGCCTCGGTACCGACTTCAGTCGCGGTATCGCTGCTGGCATTGGGGAACAGGTTTTCACCAACCTCAAACACCTCAAAACTGAAGGTTGCTGTGCCATCAATGCGGTTTACCAGCTTGTGGCTGACCCGGCCAATCTGCACCTTGCGAATGCCAAACCAGGGATGCACCAGCTCACCCGGTCCAGGCTTATTCAATGCGGTCAGTATCGCTTCAAGCTGCTGCAGATAGTCATCACCCAGCACTCGCCCGGTAATGTTCTCCCGGGTTAATACCTTGCCGTTGTCCTCGGTGTAGCCCACTTCCTTTTTGGGGTATGAATGCGGCACGGCGCGGCGGCCGCTTTCGCCGTCAGCCTCTTCCAGTAAAAATGCAACACCCCGGAAGGATGCTGATAAACGATCTTCAAATGCCATTCATAGCTCCTGTATAGCTCCTGTATAACGCCTTTATCAGTTGATGCCGGTATCGGGATCCACGCTGATACCAGGTGGGGCTTTCACTACAGTCAACTTGGGGCGGTTGTCAGACAGATCCAACTTGAGATTCAACTGGCCATTAATGCCATTGACCATGTTGGCAATGTCGTTGTTGGCTGGTTTGCTGACATCGGTCAGGCCGGCGCCAAAGATCCCGGGAAAGACATCCTTCAAAGTGGTGGCCTTGGCCCATTTGCCAAAATCGGTATCGCCAATCACCGCATCAGCAATCGAGTCAACAATTGGGTACATGATGAGTGCTGCTGCGCCGGTCTTAGCAGCGCTGCCAACGCGCCCCCATTTGCTTTGACTCTTGCCATTGCCACCCGCGGCATCAGGCATACCGCCAAAGCCGCCCATGCCCCCCTGACCCATATTGACCACGTACACCGGCATCACGCCCATATCAGTAACACCACCACCGCCAGCGCCACCCGCGCCTTTACTACCAAATATGTTTTTCAGGTCACTGGCTACTTCCAAACCTTTCTTGGCGGCAATTAAACCGCCCACCACCCATAGCGCGGTTTCACCCCACTTAAGCCAGTTATCAATCGTTTTCTGGTCAACACCATTAATGGCATCGGCTAAATCTTTAATCGGTTGGGAAAGGCGACTTTCAGCAAAGTTATTAAATGAGGTATTAAGCGCCTTCATGGCGTTATTAAATTCGGCGGCATTTTTAGCGGCTGCTTTTTGTGTCTCGCCATATTCGCCTGTTGAGGTCACCATCTTTTCAAGCAGGTCTTTATTTTCCTGCGAATATAACGCCGCCAAACCTTGCAATGATGTTTGGTCAAATACATCACCCAATTTAAGCGGGTCATTTTTTGCCTTATCCAATATCTCCAGCAGCAACTCAACTGGCTGGCGCAGCTCCTTAGTGCCTTTTTTAAATACCTCGATACCTTGCCGATTTAAAAATTGAACTTTTTGTTTATCCGAGAATGTGGCAAACACAGCTTGAATTGAGGTTAACGATTCATTGGCATTACCCTTGGCCTTGGCAAACAGCTGCACCAGGGCGCCCATTTGGGTAATCGCTTGTGGCCCCTGGCTTTGATAAGTGGCAAAAAGCTGCTCCGAAATAGATGCCAAATCCTTCACGTTGACACTACCAATGGCGAACTGGCTGTAGAGATCATCAATGGTGTTCATTACTGCCTTTGAATCACGAATGCCTTTCTCGCGGAACTGTGCAAACAGAGCGCCGCTCGATTTGGCATCCGCGCCAAAAGCCTGCATAAACAGGCCCATGTTTTCCAGGTTATTCAGCACAAACTCAAAGTCACCGGTTTTGCCCAGCAGCTCATCAACCGCGGTGGCAAATTGAGTGGTATCGATGCGGATATCAGCTTGATTGGCCAGTGACAGAATATTGCCTTTGAGCTGCGACACCTGCTCATCGGTGAGTTTGGCATTGGTACCGATGCGGGTCATCTGCTCGGAGAAGTTACCGATATTGCGCACAGTGGCACCGGTAACCAACCCAGCCGCCAAACCAACATAGCGATTGCCAAGGGTATCGATACCCCGGCCAGCGGCTTCGGTAGTGCTGCGCAGCAGCGTCATGGCTTTTTCATTGCGCTTGGCAAACTCACTCATGGAGTTGCCATATTGGCGGGCCTTGGTGGCAAGATTGCCGGCAAGGTTGAGGATGATGTCGGTTTTAAGTTGCTGGGCCATGGATCAAGTCTCTCAGCTTTTGGTAGGTACGCCACAGCCGCCTGAGCGTCATGGCGTTGGAGACGCTAAGCGGCACCCGGGAAGACACTGCCAGCTGCAGGTCTTCACAGACTGCCGCCAGCGCCTTAAGGTCGCCCCCTGGCAGCCAACTCCTCAGCCAGCAGTTGATCCAATTCAGAGGCTTTTTGCTGCAGCAAGGTGAAGTCGTCCTGGTGCAGTTTGCGCAGCTCCTTAATGCCGATAGGGCCCTGCACACTGCCGATGTATTCCACCTGGCGCACCAGCAGCTCCAGCCCGTAAAGCACATCGCTGGTATAGGCGATGGCCTTGCCGTCCTGCACCACTACCTTTTCGGCCGCCAGCTGCGCATCGATGTAGTCGCCGGAACTCAGCTCCTTAAGGCCAACCTCAAGGTGGGCAACCTCACCCACCTTGAGGCCGTGCTCCAGGTCAAAGGTCATGACCGCCATCAGATGCGCTCCACCTTGTTGCCCTGGAAGGTGCCGGTAATGTCGCCGCTGTCACTGATGGTAAAAGGTGCCTGCGGGGCACAGTCGGTCATCATATAGTCGACGCCGTTGTCACCTTCCCAGGTGAGGGTGGCATTGGTGATGGCGTTGATTTCCAGCACATCCACATCTTCATCGGCGGCGATCACCACCGCAATGGTGGGTACCGTGTACTCGTTCGATTGGCCCCACACCCGCCCTGGTCCAACATGCGGCGTACGGGTATAACCGCCCGGGCTGAGGGTGGAACCCTTTTTCGTTTTCAGCTGCTTGCTGTTGGCACGAATAACCACTTCACCAAGGATTTGACCCATGATTAAGGCTCCTTTACTTAGAGTTCAAATTGCATCAGCGCTGCAAAGATACGCATCTGGTTGACAATGTCAGGGTGGAATACGCAGTTGAGGCGGTTGTTGTCGCTCTCATCGCGGTACACCTCCAGGCTGTCCTTGAACGCATCAAAGTCTTCCATCAGCGCCTTGGGTACCCAATCGTTATTGGCCAGTTCCAGAATCGCCTGGCGCATAATCTTGGGGGTCACCACTGGCTGCCCTGGGTCAAGCCGTGCCAGCACATCATCGTTGGCCAGCTTATGGCGCGGGAAGCGGTTGGTTACCATGGTGCGCAGTGAATAGCGCAGGTAGCCAAGCGTTGCCGGGGTGGTGATGTCCAGATAACTTGGGTCCGGATCCCCAAAGGCGTTTTCGCGGTACATGCTGACTTCGCGCTCGATGGCCACTTCGCCACCCGGCGTCACCATGTAGGTGGCAATGCCATCACCCAGCAACAGGTTGCGCTCGGTGCTGTCCCACTGGATTTCCTTGGCGGGTGGCAGCAGGCCTGTCATCACCAGGGTTTGCAGCGGGCGGGCCGGATCTATCCCCAGCGAGTACGACGCCTGACCGGCATAGGCGGCGGCAAACTCATAGGGCGAGTGTGGCGCCTGGTTGGTGCCCATACAGGTAAACAGATAGTCGTTACGGGCGGTACCGAAAGCGCCGGTTTCAGCAAAGGTGCCCCGGAACGCGGTATAGGCAATGCCTTCAATCATCTTCAGCGGCCCCCAGCGCGTCACCAGCTCATCGCGTAGCTTGTTCAGGCTTTGGGTGTCGTTGAATGGCATCACGATATGGTTGTACCACTCGTTGGGAATGGCGGCGATCACTGCATCCATATCGGGCGTGCCGGCGCCGCCAGTCATATCTACCACGGTGAGAGTCACACCGCTTGGCAGCACTTCACCGTCGTAGTAGTTGTAGCGGATGTCGATATCGTCGCCTGTGCTGCCGGTCCACTTACAGGTAAGCTCCACGGTTTCCGTGGTGGCGGCTTTCAGCGCGGCCGTTACCGGCAAATGGGTATTGGCATTCACCTTGGCAATGATGGCCGTAGCAATGGTTGCGGCGCTATCAGCCTCCGTTACCGCAACCTGCACCGACTCGCCGGCAATCAGCAGCGCAATCACACCGGCTTTGGCGCTGGCGGCGGCCACGGTGATTTCACCTTTGGCGGCAGTGGCACCGGAAAGCTCTACGCCCATGGCATACACATCGGTATAGGCGTTGGACTTGCGGAACATTTTCAGCATCCGCGATAGCATGGAACCATAACCATACAGCGCATCCATCTGGCTTTCGCTGCTGGTGATGCGGTTAAGCGTCAATGCAGCGGCGCTGCCCGTGGCCAGCTGCTGACCAATCACCAGCACCTTTTGCGCCAGTGCCGGGGTACCGGAAAGTGCCTGACTGTTATCGATATCGATGTAGACCAGCGGCACCTTGATATCGTTGGGGATATTACCTAACGCCATGGTTATTCTCCTGCCTTGGTTTTGGCCGCAGTGGTTTTGGCGGCTTTCACTTCAATGACATCGCCATCATTCAGGCGACGTACCCAAAATGCTGAGCGTTCTACCTTTTCGCCATCGGCCTTGAGGTAGTCGCCACCAGGCTTGCGCACCGGCACCGCAGACTTTGCGGGTTTAATGAAAATCAACATGTCTCGTTTCCTGTTTTGATACCGCTGCTGCGGCTGGTCTGTTGCGGTAGTTCCATTGCGAAAGTTCTGTTACGAAAGTGCTATTGCGGTAAATCCACCACGCCTTCAATGACTGGCGCACCATCAGCTAACTCACCTGTCAGGCCAAAGCGCAGGAAGTCATCCAGCGAGGCACCATCGATGGGCTCATCCAGATACCACTGCTGCGACCAGCTTACGGCCCAGCAGGCCATGCCGGTTTCATCAATGGCGGTGCTGTAGAGGTTGTCAGCGCGAAAGTTTTCCGCCCTGCCATATGCCTCTGGCGGAGCATTGCGCTCCATCATGGCGGCAACCAGCTTGCCGGCAATCACTTCTGCCAGCGTGTCTTTGTCGTAACCAAAGCGAGGGGCCGTGAACACATAAGCCGCCATATTCACCCGGCCAACAATGCGGCCGCCAATGCGCTCATAGGCTGTCACATTCAGTGCCGCAATCCGAATGCCGCCATCACGTTTGGATAACCAGCGTTTGACCTGCTCGGCGGTATCGAAGCGGCCGATGTGGCGCTCAACGGTTTCCACCTTGTCGATGTCACGCTCGCCGCCTTCCAACAGTGGTTTGAGGTATTCCACCACCTTGTTGCAGGCGTAAACGGTTGAGCCAACCACGTTAAAATCGGGTCTAATCACTGCACGCCCTCCAGCATCAGTTCCTGCCAGAAGTTGCCGACCACGGCATACACTTCGGTTTGGTTATCGCGGCTCAGCCCCAGGAACTCGCGCTTAGGGATATTCATCATGCGGCTGAACGCCGCCACCGATTGATGCACCGGAAACGCCAGCGCCTTGCCAAAGGCCTGAGTGATAAGGCGCGTATGCGCATCCACCTGCACAGCACCACTGAAACCATCCTGGTGTACTGCTGCATAAGGCAGCGGTGAGCCGACTCGTACCTGGTCTTTTTCCACCAGGTATTGGATGGAATCCAGCAGATCGCCATTGCCTCGCAGCAGCGACTGATTTCCATGACGAGTCTTGGCATACGCCGCAGACCAATCAGGCCAAGACTCACCATCAGGAGATGTTTTCTCATCGGCGATACGTCTCCGGGTTTGGCTTTCTACCACGGCGCCAAGGGTGTCGAGCAGCGCCGCTTTATGCTTGGGGCTAGCCAGCGTCTCCAGCAGCTGCTGATAGCGCTGCAGCTGCTCGGTACCGCTAACCTGTACGCTGATGGCCATCAGAGCACGCCCCCGAGGCTTTTACGGGTAAACAGGCGCTCGTTGTCCTGCACCAGCTCCACTTTGCCAACACTGCTCTCAGCCGGGGCCTCAAGGGTTGGCAGCCCAAGTTCACGCTTGCCGGTGGCAATTTCGCGCAGGGTGTCGAGCTGCATTTTGTAGCGGTCTTCCAGCAGGTTGGTGGCCTGATTGTCGCGGTCAGCCAACCAGTAAAAGGCGATGGTGATGGCAATCTTATTCAGGATCCCCGGCACGGTTGGCAGGGGCAGCTGGTAGCGGCGGCCCAGGAATGAATCAATTTCCTCATCGGCCTGCGCCAACGCCTGGTCGATATAGGTATCGTTCAGCTCGCCCGTGGTTCTGTCGATGGCGAAGTTCCACAACATGGATTCATCGCGATCAATCAGGTCCTGCTTGGTTGCATAAGTTGCCATCGTTGCCCCCTTACTGCGGCTTATTGCTGACCTGGTATCAGGTCATCAAGTTCGACGTCGGTAACCACCAGGTTGGGCTCACGGTATACCCGCTCTGCCTTTTGCTTAGTGAGCAATACCACCTGCTGTGACTCATCATCCGGCGCATGAACGCCTGCAGCCGCATGGTCTTCCTGCTCCACCACCAACACCAGGGTTGGCTTGAGCCGATGAAACTGCACGCCACTTCGCCAAAAGCCTGCATCAGCTTTTGCATGCACTTCGAAAGCGCCAAGAAGGGTGCAGCTATCAATGCCAGACAGCAGATCAGCCCCAGTACCAGTTTTTGATATACCCATGCTTTCATTGTCTTGCTCCAGTTGGTTGGCTTTAGCCTCAGCTTCCGCTTTGGCCTTGGCTTCTTCATCGGCTTTGGCCTTTGCCTCGGTTTCCGCTTTGGCCTTGGCTTCTTCATCGGCCTTGGCTTTAGCCTCGGCTTCCGCTTTGGCCTTGGCTTCTTCATCTGCCTTGGCCTTTGCCTCGGCTTCAGCTTTTGCCTTGGCTTCAATCTCGGCTAGTGCCGCGTCCGATTTGGCTTGCGCTGCTTTGACGGCAGCACCCTGTGCCACTGTCTGTCCATCAGTAGCGGCAACTGCGACCTTCCGTTGGCGACCAGCGCCTTTTGGGGTTTTAGCTTCACTCACGTTCAACTCCTTGGGTTAGGTTGGATCAGGTTGGAATGATGCCGAACAGGCTGACAATGACCCCAGCCGATGATGGCAACAAACCCGTGGCACCAAACGACACAATGGAAACCGTCTTCGATGCATCGGTGGTGTAGTGCATAAAGCGGAACTTCTGCTCCTTCTTCAGCTCTACCGCCAGCGAGTAATCGATGACCCGCTTTTCATTCGAGGTTTGGGTGCTCATGGTGATGGGCCTCAGTGACCCTTCATATGGCACCCATATCTCGTTGACCGGGTCGTACGCCTGTACAAACACACCCCATTCAATATTTCCGCTGCCGGTCAACTCCCGCAGGATCCCCACACTGATGGAAGCAACCCCACTGAAGTCGCTGTGAAAGGTCACCTCGCCAGTGGCCAGATTGATATCCACCTCGGGATCGCTGACCGCCAAACGGTTGTAGGTCACCACTTCAGGTACGCCGTTGGCTGCAAGCGTCTGCTTGAGGTCGTTGGCATCCTGGGTAACAAAGCTTGCCCTGGCAAGCAGCGCATAGACTTCTTCGCCGGGGAAATACAGCTCGTGTGACGGCCCCATGATTACCCCTCAGATACCAGCAAATAGCCTGAGCCTTCAGTGGCTCTGGCATAGATATCTGCACCCAATGACGCCTTTTCCCAGGTGAAATACTTGGCGATGTTGAGGTTATGGCCCCAGGTTTCGCTGTTGCTTGGTACCACGCCTACAGCCTCAATACGCACTTTTACCGCGCGGCCAGTTTCATTTTCGATAAGGCCACGGGTCTTGCCGGTAGAAAGCAAGGTCCAGCCGGTATCATCAATTTGAATACGTTGGGTCATGTCGTTCTCCGGCAATTAACTGATTAGGGGTGGCGCGTCCCTGCGCCAAATCTCTTCCGTGTACCGTCTGCTGAGGATTAGGCGGTAATCAGTGGTGACACCACAATTTCAACGTCGTTGTAGTAGATGTTGGTATCGCCGCCTTCAATCAGCATGCGGGCAATCAGCTTCTTGGCCGCCGCTTCATTGTCAGGGCCAACAACCAGCTTGGTTGCACGGGTACCAATTGGGGTGCCGTCCACCTTCTTCATCTTCTGCAGCAGCTTTTTGGCCGCTTCATAGTTGGCTTCGGTGAGCGCAGCTTTGGAGCCAATCGCCAACTGCGGGAACGAGAAGCCCACGTTACAGCGGCCATCCACGCCGGCGGCGTACTTGTTGTTGAACCAGGTGTACTCTTCGTTCGGGTTCATGTTCTTGAACACGAACGGGCGACGGTTCTGATACACCACAGGCTTGAGCACCTTGGTATCGTCAATCAGGAACCAGGGTTCACCGGTGTCAGTCAGAGGATCACCAATCACGTTAGAGAAGGTACTGGCCGGGGTGGTTTCCAGCGGGTGGTCAGTATCGAAATAGTTCTGACCGTCATAGCACAGGGTGGTAAAACCGGCTGCCAGCAGTGGATACGCCAGGGTGTCCGGGAAGTAGGCCACCTGATCGCCGTAGTTCTGTGCAATCACGCTGTAGTGACCAATCTGGTCATCATCCACGTTGTCGCGGGATACCGAAATGGAACTCTCGAACGTCTTGTTTTCGATGGAGTAACCATGCTTGCCCATGTCGGCCAACTGACGGTCGCCGGTCCATTCAACAATTCCGGGCAGGTCTTTCAGCCAGCCGTAAAAGTTGGCTGCACCGGAGCTGGGCACTTCGGTAGCAATCATGTTCCATTGCGGCTTGGCTGCCGACAGGCCCTTGGTGTAGGCCGCCGACATAGTGGCCTGCAGGGCTTCCAATACTTGTGCTTCAGTCGCCATTATTCAGCTCCTACGTTCATTTGTTTTTTGGCAGCCAGGAAGTCTTCCTTGCTTACCCCCATCTTGCGACACATGGCCAGCTCATGTTCTTTAAGCTCTGGCTGGTCGGTAGTCTTTGGCGCCTTGGTTTTGGCGTTGGTGGCAATCACCGGAGCCGTGCCCACAAAGGCCTTGAACTGCTCCACACCGCCTTCGGTGCGGCACAGGCCCAGGTACATGTCCTTGTTGGCAGGTGCAACCTTGCCGGCATCGATAGCCGACTGCACCAGGGCGTCGATTTCCTGTTCCTGGATTTCGGCCAGTTTGGCTTCGGCGCTTTCGGCGCGGTTGAGCGCAATCTGATGCGTGTCTTTGGGCACGTACAGCGTCAGGTCAGGCTGGGCGGCACGGTTCAATGCAATGTCTTTCTCACTTTTCAGCGAGTTGATTGCAGTCACCGCGTCCTGTTCGGTTGCTGTTTCGGCAAGGCCGAGTGCAGCCGCAATAAGCTGGGACAGCTTCATGGGGTGGTCCTCTTGTCGGTTAAGGGCGGGAACATCTAAATTCGGGCTGTTGGTGAGACCGGCGCTTTCAATGCTGACAATCACACCGGTGTCAGCGTTATGGGCAAACGCCGGGGAATAGAAGGCGTACTTCTTTTCCTCAATCATTTCGCGACCTTCGGCGTTCCATTCCACATAGCCCCACACCTCGCCGCCACGGTTTTCAACCTTGGTAATCCAACCGTAGGCCGGGGCTTCTTCACCTTTGGGGGCTTTAATGTGGGTGGCATGCTCAACGTCAAACGGCCGCTTTTTGGTAAAGGCGGCGACGATGGCATCAGGGTTAGGGTTCGTCCATGAACGGCCATCGATTCCCTGAAAACTGCCGGCGGGGATCAGCGGCAACCAAATGCCGGGGGCATTGGCCTCCATCGCCATCATGGTGAAGCAAAGCGCGGTAAGGGCTTTTACTTGCATTGGTGAGAACTCCGATAAGGATTACATAACAACCTCCCGTTGGGTCAGTGAGGTGATATGCGAAAAACATGTCGGGTTTCAGAATGCAAAAAAAAAGCAACTGACGATAAATAACGTCAATTGCTCAGTGTTGGGTGGCTGAAAACAGGATTTGGTGTCCTTGGCCAGCGGTTAAAGGTTACCCGAAAAAATCAGCGGATCAAGCTGGCAGATACAAACCCATTTCAAAAGCATTGCGCAACCATGTTTAAACCCTGTTTAAATCGCCTCAGATTGGTTTAAACTTTTTTTCGAGTAACTTTGTACCCCATATGTCGTTAGCGTCAATCTGAGAGCGTTTGACGCATTCGCGCCTCTTTCTCGGCAAGGTCAGTGTCCAGCGCCTGTTCACGCCGCTGCCCCGGGTTATAGTTCCAACCGGGTTCAATGCCCTCTGGCAGGGTTTCAACTTCACCTGTTCGCTTGTTAACCCAACGCCTGGTTTTCCCTGCAGGTGATTCAGTGGTAACAGTGCCTGCCGCCATCAGCTTATCGGCTTCATACTGCGATACCTGGCGTATCCAGCACTGACAGCCCCAGGCATTGGGTGGCATATGCACTTGCCACCATGGATGGTCAACTGGCAATAGGGTGTTATTCCATTTCACGTGTTCAAGCCGGTGCTCCTGCGATGGCCCCAACTGATACAGCAAATACGGCATGGCACGTCTGGTGCGTTCTATGCGTTCCCATTGCCCAGCGGCACGGGCAGTGCGCATGTTGGTGCGGTAAATGGTTTTTATCCGGCCTTCACTGCCCAGTTGCACCGGCTTTGTTTCACCGGTTAACGGGTCATCCATCAGTTGCACGCCCCACCAACCCGACTTTACCAGCAGCGGTTTTAGCACGTCGCGGAACTGCTCGAAGGTCTGGCCATCGGCAATGGCCTGCTCAACCAGCTGCTTCACGTCGACCAGCAGATCGGCATTGAGCATCTTGGCCACGGTGAAGGCATTATTGTGTTCCTGCTTCCACACGTCGCGGTAATCAAAGCCTGGCTCAATGCCCTTGCGCTTGAACCAGGCCAGGGCCTCTTTGGGTACTATCTCTTGTGATGAACGGTTATCAGGCATCGGTGGCGTCCCCCAGGCCGCGAGCCTGGAACATGTACTGCGCCATCTGCTCCACAAACTGCTCGGCGCCGAGCTGCTGCTGCAGCTTGGGCAGCTCAGCCAGAAACGCCTCATAACTGTCTGAGCCTTTGGCCAGTGCCAGAATGGGGTTCATGAACTCCTCCGCCATCACCACCCAGTCGCCCATGGCTTCCTCGGTGAGGTTGTCGATTTCGGTATCGGCAGTATTGCGCACCCGGTTAAACGCCAGCTGCTGGCCACTGGGGCCATAGTTTCCCATACCTTGAATGCCCATGCTGTTCATGGCAACCGGCGGCACGTTGCCCATGCCAATCAGGTTCACTGGCGCCAATATCTCTTCGGCTTCTTCCGGTTCCACCAGGCTGAACTTGTCGCGCAGTGCCGCCGCCGACACCCGCAGCCCCCTGTCAATTAACGGGGTGATACTGTCAACCAGCATCTTGAGGTCTTCCGGCTCAGGCACATTAATCCGCACTTTGGGGTAATGTTCCTGCACACCCCAGTTGAGGATGATGAATGGCTTAACCAGGTACTCGTTAATGCAGGCGGCCAACTGGCGCGCATCCCACTTGGCAATATCGATACGCACATCGTTATGCACATTGGCCTGTGACTGGGAGCTGCCGTCATCGGCCGTCATGGTTTGCCCCAGCACGGCTTTGGAGATCTGCTCGTCACACCAGCGGGCCATGTTCTCAAAAAGGGTGTTTCCGCCATTGCCCTTGGCGGTTTCAATCAGGTCAATCTTCATCGACTCTGGGATCACCGCGCCGGCGTCAGAGGCGATACGGCCAATGGCATTTACCAGGGTTTGAATATCATCGGCACTGGCATTGGCGCCGTATTTACCCACCCGCACCGGAATGCCAAACACTTCGGCAAAGGCCCACCAATCGCGCACAGTGAAGCTTTTAAGCATGTACATCACCGCCACCAAGCGGGCCAAACCGTTACGCCACACGCTGCCACTCTTCGACCTTGGGGTGTGGATGATGAACTTGTAGGGCTCCAGCGCTGCTCCCTGGGGGGCATCGTCTGAGATAAGCAGAATTTGCTCCAGCGTTTGCTGATCCTGGCGCAGATAACGGGGGTCAACCCATTTGTAATCCTGCGGCTTCCAGGGCATGGCGCGGGTGTTCCACAAAATCTGCACCACCGACAGGCCCTTGCCGAGGCCATCGAGCAGGTCGAAGAACAGTTCTGGGATCATGTCATCGGTCATCAATTCGCGCACCCGCTCGGCCATCAGCAAATCCTGCGGCTCTTCGCTGTAAGCTTCCACCGAAGGCTCAATGGCTGCCACCGCCAGCTTGCGGGTACGCAGCTGCGCGGCGTAATGCAGATCGCGCTCTTCCATTTCCTCGGCCAGCGTCATATAGGCTTCTGGGTCGTTGCCATCAATCACACTGCGCAGCACCGCCGCCAGTCGCTGCGGGGTAATGGTAGAGGCCACACTCACAGGCCGAGGATTGCGCACGCCCGTGGTATAGGCACGGGCGATATCGTCACTGAGGATGGCCTTATCGGCCTTGATAGGGTTGCCCCGTGCGTCCAGAATTTGGCTCATAGTCTTATCCCTCTGCCGCGCAGATCCTGCTGCGGCATATCATCGAATCGGTTGTTGTCCTCGGCTGTACCGAAAAAGCGCCGCACTGTTTCATCGCCCTGGGGCTTGATGCTGTGCAGCTCGTAACGGGTGATGTCTTCTTTGGAGGCAAGGAAGCCCAGGAAGATGGCGATCGCACTGTCGCCGTGGCGCTTGTTGCCATCGCTGCCCGTGGTGCGGCTGTCGTCGATGCCGGGCACGCCACGGTACAGCTGAATTTGCCCAAGGTCGGTTATCACATCTTCATGCTTTGGCAGCGTGATTTCGTTATCTTCAAAAGCGGCTTTAAAGCGCGGCATGTTCTCGCGGTAGTAGGACTGCGTCAGCATCACTTCCTCAACTTCCGCGCCATATTTGTAGCGGGCCTGCTCGGCCAGATACTGACCATTGCCGCGCGCATCGAGCTTGATGCCGTCGCGGCGAGGCAGTCGATCGCAGATGAAATACAGGGTCTGCTCCTGCTGCTTGAAGGGCACGTTCTTCAGCTCAACCAGGAAGGGGACTTCGCGTTTGGTGTTGTCGTTGACCGTGACCGGCGCCATGACTGTCAAATCGCCAGTGCGGGCAAAGTCTTCGCCGAAAGCATGGCGCAGATGTTTTGGCAAAAGCAACAGCTGTGGTGCCACTTCCTTGTCCAGCCATTCCTGCATTTCGTTGATCCGCTCTGACTCGCCTGCCTGGTTGAATGCCGCACTGCCGGTAAAGCGCAGCACCGGCCCGACCAACCTGGCTGCGCGTTCGCGCAAACTGCGTGGGATATAGGCGCCGCCGCCGTTCTTGGGCACGCAGTAGTATTCTTCAAGCGCATCCTCTTCGGCGGCCGTAGCCTTAAGTAATCCGGCTTTCCAGTCATCTTCTGCCGCCTGGCTCCACTCCATGCCACGTATCTGACAGATGCGTTTGTACAGGCCATCGCGGCAGGCATCATCCAGAGTGATGCGGTGCACAGAGTAATCTTTCTTGCCGGCGCGGGAGTCGTTAATCAGCGAGTTAAACAGGTTTTCAACCCCGTTATGGGTTGAAATAAGCCTCACCTTGGCGCCCCACATGGTGAGCGCCAGCGCCGCTTTGAGCACCTCCGCCAGCCGCTCATGAAAGGCCGCTTCGTCTATGGTCACGTTACCCTGCATACCGCGCAGGTTGGATGGGTTGGAGCTGAGCGCCTGAATTTTGAAACCCGAGGCAAAGTAAATGGCGAAGGTCAGGATCTCTTTGCCATCAACGCCATCATCAATAAACACCTCTTCGTGGATTTCGCCGCCGGCTTTATCAAACACCTTGGCCCACATGGCCGCAGCATCAATAAACTCCCTGGCCATTTCCTTGTTGGAACCCACGTAAAAGTGATTGGTACCACCCGCGCCACGGCCAGCGGCAGCCGTCAGTACCGCATCAGCGGCTTCCGCCCAGGTTAAACCGGTACGGCGCGATTTTTCGGCAATCTTAAGCGGCGATGTATCCGCCACCCAGCGGCGCTGATACCCCAGCATTACCTCACCGGGATCAAATCGCTGCAGGTCTTCGTGATTGGGTACGGCGTCAACAGCAGACATCAGCGGTTACTCCACCAATTGGCGACAGCGGCTTTCAGTTCACCGCCACGCTCACGCCACCAGGACGGCTTTAAAAAAGCAAATGACACAACATCCAAGCCAACGCACCACAGCTTGGTAAATCCGGCACGCTGCACGCTCACAGGAACCATGCAAACAATGGTCTCAATTTGAATGCCATCGGCCCGCCACTCATCGAGATACTTTGGGTCAACATAGGTATGAAAACCCCAGGTCTTTTCATGCCCTTTGATAGTGATATTGCACAGCACTTTTTTAGCCATACGGCCTCCGCTTGTGGTTTGGCCCGTCAGGCGATGCCAAGGATTTCATTCTTAAGCGCCGCCACACCTTCAGCGGTCAGTCCCTGCCGTGTTGCCACCTTCTCCGCTGCCGCTGCGGCCTCCTGTGCAAATGCACTGCGGATCTCTTTCTCTACCTTGATACTCGACATCGAGGCCTGCTCGATGCGCTGCACCACCAGGGCCAACTGGCCCAGGGCCTTGGGTGATATCACTTCGCCTTCTTCCCCTTCGGCGGCCTCCATCATCTTCATCGAGGTTTCAAAGGCCATGGTGCGCACAAACTCCTGCAGCAGCTTGCCCACGTCTGAGGTGGGCGCCTGACCGAGTTTGCTTATCCACACTTCGGCCACTTCCCGCGACTGACGCAGGCGCTGCCCCATGTCTTCCATGCGCTTGGCGTAGCGGTTAAAGCTGGAGCGGCTTATCTTGGCGTCATCCGGCAGGCCTGCTTCCTCAATCATCTGATTGACGGCCTCGCGAATATCTTCCTGGGTCATGTCGCCACTGCGAATAAGCACATTCAGTGACGAACGTATCTCTTCCGGCAGCAGCTGGATTTTGCTTTTGCGGTTAACGGCAACCTGCATACTGCCCCCTTATGCCCGAGGCCGTTTAACGCCCGGTACAATCGCCTGACCTGTGGCCACGTCTTCGCCGCGGCTGGTCAGTCTGGCAATTTGACATTCCTGAATGTTGCGCACTGTGACCAGCCCCTGTTCATCCAGCCAGCTCAAATGGCTGCGCACCTGGTCGCGGCTGACCTTGTGGCCATAGGCATCCAGACACGAATCGATAATCGACTCGTTGGCCTCATAGCCATGCATTTCCATCAACGAGCGCAGGATCACCAGACGCTGGTCTTCAATCAGCAGTGTTTTAAATGACATAGGATCCTCTAATTATCGTCCTTTAAACGTTGTTCCAACAGCAGTTGCGCCAGGTGTTCAACCGGCTTTATCTGGGCGCGAAGCTCTTTCATTTCCCCCCGGGTTTCCGCCATTTCCACCATCAGCGCGGTAATTTGCTGCTGGGTTGGCAGCGCATCCACATGGGCCTGCAGTTCATCCACCTTCTTGTCCACCTTGGCAATGTCTTGCCTGACTTCTGTCAGCTCATCACGCTTGGCATACGTCTTGGACATCAGCCCCAATACCAGCATCCCCAGGGTACTCAGCACCGCCCACAGCATGGGCCAGTAGGTTTTAATCCACACTTCCATCAGCGGCGCTCCTTTGCACTCTGGCATTCAACGCAGCGCACGGCATCAGGGCACGCTGCCAGCCGTAACTGGACAACCAACTCACCACACCCAAGGCAGTAACGGTTGCCCTCATCATCTTCATCCGGCGCTTCTGTTTCCCGCTGGCGCTGCCTGGCAATCGCCTGCTCACGAAACTTCTGTTCGGCTTCCTGTGCCTGTTCAAACAGCTCTGTCATTAACGCCCCTTGAATAGATTCAATAAGGTACCGGTAACCTTGGCGCCACTGCCCTTGGGATAGGGGGCAAAGCCATCCAGTGTACGCAGGCCAAGGAACGCCCATGCCGGGCTCGACAATAACGCCGCCACCGCAACGTCCACGCCACTGCCGTAACCTGTTGCCCGCAAGGCCTCCATACCAAGGCAATACAACATGGTGGCCCACATAGACTGGCGTGCCATCAAGGGGCGGGTGGTGCGAATGTACGGGTCTTCGGCTTTATCGCCGGCGCGGATGGTTTCCTGGGTTTCCCGGTGCTGCGACTGGGCATCCTCATATGCCAGTTGCTGGCGGCGGGTGACTTCGCGATCCATTTCAATTTTCAGCCGCTCCAGTTCCACCAGGCTTTCGGCGGGCAGCTTTTGCAGCTCCCGCGCCAAGGCGGCTTCTTTTTGGCTTCCGGTCATACCGAGGACGCCATCAACCTGCTCCACCATCTCGGCCACTTTGTCGGCAGTGTCACTGCCGCCAAACAGCGATGAAATACCCCGGATGGCCGCTGGGCCAACCTCCATGGCGAGCTTGGCTGCGCCTAAAATTACAGCGAGTGACATTGTCTGATACTCCTGAGTTTGGAAAGTGTGTCTGTGCCCTGGGGCACGATGGATTGGTCAATGTGAATGCGAATGTCGCAGGCGCTCACGCCATGCCATCCAGCGTTAAAAAACGATTGCATGGTGCCATCGTGGCTGAAGAAGGGGGCGTGGGTTGGCACGGCGCTGCCGCTGCGGTGGGCCTGCAGTTCTGCCTCAAGCCGTTTGGCGCGGCCCTGTGCTTTTGAGTAGTCCCAGTTGCGGCCCATTAGTGCAGCTCCCAGGCCGCATCGGTCAGGTGCACCAGGCGGTTATGCCAGCCCTCAATAAAGCGCACCTGGGAAACATCATTGCGGATAATCCGCGCATACAGCCTGGCGCGGCGCAGACCATATCGGGCGCACAGGTATTCAACATCCATGCCCTGTACGGCGTTGCGAGTCAGCGGCCCCACCTTGCCATCGGGCTTGCTGCCAATAATCTCCTGCAGCAGTCTGATGGCGGTAACCGCCCCGTGCTGCACGGCCGCATCCAGCATGTACAGCGCAAGCGGCGCGGACCACTCCTGACAATGGGCGGCATTCCAGTAACTGCGGTGATAAATCCGCACCGCATCATCAATGCTCAAGGCGGCGATATCGAGTGCCGGAAACGCCCGCTTGCTGATGCCGAACTTGGTTTCACCGCCCGGATCCTTGGGGTCGTTTACATACCCCCCATTAGCGAGCAGGCCGCCTTCCATCTTCAAAATGAAGTAGACGGCAAGGCAAAATTCCGGCGTATAGCCTCGGGTGGAAAAGGGGAAGTCTGAAAACATCAAAGCACAACCAGATAAAGGAGCCTTATCGGATTGTGCTTTTTATATTGGGGCGGGTTTAATTAACGCTGATTGTTGCTATTGCTTGGCTACTTCACAACTGAACTTGTTTGAAAGCCTTAACATCCTGAGCTTCCAGCCGTTAAGCACGGCTTCTTTTGCTTCACCATCTTTTAAATGTTCACTGAATACACTTCTGATAATTTTTTGGTCAGCTGTTTCAGGGTCATTCCAGGTGTCTGCTTTGTTGTAATCAATAAATGCGGTGAGTTTATAACACGGCATTATCGAAATAATATCGAATTTCTGCGTTGGCGCGAGCACCACTGTCATTGAGCCTTTGGTATCGGTCAGGTTTATTTTGATATCACGATATTGATTACTGGATTCAGCAATATGGCTATCGCCCTTTTTATACCAGTCTGCCGCATAGATATTTGCCATTTCAAAAGAGTTAATTACATCTTCAACTTTTGATGCAAATGCATTCATTGAAATAATTGCGGACAATAACAGTAACTTCTTCATAGTCATCCCTTCAAAACAAATCCGGTTGTCTGTGCTTCACTTCGCGCTTGCGCATCTTAGCAACAACCCGGTAGATATGCTGCATCGATTTGTCGTATTTGCGCGACAGCTCCTCGACGTTATCGCCCTTGAACTCATGCCAGATAGACAGGTTCATAATCTCCGCTTCCAGCTGCCTGCCACGGGGCAGGTACAGCTGCACCCCGCCGAACTCGCGGCAGATGCGGTTTAACATGGCAATGGCGATTTTGGTGTCGGCCCCATGGCGCTCCAGTTCGTGCTTGAACATGGCATAGATTTGCCGCATCGCCTCCGGCCAGCGCTGCGATTCTTCATCCTCGGCCAAGCGTTCAACGTCTTCGAGGCTAACATTATCGAAGCCGAAAAAGTCGCCGTTCTCTTCATTCGCTGCATGCTTTGCTGGGGTTGAGTTCGCCATGGCCGTCACCGTTAAGATTATAAAAACTAAAACACTGGATAGAAAAACACCCCGCAACTGCGAGGTGTTTTCAGTATAAGGCATGGGCGATCCCACGGTCATGGGATTGACTCGTTGCAATAATGCTTCAGGTAAAAAGCGCTTAGCTTGTCATAGCCAACGGAACCAGGCGAACCGCCATTGGCAACAATCGCATCGGCCATCAGGCGATAATGCCACTTCTTCAACGCCTCCAGCACCTGCGCCGCCTGCTCCGAGGTGAGCCACTCCACCCGGTCAACGCCTTGACCGTTTCCGGTCTTGGTCATCCGCTTGGCGTAGCTGTTAAGCGCCACCTCGGTATTGCTGCGCACAAAGCCCTGGGCAAACATGGTTAGCCAGATGGCGCGGATCTTGGCCACCTCCGGCGCTCTGGCTCGGGAAGGCAGGGTGCGGCGCGGCTTAAAGCCCTGGGCTTTCATTTCGCTGACAACTGCATTCAGCTGGGCCTCACTCAGCCCCTTGGCACTGCGCACCCCGGTCACCTTCTGCAGCAGGTTGCGGTACATGTCATCGTCCAGGTGCAGCTCCCGCTTACCCACCTGCACCAGTTTGAGTAGGTTTGACATAAGCATCACGCCGTTTTCTGTTCGGTTGCTGGGTGGTAAACCGGCTTGGTTTCAACCCGGTCATGGTAGACAATTTTGTAGTAGAACTCGTCGCAGTACGGGCAGAACGTCAGCGAATCCCATACCCCGTCAGTCGTCTCAGGACAGATGGCTTTCATGCTGTTGCCACAGC
Source organism: Shewanella khirikhana (assembly GCF_003957745.1). NCBI lineage: Bacteria > Pseudomonadati > Pseudomonadota > Gammaproteobacteria > Alteromonadales > Shewanellaceae > Shewanella > Shewanella khirikhana. The sequence continues at coordinate 1,159,027 of NZ_CP020373.1, read as the reverse complement.
AGGGTGCCTTGAACTCAATCACGTTAAAGCCGGCATCGGTAACCGCAGTTAACCAGGCTTGGTACGCCGCTAATCTGTTGTTTGACATGTCTTTCTCCTATGCCGCATTGCGGCTATTACTGTTATTCGAGCTGCGCTCGTTGCGATGCTCTGCCTGGCAGGCCTTGCAGCGGCACTGCAGGCCATCGGCCTCCCGGGCTGATGGCGACCAAAACAGGGTGTCCTGGGGCCAATACTCCTGGCAGCGCGGGCACAGCTTCTGCAACCCCACCTCGTCATCGATGATGGCCTTGCCATTGGCGAGGCGCCGCTGCAGCAGTATTGGATTCATCATGGGTGTGTATTCACCAAACATAATTCCCCCTGGTCTTCGTGCTTTTGCTAGTGTTTATTGGCTTTTCTGATAATGCGTTTCACCAGAGCAATTCTGGTTTTTTGCCCCTCTGCACCCTCCAGTCTGTTCAGCATGATTTCAGCCACTTGTTTTGCTTCATACGGGTTATTCTCAAGCATGCTCGACATGGTGATCTCAGCATCCTGCACGCTGGTACTAATCAAGCTGTTCGCTTTTTCATCTAACGTTTTCATCGATTTTTACCTCTGGTTTTTAGCTGGTTAAGAAGCAATTCGGCGCAGCTGTTCCCCGTTTACGCCATGGTTCAATGTCACGTCTTTTGCTGAGCGAAAGCCTTGATACTTGGCTTCATTAGCCAGCCGTCCGGCCCCTTTTGCCTCTCTGGCATTGCCATTGCTCAGGTTGATTTTTCCTTTGTAGCTCAGCAGCTCATCACGCTCTTTTTCTGAAAGTGCAAACCGTTGGATTTTGCTGTGAACGCCCATGCACCAACCTTCGCAAAACTGATCTGCTCTTTTGGTTTTATTTGGCTTTTTCATTCTCGAACTGAGGGTATCCAGATACTCTTTTCTGGCTTTGGTTAACTGCCGTTCCAAAACACTGAAAACATAACCGGCAATTTCAGGGCGTTCGTTATGGCCGTAAAACACAATTCGCATGTTCTTTAACGTGGGTTGAAAGTAGTATTCACAGCCGAATGCCTTACCGATTGAATGAGCGAGTATTAACAGGTATTGGGTTGGGGTTTTCGCCTTGAATAAGGCCTCTATCGTTGCATCGGTAACGCCAGCCAATTCAGGATCATCACTGCCTATGCCATGCTCCTGCATCAGCTTTTGTGCCCGTGATAGGGCCAACGCGGCTTCGTGCTGATTGCTGGATTTAGCCAGCCTCAATAACTTTTTAATCTTTTCCAAAACCTTATGACTCATCGTCCCATTCCTTCTCGTTAATCTTCACGTATCGCACCTTGGCCTTGGGAGCCTTGGCACTCCGCCAGTTCGGCAGGTTTTTATCAGCCCAGGTTTCAGCACACTGCTGGTCGCAGCGGTTGTGCTGCATGATGTAGCCAATCAGCTCCCTATGCCGTTTGAGCTTCAGCCCTGATATGGTCTTCATGTCGTTCATCCATCACCTGGTCAAACTCTTCGCGCACATTGGAATCCTGCTTGCCAAGCACATAGTTGAGGGCGGCGATATAGCCATCTTCAAAGGTGCAGTCGGGGAAGGCAGTGCCTTCCAGTTCAATCAGGCGTTCTGCCATGCTGATTTCAGCGTCTATTTCCGAGCGGCTGCGGCTCGAAATAAATACCCGCTTAAATTGGTTTGATGTTGCTTCAGGCATCGTATTGCTCCCTGGGTTGCTTGTTGTACACAGTCACGACATTGCGGTTTTGGATAAGAAAGTAGGCATGCTCACATTCCAATATCCGTTTTGGCCGCCAGCCAGAGCGCTTCTTAATCCGTCGCAGTTGCTGCTTGGTGGGGCGGCTGTCCGTGGCCAGCGCCTCAACCAATTGCGGCAGGGTGCGTCCGGTGCGCTGCCGCCATCTGTCTACTGCGTGGCGAGTCACCTTCACTTCGCCGCATCGGGTAAACAGCAGTAGCATGGGCAGCCCCTGCTACAGCTTGGCGATATCGAGTGATACCTGTTTGTAGCCGCCGTCTTCCTGGCGTTCGTACACCCGCAGGTAAGGCGTGGTACCTGTGACCTTGATGGAATCGCCAATGGCGTCCATGGCTTGGCGCCAGTCAGGATCCGCAATATTCAGTTGGCGCAGGCTCAGCACCTGGTTTACGTCGATGTTGCCTTGCTTATCGACCCGGAATGCCGAGTTAACCAGGGCTTTGATGTGGTCGTTCGACCCCACCGACCAGCGCTTGATGCATTCATCAATCTTGGCTTTGGCGGCCTGTATCCGTTCATCAAAAATGCGGTGTTCACCAATGGAGCGTTGCACCTTGTATTTGCCATCAAACGAAATCAGGGTGACGTTGCCTTTGGCGCCGCCGTACTTCACATCGTGCTCGGCGGCTGATATGTCCACAAAGTCGGCCACCTGCGCCATGGAGGTGCCTTTGTACAGGCTCATCTTGGCTTGCAGCTCCTGGGCAAACATCACGATGGACATCACCACCTCATCGCGCAGCTTGTCTATTTCTTTGATTTGGCTTTCAGGTACCAGATGCCCCTGGGCGTTTTTGCGAAAACCGGCGGGGATGGTGTTAGTGGTTGTGGTCATGGTTTTACTCCTTTCTTAATGCTGTTTTTGATTCTTTCTAACGAAGTCAATCAATGTGTTACTAACGTGTACCGGTAAGTTTTCACCCACATGGTGGGCGGCCTTATTCAGAAAACCAGAACCGCCTTCGTTTACTTCGCAGGCGATTTCGACCAACCCGTTTTCCAGTTGTCGCAGAGTGAGGGTCACGGACGATTCATGCTGTTTTGACATGCTTATCTCCATTAAAAGTTGCGTGGCCACACGCTGATTAACTCGGGTGAATAGGGGTTAAGGGTTTGGCAAATTTCGGCGGTGGCGGGCAGGCCATCGTCTTTCCAGCGCACCAGGCAGCCATTGAAGCGAGCCACACACACCTTGTCTTCAATGCCGTGATGCACCTGGGTGATGTGCGCCGCCTTCTGCCGCAGTTTGCGGGTGGGGTTTTCAATATCGATAACCGGCAGCGGCTGGTCGTTGTTTATCTCAAGCACAATGCAACCGGCCATGGATAACCGGCCTACGGCGGTGAGCGATATCGCTTGCTTTTCCAGTTTGGTTTTCATGTCACACCTCACTCATCAGTTGGTAAATCAGCCCTGGGGCCAGTGCCACTTCATCAGCGGCAAGGTTGTCCAAACACAGGTCCTGATAGCGGCGCATTACCGGGCGCTTGAATTGGTAGTGCTGCCCATGGCGGTTTTGAATAACCCGCTGTGCCTGATGGCGGCTGCCATCGCACAGCGTTACTGCTACGGTTTCTTGCTGATAAATTGCATTGCCTTCCATTGCCTTAGTCCTTTTTGTCGAAGTACCACACCCGGCTGTCGCCGCTGGGTTTGATGACGATCACCTTCCAGCCAACCAGCCATTTGTTGACGATGAAGCGGCTGGCAAAGCGGCCCAGATACAGGCTGACCGAGAAGGCCAGCAGGTACAGGTAAATAGCCATAAACGTTTCCATACCCACCTCACTCATTGGTTTCCAGCTCAGCAAACGCGGTGCGCAGCATGGCTTTGGTAATGGCGCCGCCCTTGGCAAACATGGCCGCCAGCTTGAGGGTTTTACTCAGCAGCCTAAGGCCACCTGGGCGCTCGCTGATTTGGATCATCAGCCCAACTTCATCCTGCCCAGTGATACGCCAGGCACCGGCAATGGCCTTTACGTCGGCCAGCTTGGTTTTGTGGATACCGCGCTTTTTGGCGATGCGGCTGAACAGGCGGGCAAAGTCTTCGTTGCGGCGGCCACCGGTCAGTTGGGTGTACACCTTGTTGTTGCCAACAAGCGCCATGCCAATGCCGGTTTCTTCCTGCAAAATGCGCAGCTCTTCCAGCGTGGGGTAATCCAGGTGGTCGGCTTCATCCACAATCACCAGCCCTTCACTGCCTTTCAGGCGCTGGCGGATAACGCGCGACAGTGGGCCCTTGGTGCGCGGTGCCTGGTCCATGCCCAGTTCCATGGCAATTTCGTACAGGCATTCGGTAAGGGTTGAACGGCTTGGGCTGGCGGTAACCTTCCACACGTTGTTATTGCAGCGCTGGTATTCGTCCAGGGTTTTGCTTTTGCCCACACCTGAGGCGCCATACAGCACCACAATCGACTCAGTGATTTGCGCGTAGCTGAGGTCGTCCATAATCTGCTTGGCGGTTTGAGTCATCACAAAGCCGGGGTCAATGCTTGGGTTGGCGTCGCGCTGGTCGCGCAGCCTCAGCCAGTTGCCCAGTTTCTCGACTATCTTGGCCGGGTTGGCCTTGTACTGGCCGTTTAAAATCTGGCTCAGGGTGGAAGGCGATACGCTGATTTCCTGGGCGATTTGTGCCGCGCTCACCCGCTTGGATTCAATCAGGCTGCTCACGCGCATCAGTACATCGGTTTGGCTGGCTTCTGCCTTTTGCAGAGTCACTACGTTTTCCATCGTCAATCCTCGTTATCAGTGGTTTAAATTGGGGTTAAAGGCGGTTTTTTTGTTTCAGTTCGCGCAGGTACGCCACGCTTTCACTGAAGTTGGTTTCGCATTTGGCCTTGTGGTCGATGTCGCTTTCTTCTTCAAAGGCCACCGCTGCAGCGGTGTTGCCAATGGCAGCGGGGCGCATCATGGTGACTACCTTGGTTTCGGGAATAACCTCTTCGGCAACCGGCGCCATCATGGCGGCCAGCTCCAGTGAATCCACGCTCACCTGCGCTTCGGCGGCCTGCTTGTTGGCCTTGGTAACCTGAGTGCGCTTGCGCTTGTGTTCGCGGGCAGCCTGGGTATCGCCAAAGGCCACTTTTTCAAGGCACTCAGCGGTGCAAATGTGCACCCCGTTGAGGGCATACACTTCTACCGATGTGTAGGGACTAGTTAAATGAACAATTTGTAGAGACCTGGAAGTAGCTGGGATTTCTTGGGAGTAGCTGGGATTTTTTGAGGGCTGTGATTGGCTGTAGGGTGCGCTGGTAGCGGGTTTGATAGGTTTGCCGAGATGTTGGGATTGATTGGCATTTCTCGATAACAGTGGCGTACATTAGATTTTATTAAAATGAGCAATGAATCGCAAAAAGGCTCAAAAACGGATGATTTGGACTACTAAATTGAGCAATAAAATAATTAAACACTGTAAATTTAAAAATGTTTAAATGCTTGATATTTGTGGATTTATAAATTTAACATTTTTTCATGCAAGTGAGTTTAGATCTTTTGCCCCCTCCAGGAAAAGGACGAATCGTACTTTTCTAATGAAGACAGATCCTTTGCTTTTAAGTGGTTGATAGTGAATGAAATAATTGAGAACGCAAGGCGATAGGGAAAAGATCGCAACGGACGCATTGGATGTGTGCGGACGTAATTGGTCGGCGCATTTCCTAAGACGACAGAGAATGAGGAAGCTCGCTTTTTGAAAATCATCAATTTACTAAACTACATTTTATTTAATATCAATCTCTTATTTGTTTTTCGGCTTTTATTTTTGCGACTGTTCGAAAAATACCTTCAAACTTGGATTTTCTTAAAACTTTCTCTCTCAAACTTGAAAACGTCATTAAACATCCAACCTCAAAATGATTAATATGTTAGCAATTGATTTATTGGATTATTTTTCTATTTTTTGAAAGGGATGACATGGCGAGCTTGAACTTTGCCAAACTTTGTGTATCATCATAAGTGCGCTAGCAAAATCTAGCGTCAGGATTGAGACCCTGTTATATCACAAGGCTGACAATACACGCCTTTAGCGTGTTTTTTTGTCTTTGCAGTTCTACGTTATGGTGGACTGGATGAGGCCAACTTCGGTTGGGCCGTTGCCTTGTAGCGGTAGTCTCAACCTTGTCCAGTTCACCACCAGAGAGATTGAGACCTCCTGTTGGTGAGTAAACGCCATACAAGGAGGGCGTCTCATGCCTAGTTCACGTCAAGATCATACCTCTAGATCACCACTCACTCTGTCCATCAATAATGAAGTTATCCAGGTTCTACACCCTTGCAATAGCGACGCATCAGCTGTAGAAGATTACATACCCAGCATTGACTTTCGAAGTGACATACACAAATCAATTGAGACCGTAGCCGGTAACTTAAATGGCTTCTTCAAACTGTATAATCATTGGGTTAAAGGCGACACCAAGTGCGACTATTCTGTTGTAATGGAAATGACGATTAAGGCAAGCCTGATATCATCACAGTTTGAGCGAATCTCAAAGCAATGCAAAAAAGACAGAGGCGTTACCGGAAATAGTCCGCTCACGTTAAAAGAACAAATTGACTTTCTGACATTATCAGAATCTTTGAACGTAACTCCATCTGAGTTGATATCGATGATAAAGAACTCTGTTCTTGAGAGGGTGTCAAAATGAATGATGAACGATTGACATCAGCAGAGAGCCACGAGTTGGCTAGCCTTGTTCATACTATTGGTGCAAGAAACGTTCTTACTATATTGCGGAATGCATCTGCACCAAAAAAGAACAAGCGAATTTATAACTTTCAGAAATTGCCATCTGATATAAAGGCTAAAGTTGCTGTAATGGTTTCTTCTGGTAAGTACTCACAGAAAGATATGCTTGATTATATTAATCTTGAAATAGAGAAAAGAAAGCTTGATGTTAAAGTTAAGGTTTCAAGAACATCATTAAATCGATTCCTGAATAATGTGGTTTATGGTAGATTGCCAAGTTAAGCAAAGCATCCTCAATTAGACGAAATTTAAGCCCCCTATGTGGGGCTTTTTGTTGTCTTTTATTAATCCGCATTACTATATAAATCACGTCATGTAAATTAACATTGTTTGTAAATTTACATGACGTTGGTGGATCATACCGTAATGAGTGACAATCTATTGCTGATTGGATTTCTGGTTGATGAGTTTTTTGGCTTGTCTCCAAGAGATAAAGAAAGCGAAGAGATTTTTAAGGCAATCATTTCTGACGTGGAAGCGATGGCTACGCTTGTAAACGGTAAAGTGTTCCATCAGGTTTACTTTAAGAAGTTCAGAGAGCTTTGCAGCCTCATAGGTGAAGGTGTCATAGTTAATTGCATCAAGAGAGGTGATGCCGTAAGTGATGTGGCCTTCAGGTTTGGGGTCAGCTCAATTCATGTTTACAGGATATGTAAAAGAAACAAGTTAAAGGTTCCCAAAGTAGGTAAAGAAAAGGAAGGGATTTGTGAGATTATAAACGAGATCGAAAGCAACATTCTATCAATCATGCTTGCCGATGGTTTTAGTTTAAATCAAGCAAAAAGAGAAATGGACATTCTTAATAAGTCAATATGTCGCATATAAAGGGTGTTTAGAATGTCTGTAAACTGGAATGATATAGCTAAAGACAATAAGGCTATAGAAATAGGTTTGAACATCATAAAACAGAATAGAGGAAACAGTCTGTTTTTTGATGAGCTCATGACCAGAGCTAAGTCTCTTGGTTTTGATGAGAAAGAGTCTTTCAAATTCATTAGTCTGTTAATTTCAGTTGTTGGCGGCTCTCAGATTTATCTTCCCAAAGAGGAAAGCTTTAAGAAGTTAATCGTTTTTAGGTTGGTTTATGCTGATTTCACAGGTGACAATGTGTCAGAGCTTTCTAAAAAGTATGATTTGTCAGCACAAGCTATATTCAGAATAGTAAAAGCGTGCAGAGCAGCCGATAAGGAATCGAGAAAGGCAATGGAAGGGGTTAAGTAGATGTTCGAATATGACCTTATAGATGGCGTTGTAGTTGATGGCGTAAGAGTCAAAAATTTTTCAATAAAAAATCTTAGTCCTTCAGAGTCAAAAAATATTCAGAATATTGCAAGCGCGCAATATAAGACAATTAGTAGTAGCAAAAATTTTAAAGTGGTAAATGATAAACATGCTTTATCTATAGAGGGGTTGATATATCTTAACGAGCACACAGCTGCATCTATCGCTAAGCTCGGTGAGGAAGTAGTAAGCCTTTCATTTTCTGATTTATGCGGTTTGGGAGTGACTGCTCAAGATTGGCAAGTGATCCTGAGCGCAAGCATGGCTGTAGAAGAGTACTTTAATTGTGCGTCAGGCGAATTGCTCGCCTAATCGATTCTAATGGATTTTCTTTGTATTGGCGTGTGATGTGTCGGAAAAAAAAGTTTAAATCAATATGGTTCGATTTAAACATGGTTTAAACATGGTTTCGAGGGTTGGTTAATGGGTGTTGTCGCTCTTTGTAATGAAATCGGCGAAATAGCGCCGGAATGGGTTCAGGTTCTTCCTGGTGGGCCAGACATAAAAGGCTTGGATGGACGAAGCTGGATAATGCGTGATCCCAAAGCTGTGATCCATGCATTTAATGAGATGAAGGTTCCGATGGTCATTGACTATGAACACGGGCAAGAGATCAAAGCTCCGAAAGGTGAAGAAGCGCCAGCTGCTGGTTGGGTTGAACAACTTGAAATAAGAAACGGTGAAATATGGGCCAAGGTTGATTGGACAAAGAAAGCGTCCAACTCAATAAGTTCTCGTGAATACCGCTTCTTATCTCCGGCTTTTCATTACAACTCAGACAATGAGATTATCGCTTTATCAAGTGTTGGATTGACTAATAAGCCTAACCTTGTAATGCAGGCTTTGAATTCAAGAAAAGATGAAAAGTGGTCAAAATATTCAAAGGCATTGGGTAAAGAAGTTTCAAGCGATGAGGAATTGCTTTCCGCTCTCAATGCACGTGACTTGGATGTTAAGCAAAAAGAAGCAGAGCAGATCGTTGACGGTTTTATTAGTGATGCTGTGTTTGCTCCATCTCAACGAGACTTTCTCATTGCTTGCTGCCGTAGCCAGGGCGTAGAAAGTTTTACTGAGTTTGCCTCGAATACATCTGGACTTTCATATTTGAACAAGGAAGTTTCTATTAATCGAAGTAAAGATAAAGCTCAGGATGGATTGAACGACGTTCAAGTTGCTGTTTGTCGGAATGTTGGTGTTTCACCAGAACGGTTTTTAAACATTAAGAAGAAAGAGGTTTAACTATGCCTGCTCCAATTGATATTAACGCTGTTGTTATTGAGTCAGCAACTGCTTTTGCGGCCCGCTTTGATGGTGGTATGTCATCAGCAAAGCCAGATTACCCGCAAGTGGCTACAGTATTGCCATCATCCGCCGGTGCAACTGGTTATGGTTGGCTTGGCGACTTCCCTCGCTTAAAAGAGTGGATTGGTGCCAGACAGTTCAAAGAACTTAAGAAACATGGATACAATATCGTCAACAAGCTGTTTGAATCATCCGTAAAGATCCCTCGGGTTGACTATGAAGATAATGACTATGGCCGCTATGGAATTGTATTCGAAGAAATGGGGTATGATTCGAAAATCTATCCTGACGAATATATCTTCGGATTGTTAAAGGATGGGTTCACTGAGTTGTGCTATGACGGCCAACCTTTCTTCGATGCCGATCATCCATCAGAAGATGGAGTAAACACGTTCTCCAACGTTATCGGTGACCCTGATACAGACGCAGGACCCGGCTGGTATCTTTTGGACACCAGCAGACCATTAAAGCCTTTGGTTTGGCAGGAACGTTTAGCTCCTGAGTTCCAGTCTGTAACTGAATCGAGCGATTTCAATGTATTCACTACCGATGATTACTACTTTGGAACTCGTGCAAGGGGTAACGCAGGCTTCACCTTCTGGCAAATGGCCTTTGCGTCTAAGGCTCCATTAACAGAAGCCAACTTTGAGCTCATGATTACCAAGATGATGGAGCAAAAGAACAGTGAAGGTAAGTCGCTCAAGGTAAAGCCAACGCTCTTGGTTGTTCCTGTCTCTCTCAGGGCTGCTGCCGAAAAAATAGTGTTACGGAAAACGCTTGAAAATGGCGAAGACAACACTAATTTCAAGGCGGTTGACATCCTGGTATCCCAAGACCTTTAAACACCAACGACAAGGCTAGCTCTTGCTAGCCTTATCGTTTGAGGTGGCTATGAGTAAGAAATTAGAAACAGAGATTGTCGTCAATTTAGCTGGTAACCTCGCTGCTAAGGCTCGTCAATATGGCAACTCTATGAGTGATTTTGCCAAGCGCAATGAAAAAGCCATGACGCTGCTGCGCAGCACCACAGAAGCGGCTGGACGTGGCATCGATACCCTGGGAAATCGCTATGTTGGCTTGGCTGCTGGACTGGTCAGCGGCGCTACAATTCGTGGTATCGCTAATTTTGAAGCGCAAATGACTCGTATTGGGACGAATGCAAAAATTGCCGATGATGATATCGCGGCATTATCGCAATCAATTCGTAATCTTTCAGTTCAGAGTGATGTTCGACTGGATGCCTCGCAGCTGGCCACTGGTGTTGACGTACTATTAGAAAAAACTGGTGACTTTAAGTTTGTACAAGAAAACTTGGAAAACATGGGTTTTTTCATGCAAGCGTTTGGCGCTGATGCTGCTTCAACTGCGCGTTTATTTGCACAATTCAGAGCTAAAGGCGTCACTGATGCAGAAGCGGTGATGAAAAGCATTGATGACCTATATAGTCAATTTGCTGTTGGCAGTGTCAACGTAAAAGATTTGGCCTCTATTTCAGAACAGTTGTTTACTATTTATGGTGGTAAAGGCCCTGACGCTATTAGGCAAATGGGAGCCTTAGTTCAAATGTTTGCAAAAACGCGAGGTAGCGCCAGTGAGGCATTAACCTCAATTGAAGGTGTTTTTGCTGTATTCGACGATCCAGAGAAAGTTAAGTTTTTAGAGCAGCAGGGAATACAAGTGTTTAAAGCTGGTACGCAAGAATTGCGGGCTCCGGTTGAGTTGTTACTTGATATTGTAAAGGCTGCTGGTGATAGCTCATCTAAATTAAAACAGGTTTTTTCAGATCAGGTTTCAGTCCAAGGTTTAAAGTCATTATTTGGTGAAGAATATAAAAATCTTGCTAAAGAAATGACAAAGCAAACTGACGACTTTGGAGCAACTCAAGAAGCTGCTGCTAAAAATGCCGCCACCTTTAACGGTGCAATTACTTCACTTAATAACCAATTCAATAAGTTTGCAGAAAGTAGACTTGCCCAACCCATTCAAGATATTGCTGATGCCATTAATGGAGTAGACCAGAAAACGATTGATAACTGGCTCAAGTGGGGTGAAACCGCGCTATGGGTGGTTGGCGGTTTAATTGCCGCCAAGAAAGGTTTGGAAGTAGCCAGTGACCTGAAAATCTTATTTGGTGGTAGAGGCGCGGTCGGCGCGGGCGGTGGTGGCGTTGCTGATATGGGCGTGATGCCTGTGTACGTGGTCAACATGGGTCAGGGTGGCATGGGTAACGGTTTTCCTGATGTGGGTGGTGATCGTAAAACCCCAAAGGGTGGTGGGCAACCATCCAAGCTGTTCGGCTTTATGGCCAACTTGGGAACAGTAGGATACGCCGCAAATATGGTTTATCAGAATCCTGATGATTGGCTGCCTTTCGATCTTCGCCGTAAGTCGACTGTTGATCCGGCTGCCATGCATGGGCTACCCGTTGCCCCAGGGCTATTGGATGTGTTTGATGACATCAAGCGCTGGTTCTCTCCAACCGACGTTACCCGCCCAGCCGGTAACAGTGACATTGCCAGCATGGTGAATGGCATTCAGAGCCGCCTTGCGTTGGATATTGCAGTATCTGATGACCGAATAAAGGTCACAACAAAAAATGTGCCTCCCGGCATAACTGTAGATCCTGATACCGGCTTAAATTAGAAAGGAAACTTAGTTCCCTTTCTCGCACCAACAAAGGGAACTAAGTTTCCTTTGTTGGTAATTCAGTTCCTTTTCTTGCATTATGTTGTCAAATATGAATTTTTAATTAATTGTCACCGTCTTTCCCACATCGCAAAAAGAAACGCTTTTCGTAATTTAATGAACCGGAAAGCCCTGAAAATACGAGAGTTCAAGACCTTTTTTCTCTGCTCATTTTTATAGACTTTTTTGCTCAATTTCGGCGGCGCTCTACAACCGACTCATGCAGCGCCTGTGGGTCGAAACGGGCAACCAGCTTTTGGCCTACGTAGTTCATCAGCTGCTCGTTGAAATAACGGTTTTTGCGCCCTTGCAAACTGCCACCCGATTCCAGTACCAGGGTGCCGTGCTTCGATACCTGCACCGCTTCGGCCTGCAGCATCATCAGCTGCAGCTGGGCGGGGGTAGCTTTGCGAATAGCGGCGTTCTGGTAGCTGGCGTCAAAGGCTTGGTTGAACGACATAAAGCCCTTGCAGATTTCGGTGTTGCGGTTGGCCTTGGCATTGAACATTTCAACGCCCTTGGCGATGGCATTTAAGAAATCGGCGGCATCAATGGCTTTGCTGCCATAGTTGTCTGGCTTGGCCATGGGGTTGGGGCCGGTGTAAGCGCCGGCGCACAGCGGGTGCTTATCGATGTACTCTTCAAGCCCGCCCACGCCAAAGGCGCGTTCAATCGGCTTGGCCTGACCATGTCCCTTGCCGAGGATCACGCTCGACCAATGCAGCTTGATGTTCATCATGGGGATGATGCCCAGCGGGTCGTCTTCTTTTACTTTGAAGCGATAGCGGTTTGGCACCCCGCCAGTCATCCATTTGTTGGCGGCGGCGCGGGTGTTATCGATGGTGATTTCTTTCGGAATGCCGTACTTGGCACACACATCCATCAGTGACAAGCGAATGCTGTCGGTGTTTTCGCTGATATCGCAGCGCCAGCCCACAATTTTTCGGCTGTAAATGTCCTGCCAGAACCAGGTCTTGGGGCGCAGGATCTCGCCATTAAACCAACGCACAAACACGTTATGTTGAAAGCCGTCGCCGTTAATCCACTCCAGCGCATGCAGGCCTTCAACCGTGCGTTCCTGCGGTGGATACAACTGGTGCAGGGCATGCTCGCCTTCGCGCAGCATAATCCGCTGCTGCTTGGGCACTTCGTGCTCCAGTCGGCGGCTCAGGCTTTTAAGGCTCGGTATATCCCAACCGTTGTGTTTGGCGGCATCTTTCAGGCGCTCATAACAGGCCGTCATGTTGGGCTGTTCCAGCCGTAAATAATCGGCCTTGAAGAACTCCCACGCGGCTGGGGTGATAGGGGCGAATTGGTTCTTCTTCTTGGCGTCGGCTACTTCAAAATGGCGCGGCAACAAAGCCGGAGCCCAATCGGTTTCATTGATGCCTTTAACCTTGGCGCACTGGCGCCGCAGGGTGCTGACGGCAATGCCGTATTCCTCGCCCACTGACTCATAGGCATCCATCAGCGCGATGCCATTTTGGCGCAGGGCAAACACGGCTTTAACCGCCATCAGTGCCTGCTGGGCTTTGCCCTGGGCAGCATTCCCAGCTTTGTTCCAACGCGCCCACAACGCCTCAGGGCAATAGCCTTGCTGCTGTGGCTTTTGCTTTGGCAGTGCCAACACCTGTTCGCCAACCTTGATTTTGCCTTCGCGTTTGTAAAGGGCGGTTTGGGTTGCGGGTGGCAGCAGGCTGATGTGGTATTCAGTCCCTTTCGTCCCTTGTCTCTTTCTGGCTAACTCAGGCTTTGAATCAGCCAGCCGCTTTAATTGCTCCCGCACATTTCTGTCGGAGCCTGGCAATCCCACAACGCCTGCGAGTTCGCTTGCTAATAGCCACATAGTGAAACTCCTTAGCTTGCAGCTCGCAGCGAACGGTAGCGGCTTGGCCAAATGTCGGCGGGTTCCAGCCCCAATGCCTCTGCAATGATCCGTTCGCCCTTCGGCCAGGGAGAACGCAGTGCATTTGCCAGGGTGTTTTCGCCGAGTCCTGCGTCCCTTGATAACTGACGAACGGACAATCCGCGCTTCTTTAAGCCGGCAACGATGTCCGCTCGGTGCCAATCACTTCCCATTTGGTCACCTTTTTGAGAGACTGATTCGTTATTCACCTTGGTTACTCCTGTTTGTTGCGTAACTTAGTAAGCGAATAATTGATCAAACGGAATTAACGGTCAATAGCAACGGATGATTAATTTTCCATTGCGTCCGTTTGTTTGTTTTTAAAGGATGATTTAAATAATGAAAAAACCATTGAGTAACAACGACATAAAAGAAACGGATGCAGGTCGCGTCGAAACGGACGATAGATCCGTTGCCTCCACTGGGAAACGGATGCAGTGGTTCATTGCATCCGAAGTGGCTGGACATGGAAGCTTTCCAACATCCGATAGGTGGACGAGAGACCAATTAAAAGAATTGGCGGCAGGTAAGGAGCATCTGGCACGAAAGCGTAAAGGCACCAAGGCGATGGAATATCACGTCAGTTTGTTTCCTGCTGATACGCAAAGAAGCTTGCTGGGTGATGATCTGGACGCCGTTGGGGAAGCGCCAGCAGCGTATAAGGCGTTGCCATTGGTACCGGATTTCATGGATGAGTTTGCATTGATACCCGGCTATCGGATCCAGGTGTCGGCTGGGAATGGCTCGTTGAACCCCGACCAGCTGGAGCCGGTGCGGCATCTGGCGTTCAGGCGCAAATGGTTGACCTACCGTGGTTTCAACGAAAAAGACTTGGCGGTGGTCTGGGCCAAAGGCGACAGCATGGAGCCCACCATCAACAACAACGACACCCTGGTAGTGCACCTTGGCCGCAACAAACCGGCCGACGGCCACATCTATATTTTTAGGAACGGTGACGAGCTATTTGTGAAGCGGTACCAAAGCATGCTCGGTACCTGGCGCCTGATAAGCGACAATGCGTTTTACAGCCCGCTCGATATTGCCAAGCAGGATCAGCATCAGTTTGAGGTCGTCGGCCAGGTGGTACACATCGCCAAAGACATCGGCGACTGATTTAAAGGTTTAAAGAGTTTTTAAAGCGGCTTTCATTGGCTTTGCCCAGTGCTCACTTTACTAGACCAAATCAGCAACATCAGAGAGGATTGCTCATTTTAAAGAAAATTGCCAAGCGGCCAAAATGACGAAGGGGCCCGAGTTATCAAAACCTCGAAGCCCCTCGCCACACCTGACTTTCAACCGGATCCAGATCCCATTTGATCCAGCGACCTCCCGCCTGATCCCGGATCCACGTTCATTGTTCATTTAACTAGACCCTATACACACAGGCCAGCACGACCGGGGCCACCCGGGCGGCAAAATGATCCACCGCCAGAATGTGCATCGCCCAGAAGAGCGCGCCAATCAGCTGCAAACCATCGCCATACGAGATACTGAAATCATCGCCGACGCTCAAAAAATACAGTCCCACCACGGCCACGGCGCAGCCAAGCCAGGTGTTAATACCGGTACTGTGTTTCAGCGCCAGCCCCAGCACGGGCACCAGCACTATGTAGAGCCCGGTGATAAATCCGGCGTTGGCCGCAGTGGTGTGCAAAAGCCCCACCTGCTGGAACGAAGCAGCAATAAACAAAATGCCGCCACAGCCCAGGGAACCGGCAAAAGCTCTGCGTAAAAAATCTTTGTCAGACAAGCCTTTCAGACGACCCTGACGTTTCATAATCCAGATCAGTGGCAGCAAACTCAGGGCGCCAATCACAAAGCGCAGGCCGTTGAAGGCAAAAGGCTCGAGATGGTCCATCCCAAGCCGCTGCGCCACAAAACCAAAACCCCAAATGGCCGCAGCCAGCAGTAACATCAAATTGGCCACACTTCCCCCAAAATTTCAAAGCCTACAGCGAGCGGCTATTCTGCCGAGCCGGCAAGCGATTTACAACGTCATGTGCAGAATAAAAAACGGCGCCCATTTCGACCAGTCAGGCCGGGGCGCCAAAAAGGACAAGCACTAAAAGCGCCTCATCCCTGAGGCAAGGCAGACACAAAAGCGTTCAGGGCTCCCTCATGAAAGCGAGCCGAAATGAAACCTCCTTACACGAGAGTCTATTACCAGGCAGCGCGGCAACCAAAAGCGCCTGAGCGGCAGCCCGGATTACCTGGCAGCCACCAGCGCCGGCAGCGCGGCCTTTTCACCGGGCGCCCACAACCAGGCCGCGCCCCGCACGCCGGACGAGGCGCCGTGGCGGTTTTTCACCACAACCGTGGCGCACTCGCCGCCAAGCACATATTTGGGCAGCAGCGCTGGCAAACATTCGTAAATCAAATCAATGTTGGACACACCGCCACCCAGCACAATCACGTCTGGGTCGAGGATGTTAATCACGTGGGCCAGCGCCCGGGCCAAGCGGTCGATAAAGCGGCCAAATGCCGCCTCGGCCAAAGGATCGCCCTTGGTCATCAGCGCCACAATTTCAATGCCGCTCGCCGCCTCACCGCCGTGGGCTCGAAAGTCACGCACAAAACCGGTGCCGGAGACAAAGGTCTCGATACAATCGGCATTGCCGCAAAAACAGCGGGTGGAGTTGAACTCCTCCGTCGTCATCCAGGGCAAGGGATTATGGCCCCACTCACCGCCAATACCGTTGCCCCCGGCATGCACCTTATGATGAATGGCAATGCCCGCGCCGCAGCCGGTGCCGAGAATGGCGCCGAACACCACGCCCTTACCGGCGCCGCCGCCGTCCACCGCCTCTGACACCGCAAAGCAGTTGGCGTCATTGGCAATGCGCACCTCGCGGCACAGCATGGCGCCCAGATCTTTGTCCATCGGCTGGCCGTTGAGCCAGACCGCGTTGGAGTTCTTCACCCGGCCGGTTACCGACGACACCACGCCGGGGATCCCTATGCCAATGCTGGACACCCGGCCGGTCTCGCTCTCGGAGTCACGCACCAGTGATGCCACCGCCTCCAGTGTGGCGCGGTAATCTTTAGGCGTAGGCACCCGCTTTCGAAACACCTCTTCGCCACTGTCGTTTAATGTCACCAACTCAATCTTGGTGCCGCCCAAATCTATCCCACTGCGATACATACTGCTCTCCAAAGAAGGTTGGTGGTTAACGTGGCATGGCTTCAGCTTCAGCTTGAGTCTGACCACATTCAGCCAACAGGATATTCGCCGCCGACGCCGCACCGGCTTCTTCGATGGCCACATTGGCCAGGGTGAGCGCATCACCGGCGCCAAGGGTTAGCGTCATCGGGCTGAATACCCGACCAAGTTCATTTACGCCGAGGCCAAAGCAGCCAAGGGGCACCTGATAACGGCGCCATTTGGCATCGGCCACCAGGGATCCGGCAAGATTCAGGGTCTGACCACAATTCCCTTCGCATTGCATCGACAGCTCTGCCTGGGTTGGCACCGACTCCAGCGCGGCATCGAAGCCAAGCACCGCCGTTTTACGGTAAAAGCGGCGCAAGTCCATTGGAAAATCATCCCGAAAACTCAGGCTGCCAGCGGCTGCAAAGCTGAAACGGCGCGCATCTTCCTGCACCTCACGGTTGATGCTTCTGACCGACCAGGCGCCCTGCTGCCACACACCGGCGCCCACTCTGTGCATGCCGGAGTCATCGCCCACGGCCAAATGCCAGGGAGCCTTGATAGCCTTATCAAAAATAGCCAACCTCGATGGCGCAGTCTCAGCGCCGCTGGACTCATCCAGTGTGGCAAGTGTTGCATTGCTTTGATAATCAAAGCCTTGCCACAGTTCAAACAGTGACGCTTGCGGTTTATCCTCATGATGCCAGCCATCGGCATCCGGGGTTGCAGGCCAGGGGAATGGCAGTCGTCCAATAAAGTCCGCTCTGGGTTTAGCGTGCTTATCGCCAATCAGTACATCGGCAACACCTGCGCCTTCACTGCCGGGCAGCCAGGCAGCCACAAAGGCATCGGACGCATTCAGCTCGGGATTGACCCACAAAGGTCTGCCGGATAAAAACACCGACACCAGCGGTAAACCTGCGGCCCTGATCCGCTTCAGCATGGCCAGATCGCGCTTGTCACCGCGCTGATATTCAAGGTTATCCAGGTCGCCATTGCCCTCGGCATAGGGTGACTCACCAAATACGGCGAGCACCAGATCCGGAGTAAAGTCAGCAGGAATGCTGCCATCCACGCTAAGACGCGCCTCGCCGCCCCCCGCTTTCAGTGCATCGTCGATACCGGCAAAAATGCTGGTGGCACCGGGGAAATCGGCATTGGTCACTTCCGTCCCCTGCCAGGTCATGCTCCAGCCACCGGCCTGCTGGGGAATATTGTCAGCCCCCTCGCCTATCACCAGCACCCGGGCGGATGACTTTATTGGCAGCAGTGGCGCCCCTTCCACCGGATTGTTTTTCAGCAGCACCAGCGACTCGGCCACCGCCTGACGGGCAAGCGCCCTGTGCTCGGGATGTCCAATCAGGCTGGCATCACCGGCAAAGGGGCGCTTCGATGGCGACAAACCATCAAACAGCCCGGCGCGCAGCTTAACCCGAAGAATGCGTTTTACCGCATCATCGAGACGCGACGCCGGCACAGCCCCGGATTTCACATCGGCAATGGTGTTGGGATACAGCGCCTTCCAACTGTCGCCGGGCGCCATCAGAATATCGACCCCGGCGTTAATGGCGGCCGCGCAGCGCTCGTAACTGCAGCCGGGCACAAAGCCATGCCCGAGCCAGTCACCCACTACCACACCATCGAAGCCAAGCCGGTTTTTAAGCACCTCGGTAAGTAAATAGTGACTGCCGTGCAACTTTTCGCCGTTCCAGCTGTTGAACGACGCCATTACGGTTTGCACCCCTTGCGCCAGCGCGCCCACATAGCCCTGACCGTGACGGCCAGCCAGGGTGGCCTCATCCACCCGGGTGTCGCCCCGGTCATCACCATTCTCGGTGCCGCCATCGCCAATAAAGTGCTTGGCGGTGGCGAGGGTGTGAGCGCCATCGAGCCAGCTATCACCCTCGCCCTGCATCCCGGCCACAAAGGCGCGGGCGTAGCGCTCAATCAGCTGTGGATCGCGGGCGTAGCCTTCGTAACTGCGGCCCCATCGCAGGTTATCAACCAGAGCGACCGTGGGTGCAAACACCCAGTCGATGCCGGTGGCACGCACTTCCCTGGCGGTGGTCGCCGCGATCGCTTTAATCAGCCCCGGATTTTGGGTTGCACCCAAACCAATATTGTGGGGAAACAGGGTCGCGCCAAACACGTTGCCGTGGCCATGCACCGCGTCTGTGCCCCAAAAGGGCGGAATGGCAGCGCCATCGAGACTTGCATCCATCGCCGCTTCGTACATAGCATCGGCAAGGGTCACCCAATCCGATGCCCGGGCCTGACTGTTATTACCGGGAAAGGAGCCGCCGCCATTCAAAAAGGAGCCGAATCCCACCCGGCGCATATCTTCTACGCTGAAGTCACGGATTTCCGGCTGGATGATTTGCGCGACTTTTTGCTCAAGGCTCATCTGCGCCAGCAGCGTACCCACTCTGGCTTCCAGCGCCGCATCCACAGGTACGCGGTACACTCCTTGTGGCCAAAGGTCGAGGCTGGTTTTGCTATGCAGCGATTCAGTGCCGGTGGCAACTGTACTTGTTGCGCTTATTGCCGTTGTCGAGGCTGCAGCGACTGTGAGTCCAAGCACACTGCCAATCACGGCTGCCGTTCGGGAAAGCCTGAGTCTCATGCTTGCTCCCCCGTCGGCGTTGAACCCTTAAGGCCATAAAACAGGATATAGGCATAGCACAGCACCGGCAGCAGGAAAGACACCGACAGCCCCGCCGCATCGGCAATCAGCCCTTGCGCCAGTGGCACTATGGCGCCGCCGACGATGGCCAGACACAGGATACCGCTGCCCTGAGCCGTTGCCGGGCCAAGGTTTTTCAGCGCCAGACTGAAAATAGTCGGGAACATAATGGAGTTAAACAGCCCCACCGCCAGAATCGCCCACATGGCCACGGCGCCTTCACTCATCACGGCGACCACCACCAGCAGCGCGGCCATAAAGGCATTGAATCCCAGCACTTTACCCGCTGGCACCTTTTGCATTACCGCCGCGCCGATAAAGCGGCCTACCATGGCGCCGCCCCAGTAAAAGGCAATGTAGTGCGCCGCCTGTGCTTCTTCCATCGCCGCCACATGGGGCTGACCGAGGAAGTTCACCAGCAGACTGCCAATGGCCACTTCGCCGCCCACGTAGACAAAAATCCCGATGGCGCCCAGCAGCAGATGACGATGGCTTAACGCCGAGACCGGTTTTGTTGCGTCACCCTCCAGGGTTTCATCCTCCTGGCCCTGAATATGGGGCAGCTTCAGCAGTGCAAACACCAGCGCCAGTACCACCAGCATGCCGCACAGCAGCAGATATGGCAGCTTGACCGCTTCGGCTTCTGCCTGAGCGGAGGCGCCTGCGGCTACCGACAAAATCAGCACTGAGCCAAAGGCGGGTGCGATAGTGGTGCCAAGCGAGTTAAAGGCCTGGGTCAGGGTTAAGCGGCTTGATGCGGTTCCCACCGGCCCAAGGGCGGTGACATAGGGGTTTGCCGCCACCTGCAGCACGGTAATGCCGCTGGCAAGCACAAACAGCGCCCCCAGAAACACGCCATAGGTGGCCGACACCGCCGCCGGGTAGAAAAGACCGCAGCCAAGGGCGGCGGTCAGCAGCCCCACAACAATGCCTTTTTGGTAACCCACCCGCTTGACCAGCGCCCCGGCAGGCACCGACACCAAAAAGTAGGCGCCAAAGAAGCAAAACTGGATAAGCATCGCCTGGGCGTAATTTAAGTTAAATACCGCCTTTAAATGCGGAATAAGAATGTCGTTCAGGCAGGTAATAAAGCCCCACATAAAGAACAGTGTGGTAAGCGAGGCCAGCGCGAAACGGAAGTTACCCGCTCCATCGCTGACCTGGGTAGCTGCAACGCTTGGACTGGGTGCAGTTGCCATCTTCTCTCCCCTTAAAATTCTTGCGTTTGGCAGTGCTGACCGCATTGGTGATTGACCTTTGACAGTTCTGCCACTAGATTAATGTAAGCGCTTTCATTTTTAACACTGCGTTAACCCTTGTCAACCTATTTTGCCCACGGAATGATGAGCGCCATGGGCATAAATACAGGCAATAGCGCCGGGGCTGGGGTCGGTTTCAGGAACAGGATAACAATGACACAAATACTGCCTTTCACCCTGCCGGGTGATTCCGCCATGATGCAGCAAGACTTTTTATTTGGGGTGGCTACCGCGTCTTTCCAGATTGAGGGCGATATTCGCCATCGGCTGCCTTGCATTTGGGATACCTTTTGCGCCACCCCCGGCAAGATTGCCGATGGCTCCGATGGCAAGGTAGCCTGCGATCACGTAAACCGCTGGCGGGAAGATGTGGGGCTGATTGACTCACTCGGTGTGGATGCCTATCGATTGTCCATCTCCTGGGGGCGGGTGCTGCACAAAGACGGCAGCGTCAACCGTGAAGGCATGGATTTTTACAAAGCCCTGCTCGATGAGCTTACCCTTCGCAATATCAAGGTGTTTGTAACCCTGTATCACTGGGACTTGCCGCAGCATCTTGAAGATAAAGGCGGCTGGCTGAACCGTGACACCGCCCTCGCCTTTGCCCAGTACACCCGTGCGGTGGTGCAGGCTCTGGGAGAGCGGGTTTACGCCTACTCGACCCTGAATGAGCCTTTTTGCAGCGCCTTTCTGGGTTACGAGGCGGGCGTGCATGCCCCCGGCCAACAAAGCCGCAAAGCGGGCCGGGCCGCGGCGCACCATCTGCTGCTGGCCCACGGTCTGGCCATGGCCGAAATCCGCCGCTTTGCCCCCCACGCCAAAGCGGGCATAGTGCTGAACTTCAGTCCCGCCTATGCCTTTGGCGACAACGAAGCTGACCGGAAGGCGGCCCGTCTTGCCCATGAATATCACAATCTGTGGTATCTGATGCCGCTGATGGAAGGTCGCTATCCTGACATCATTGATGCACTCGAACCCGAGAAAAAGCCGCCGGTGCTGCCCGGAGACATGGACATCATTCAAACCGCCATGGACTACCTTGGCATTAACTACTATACCCGCAACGTCTATCAGGCAGGCGGCGATCTGGGTTTTGAAGATGTGCGGGTATGCAATGTGCCCCGCACCGCCATGGACTGGGAAATTTGCCCAGGCGCCTTTACCGACTTGCTGAAAGATCTGTCGCGCTCGTTCAAACTGCCCCCCATTTACATCACCGAAAATGGCGCCGCCGAAGACGATGTGCCGCTTAACGGCGAAGTACACGACCCGATGCGGCTCGATTATTTGCAATCACACCTGTTGGCCGTGCACAGGGCAATAGAAGATGGGGTTGATGTAAAAGGCTATTTTGCCTGGAGTTTGATGGATAACTTCGAGTGGGCAGAAGGCTACCGCAAACGATTCGGCCTGGTGTATGTGGATTACGACACCCAGGAGCGCACCCTCAAATCCAGCGCCAAAGCCTATCAGGGAATGCTTGCACACAGGCGCGCGCTGAGCCAAAAATAATAAAGGAGGTCGCCATGTTGAGCGTCAGAGAAAAAATTGCCTACGGGCTTGGCGATACTGCCAGCAACATAGTGTTCCAAACCGTCATGCTGTTTCTGACGTTTTTCTATACCGACATCTTTGGGATCTCCGCCGCCTTTGTCGGCACCATGTTTTTGGCGGTGCGCATTATGGATGCGGTGACCGACCCGCTGATGGGCTACCTTGCCGATCGCACCAACAGCCGTTGGGGTCGCTACCGCCCCTACCTGCTGTGGTTTGCCTTTCCCTTTGGTGCCATCAGTGTGCTGGCGTTTACCACCCCGGATTTGACCGAAAGCGGCAAGGAAATCTACGCACTCATCACCTATGCCCTGCTGATGCTGGCGTATACCGCCATCAATATCCCTTATTGTGCGCTCGGCGCCGCGCTGACCACCAATCCGGCCGAGCGGGTTTCAGTACAGTCGTATCGTTTTGTGTTTGCCATGCTTGGCGGTCTGATGGTGAGCGCGCTCACCTTGCCTTTGGTGGATTTTTTCGGTCAGGGCGATAAAGCCAAGGGCTATCAGCTCACCATTCTTGCCATGAGTATCTTAGGCACAGTAATGTTTTTACTGTGTTTTATTGGCACCAAAGAGCGGGATTTCAGCACCGATGACAGCAGCGGCAATATCAAGGCAGCAGTCAAGGCGCTGTGGGCAAACGATCAATGGCGGGTGCTGTCGGCGGCGGCCATCTTTTTGCTGACCGGGCTTGTGCTTAAATCCACCCTCGCCATCTATTACGTCAAGTACGTGCTTGGCCGTGAGGACATGATAAGCCTGTTCGTCACCAGCGGCGTGATAGGCAATATTTTTGGGGTTGGGCTTGCCAAGAAACTGGCCGACAAAGTCTGTAAGGTGAAGGCCTATATCCGCCTGCAACTGATAGCGGCCGCGCTGTGCCTGCTGGCCTGGTTTGTGCCCGGCGAGCAATATCTGCTGGCACTTGTGCTCTATATCGCCTGGAACTTCACCATCAACATGGGCACCCCGCTGCTGTGGGCCAAGATGGCGGATACTGTGGATTACGGCCAGTACAAAACCGGCGTGCGCACCACGGGCCTGGTGTACTCGTCGGTGATTTTCTTTATCAAGCTTGGCCTTGCCATTGGCGGCGCCCTCGCCGGTTGGCTGCTGGCCGCCTACGGCTATCAGGCCGATGCCAGTCAGAGTCAGCAAACCCTTGATGGCATGGTGCTGTGTTTTACCCTGTATCCGGCGCTCGCTTCAATCGCGGTTGCCTTTGTCATGCGACACTATACACTGGACAGTCAACGCGTTGCGCAAATCAGTGTGGCGCTGGAACAAAAGCATTCAGGCACATAGCAGTTCAAGGAAAGCCAGCTCTTATGGCCACAATTTATGACGTTTCCTTCCTGGCAGGCGTGTCGCTGGCGACCGTCTCCCGGGTAGTCAACAACACCGGCAAAGTCAGCGAAAAGACCCGCCAAAAAGTCCACGATGCCATGGCGCAGCTGGACTACCGCCCCAACACCATCGCCCAGTCTCTGGCATCCAATCGCTCCAACAGCGTTGGGGTGTTGGTGTCCCAGCTCGATGGTCCGTTTTACGGCCCCATGATGCGGGAAGTGGAGTCGGCGCTGCGCGCGGCCAATAAGCACGTGATCATTGCCGCCGGCCACAGCGACGCCGCCCAGGAAAAAGAGGCGGTGGAGTTTCTGCTCTCCCGTGGCTGTGATGCCCTGATTGTGGATGCCGAAATCCTCTCCAATGAATATTTGCAGGAGCTGTGCAGCGGCAAAACCCCGGTGGTGCTGATTAACCGTCATGTGGACGGCATTGAAGAGCGCTGTGTCCATCTGAACAACCTGCAGGGAGGCTTGCTGGCCAGCCGTCACGTGCTCGCCCACGGCCACAGCCGCATTGCTTACATTTCCGGACCGCTGTTTAAACTCGATGCCAGAGAGCGCCTCGAAGGCCATAAACAAGCGCTGGCAGAAAAGGGGCTTGAGTTCGATGACGCCCTGTTCTTCGAAGGGGATTTCCGTGAAGAAGGCGGCTTTGAAGGTATGGCGGCGCTGCTCGAGCGCGGCGTCCCCTTCAGCGCCGTGGTCTGTGCCAACGATCAGATGGCCTCCGGTGCCATCGCGCTGTGCCTCGAGCGAGGCCTGCGGGTGCCTGAGGATATCTCCTTTGTTGGCTTCGATAACATACCCTTCCCCCGCTATATCTCGCCCAAGCTCACCACTGTATGTAACCCCATCCAGGACATGGGCCGCATGGCCGCCAATTGGGTATTAAAAGAGGTGTACGATAACCGCGAGGTCAGCTTTCACCATCGCTTTGAACCCGAGCTGGTTGTGCGTGAATCGGTGCAGCCCCCGAGCGCCAATTAGACAACGAATGAAAGCGCTTTCAATTTTTCAGGCGAGCCAAGGTGCTCGCCTGATGTATTAAAAAAACAAAATAATTACAAACACCTGCGCCATGTTCCCCTGAATCATCTCACCGCGGTAAATAAACATTTTTTCAACAATTCAACTGAGAGTGGTTGACATAAAAATATCGGCATCATAATTTATGTAAGCGCTTACATTTACACTTGCAGGCGAAGTGGTATGCAAACCTGTAAGCTTTACAACAATAGCGTCCCGGGCTGCACTGCGGCCACGGGTCTCTGGGAGAGGAACCTGATGCGACAATTAGAATTCAAAAAATCAAAGCTGGCGACCGGGGTATCCCTGGTGCTGGGCTTGCTGTCTGCCCTACCCGCCATTGCCGAAGAAGCCCCTGCGGCTGAAGGCGATATCGAAGTTATCCAGGTCACCGGGGTGCGCGGTTCACAGGCCAAGGCCATGGAACTCAAGCGCCAATCCGCCGGTGTGGTTGATGCCATTTCCGCCGAAGACATAGGTAAGTTCCCCGACACTAACCTGGCAGAGTCGCTGCAGCGGATCACCGGCGTGTCCATCGACCGTGTCAACGGCGAAGGCAGCAAGGTAACAGTGCGTGGCTTTGGCCCCGACTTTAACCTGGTGCTGCTCAACAACCGCACCATGCCCACCGCCCAGGTGGCCGGCGAGTCAACCCGCTCATTCGAATTTGCCAATCTGGCATCCGACGCCGTCAGCGGCGTGGAAATCTACAAAACCGGCAAGGCTGATATCAGCTCAGGTGGCATTGGCTCTACCATCAATATCCGCACCGCCCGCCCCTTCGATACCCGCGATCTGGTGGCCAGCATTGGCGTGAAAGCCCATCACGATACCAGCGTGGAAGATGGCAGCTCCATCACCCCGGAAATTTCCGGTATTTTCAGCAACACCTTCCTGGATGACTCTCTGGGCCTGGGGCTATCGGCCTCGTATCAGAAACGTGACAGCAACACCAAAAAGGCCACCATAGATGGTTGGCGCCAGAACATCGATGGTGAGCTGAACCCCAATGCCGAAGTCATCAACGAGAACAAAAATCCCTACGGCAACACCTTCTATGCCCGTAACATCGGCTTTGCCAGTCAGGATACCGAGCGTGAGCGTACCAACGCCCAGCTGGTGTTCCAGTACGCGCCATCCGATGCGGTGGAAATGACCCTGGATTACACCTATTCCAAGCTGTCTGACGTGTCCAACACAGATACCTGGGGCCTGTGGTTCTCGGGTCCAGGTAACGCCACCTATGCCCATATCAATGAAAACGGCACCTTCGATTATGTGACCGAAGTGGGCGGCGACTATTCAAGCACCATGCACCAGAACGCCTCGGACAACATCAATAAGTCGCTGGGTTTCAACATCGAATGGCAAGCCACAGACAATCTGCAGCTGAGCTTCGATGCCCATGACTCCAACGCCAGCGCCGAAGGCACCCTGGGCAACAGCGCCGACAATATCTTTTTCATCCTTGGCGCCCTGAATGTGGCTGACAAGACCTATGACGCCACCGGCACCGAGATCCCGCTGCTTGGCGCCAACTATGCCAGCCTTAACCCCAACGGTGAGCCGCACCTGCTGCCCGAGCACTATGCGTCACTGTTTGCCGGGGTGCGCGCCGGCCGCAACGAAACTGACGTCAATCAGTATCAGTTCGATGGCCATTGGGTGAATGAAAACAACGATGCGCTGTCATCCATCGATTTCGGCGTGTCTTTCACCTCCATGGAAACCCATGCCCAGGGCTCTTACACAGGCCCGATCAGCGCCGGTTGGTACGGCAACATGGGGCTGTGGAAGGATGATGTAAGCTATGTCGGCCTGGGCTCAGACTTCCTGTCTGATTTCAGTGGCGGCGGCAGCGATATGCTGATCCCCTACTACTACAGCTACGATCAGCAGGCCGCCATGGACAAGGCCGAAGCCCTGTATGATGTGGAATACGTGTCAGCCCCCTGGCAGGATGACCACCTGATCAAAGAAGACACCACTGCCGCCTATGTTCAGGTGAACATTGACAGCGAATTCAATAACATGCCTTTGAATATCGTTGCCGGTCTACGCTACGAGCAAACCGATGTCACCGCCAGTTCCATGCAAAAAGAAGCGCAGCAGCTGGTATGGCTCAACCCCACCGAGTGGCAAACCGTCTATGCCGATGACTTCTCCTACAGCCATGAAACCCATGACTATAAAGAGTTTTTGCCAAACCTCGACATCAACCTGGAAATGGTCGACAACCTGATTGCGCGCTTCAGTTACAGCCGCACCATCACCCGTCCGACCCTGGGTTCAATGCGCGCCACCACCGCACTGACCCCCATTCCAAAAGTCGGCTCCCGTACCGGTTTCGCCGGTAACCCATCGCTGAAGCCGTTCAGCTCCAACAACATCGATCTGTCGCTGGAATACTACTACGACGACGCCAGCTACGTGTCTGTGGGTTACTTCAACAAGGAAGTGGAAAACTTCTTGATGAACACCATCGAAACCGTGAAATACGATCACCTGCGTGACCCTTATGTTGGCCCTGCGGCCGAGCAGGCCCGCGCCGAGCTGATTGCCAACAACGAAACCCCAAGTGATGAAGCCGTGTTCCAATGGTTGATTGACAACGGTTATGGCAATGCCGACGGCCGCGTGCCTCAGTCAGGCGCCGATCCGGTGGCCGACTGGAAAATCAGCAAGCCCAACAACGTTGAAGATCTGAACATCAACGGCTTTGAGCTGGCCTGGCAGCACTGGTTTTGGGACACAGGCTTTGGTTTCGCCGCCAACTACACCCTGGTAGACGGTGACACCGAGTATGACGTGGAGCGCGTGGACGAGCAGTTCGCCCTGCCCGGCCTGTCTGACTCGGCCAACCTGTCGGTGTTCTATGAAAAAGAAGGTTTGCAGGCGCGTCTGGCATACAACTGGCGTGACACCTTCCTGTCTGGCATGGGTCAGGCAGAAGCCGGTGGTCCTGCGCCTCAGTTCACCGAAGCCTATGGCCAGCTGGACGTCAGCGTGAGCTACCAGCTCACCGACAACCTGTCCATCTTCGCCGAAGGCATCAACGTGCTTGAGCAGGAAAAACGCGTCTACGGCCGTTACGAAGAGCAAATGCTGCTGGCGCAGCAGAACGCCGCCCGTTACTCCATTGGCGCACGTTACAGCTTCTAACTTTGTGTACTGAAGTGGGAAAACCCCGGGCCAACACCGCAAGGTAGCGGCCCACGGGTGAGGTCTTTGCCGCGGCATCTGCCGCGGCTTTTTTTATCTTCGCCGCCAAGGCTGGTACACTCTGGGCAAAATCAGAAAGAGCCAACGCCACCGCGGACGGCTCCATTGCAATTGAGAGTGTCATGCAAGGAACATTGAGAAAAATGCGCACCGGGCTCGATGAGCAGGGCCTGGCCAGTTACCGCTTGCCGGTAGGCGATGCAGAAATCGCCCTTAACCCATTGATTGGTAAACCGCTTAAGCTTATCTATTCCGGCAATATCTACTGCTGCAACTGCGGTAAAAAGACCAAAAAGAGCTACTCGGAAGGCCACTGCTATGTGTGCATGCAAAAGCTTGCCAGCTGCGATATGTGCATCTTAAAGCCCGAGACCTGCCACTACGATCAGGGCACCTGCCGCGAGCCTGAATGGGGCGACAGCCACTGCTTTGTGCCCCATTTTGTGTATCTGTCCAACACCTCGGGGCTAAAGGTGGGTATCACCCGCCACACCCAAATTCCCACCCGCTGGATAGATCAGGGTGCCACCCAGGGTCTGCCAATCCTGAAAGTGGCCAGCCGTAAGATTTCCGGCCTGATTGAAGTGGAAATCGCCAAACACGTAGCCGACAAAACCCACTGGCAGGCGATGCTGAAGGGCAACAATGCGCCAATGGATTTGGCTGCCGAGGCGTCGCGCTTACTCGCTGAAGTGGCGCCGGTTATCGAGGCTATCCGCGCCGAGTATGGTCAGGATGCGGTGCAGCTGCTGGGCACTGAAGCACAAGCCATTGATTTCCCAATTAATGAGTTTCCGACCAAGGTTAAATCCTTCAACCTCGACAAAGAGCCACTGATTGATGCGGTACTGACCGGCATCAAGGGCCAATACCTGATTTTTGATAGCGGCGTTATCAATATCCGCAAATACACAGGTTACGAAGTCAGCCTCGAGTGCTGAGCTGAAACCTCGAGTGCTGAGCTGAAATCTTGAGTCAGCAATAAAAAAACGCCGGGCAATGCCCGGCGTTTTTTTATTGCCAATCGGCTTTTGGGTCAGAACCGCACCCTCGCCCCCAGGGCGTATCGACTGCCATACTGACGGGCAAACAGGAACTGCTCTTCAAAGCGGCCGTAGCCCTGCTCGGTTTCGTTGTTGAGGTTAATGCCCTCAAAGAACACCGTCAGGTAGTCGTTCACATCGTAGTTGATGCTGGCGTCCAGTTGGCCAAAGGCCTTGGCATACTGCGGCGGCGCATCGGCCGAGCCCTGGGACTGCCCCACCCCAATCAGGTAGCTGTCGCGCCAGGCGTAAGTGAGCTTCACCGACAGACCGTCTTTTTCATAGAAGGCCTGGAAGTTGGCGGAATCGCCGAGGCCTTCCAGCGGTTGCTGCTGCGCCAGACTGTAAGGGTCAAATTCCACATCGCCATCGACGAAGGTGCCGTTAACGCCGACCCCAAAGCCTGATTCACCAAACACTTGCTGCAGCGCAAGCTCAATCCCCTGTACCGACTTACTGTCGCTGTTGATGGGGCTGGTGATGTCCCACACGATTAGCGGATCGCTCGCCAGCGGCACTATCTGACCATCGGCATTGCCATGGCCGTTGGCAATCATCTGGGCGAATATGCTGTTTTCGCTCACAGGCGTGCCTTCGGCCTCAAGCTGGCTGATGGCCTCCTGATAACGTGGGCTGTTGTAGACATCATGCAGCCCCTCGATGGTGAGCTGAGTGGTGGAGCGGGAAACAAAGTTGTCCACGTCTTTGTGGAACAAACCTATGGCCGCGTAGCTGGCATCGCCATAGTAATATTCAAGCGACAGATCCAGGTTCACCGACTCCAGCGGTAACAGCCCTGGGTTCCCCAAACCGCCACGGCGGGCACCGATTTTTGGGCTGCCACTTAAGCTTCTGCCGGCAACCATGTCGCCAAGCAGCGGCCTGGCGATGGTCTTACCGGCGGAGAAGCGCACCACCACATCCTCCAGCGGCTCGGCGCTGATATCCAGCATCGGCAGCCATACATCGTAGTCGCCGCCCTGGGTGAAGTAGTTATCATCGCCGCCGGGGGCGTATTGCATAATCCACTCGGTGGGGCTGGCCCACACCACCTGACTCTCCACCCGCTGCTTGACGGTACTGGAGGCATCTGTCTGCTCATACCTGAGGCCAACATTCACATTCACTGGCACATTGCCAATATCGAAGCCCCACTGGGTGGTGAGATACAGCGCCAGGGTCTTTTCTTCCACCAGACTGGCACTGTCGATGCCATCAAAGTATGGGTCGATAGAGTAATAATTATCGCCGGCCACCTCGGGGGTGATAAACGCAAGTTGCCTCGCCACCGCTTCATCGAAATTGAAGCTGTAGTAATAATTTGGCGCAAGCTCACTGCCGCCACCGCCAAGGGCATCCAACAGCCCGGTGGCATCCTCAAGCACAAACATGGCATCGGGGAAGATTTCGGCGTAGGACGGATTAAAACCAGGACCACCACGCAAACCGCTCCAGGCAGAGGTGCCCGACATGGTCTGCTTGGTGTAGGCCGCGCCAAAATCCACCTTCACCAGATGCTCGCTGAACTCGGGATACCAGTTGCTGTTGAACTGCAGCTGCTCAATTTCGCTCTTGCCAGGGGAGTGAATAAACTGGCTGAAGTTGGAGTCGATATCGCCCGCATCCAGTTGATTGCTGCCATTGTTCCAGTTGATAAGGAAACGGGGCACCTCGCCTGAGCGATAGTCATAGACTTTGGAGATGAGCTTATCTGAGCCCAGGATCACCTGACCTGCACTGCCCAGGCCGGTATCGGCACCGTTATCGATTTCATTTGAGGAGTTGTGATAGTCCAGCGTGAAGCGCCAGGCTTCGTTGGGGCTCCAATCGATATTCAGGCCAACGGACTCGGCATTGACCTCGGTGGTACTGCGGTTTGCAGTAAAGGAGCCATCGCCGCCGCGGATATCGGAATACAGCGCGGTGCCGTTGGCATCCAGCTCATAGCCAATCACGGGGGCGCCGTCGGTGGAAGAGTTCCAGATCCCCCAGCCAAAGCCATCGGAGGCAGTCAGCGCTCTGGTAGCCACATAATCAGCGGTCAAAATCAGGTTATCCGCCGCCACAAACTGCAGCGTGACCATGCCGTTGGTGCGCTCACGCTCCACGTCGTTGAGGCTGAAGTTCATATCCCGCGGGAAGAAAAACGGCGCCACCTCGTTGCCCTCGGCATCGCGAAAGCGGGCGATTGGGTTGCCATCGGCATCGGTTTCACGGCCGTCTATGCCCTTGTCAGCCGCCAGTACCGGCAGGCGGCTGTTGTCGGTCTGGGCAATCCAGCCCTGACTGTTGGCGGTTTGCTGGCGAAAATCCCGCTCCTGATGGGACACAGACACCATAAAGCCGAAACGATCGTCCATAAAGGTATTGCTGTAAATGGCCGCAAGCTCCGGCGTTACATCATCGCCAAGCTCGTTGGACTCGTCATAAATGCCTTTGCCTGAGAAGCTGAAGGATTGCCCCGGGTTATCCAGCGGCTTGTGGGTGATGATATTGACCGTGGCACCAAGGCCACCGGTTGGGGTATCGGCCCGGGCGGTCTTGACCACTTCCAGGGTTTTCACGCCTTCGGATGACAGATTCTCAAGATTGTAAGAACGGGTATAACCCGTGCCCGGCATCTGGCGGCCATTCAAGGTGATAAGGTTGTATTCGGGCCCAAAGCCGCGCACCGTGATCTGGCTGCCCTCACCGTTGGCACGGCTGACTGTTACCCCGGTGATCCTTTGCAGCGACTCGGCCAGGTTGGTGTCGGGGAATTTCCCCAGCTCCTCGGCAGAAATGGCATCCACAACGCCATTGGCGCCACGTTTTAAATCCATAGAGCGATACAGACTGCCCTTAATACCACGGATTTCAATCACTTCGATAACAGCTTCGCCGGCGTTATCGTCGCCAGCCTGCAGCTCATTGGCCTCGTCTGCGGCCAGGGCTAGTGGCATGGCGCCCACGCCGAGAACGGCTGCCAGCACGGCGGACAACCGGTTACGCTTGAATTTCGTCTCTAACATAATTGCCTCGTATTCTTTTCGCTGTGGCCTTGCCGGGCGCAACCGCAGCCCGACTGGCTTAACCCATTGATGGACGGAGGAGATAGCTCTCCTTAAGGAGTGCCTATCAGCGCATTGTCGAGCCGAAATACAGCGCCGTTACCTGTGCCCCAGGCCGGGAACACCATCACCACATCGATGGCACTGGCATCCAGCCCCGCATCCGCCAGGGTTTGCAGCGGGAAGGTGTAGGTCTGCCACTGGCCCACCACAGGCGCCACGCCTTCCTGACTGTCGCTGAGATTAAGCTCCACCGCCGTGGCGGCATCACCGGACTCAATCTTGAATTTCCACACCGACGTTGGGTCGCTCGGCGCCGACACCAGCTTCATCTCAAAGCGCACCACGCCAGTTGCCACAGCTGCCGCCGCATCGTAATAAACACCATCATCGGCAAAGAAGCCCACCACGGTTGGCTGCGAGCCAATCACGTACTCGGCCACGGCGCCATGGGCAGCATCGTCGGCTTCCACTGTAGGAGTTGAGCCGCCGCAGCAATCCCAGATGGACCAGGCATCGGCCACATCATCGGCAAACAGGGTCAGCGCATTCATGGCACCGGCCGAACCCGGCTGATGGATTTTCACGTTATCGATGCGATACACAGCCCCTTCACCCTGTCCCCAGGCAGGAAACACCATCAGCACGTCAATGGCACTCAAATCCAGCCCGGCATCGGCAAGCGCCGATAAACGAAAACTGAAGGTTTGCCATTCGGCACCCGGCGCAACCCCTTCAATGCTGCTGGTCAATGGCAGTTCCACTGCGCTGGCGGCATTGTCAGACTCGACTTTGAACAGCCAGGGCGCATCGGCCACATTGGGGGCGCTCACCACTTTCAAATCAAACTGCACCACGCCGTTTTCATACAGAGACGATGCATCGAAGGGATTGCCGCCTCCGCCAAGCTCAGTGCGATTAATAAAGCCCATCACTGTAGGGCTGGCGCCAATGCTGAACTCGGACACAATGCCGTGCTCGGCGTCGTCGGACACCACCTGAGGGGTAGAACCGCCGCAGCAGTCCCACAGCGGCCAGTCGGGGTTTTCGTTATCGGTAAACACAGTAAGTGATGGCAGGCTGACGTCGGTGCGGGCAATTTTGACCTCATCGAGCAGGTATTCGGCGCCATTACCGCTGCCCCATGCCGGGAACACCATCACCACGTCGATGGCTGACAAATCAAGGCCTTTTGCCGCAAGTTCAGACAGCGGGAAGCTAAAGGTTTGCCACTGGCCCACGGCAGGCGCAACGCCTTCACTGCTTGCCGTCAGTGGCAGTTCAACTGCAGTCGCGCCCTCGTTGCTTTCAACCTTCATCATCCAGGTCGAGTTGGTGTCTGCCGGTGCGCTCACCACCTTCATGGCAAAGCTGAACACCCCTGTGGCCTCAATGGGCGCCGCATCGAAGGGGCTTGGCACACCTGCAGCGTCGGTAATAAAGGCCGAGCGGCTGATAAAGCCGTTAACCGTGGGGCTTTCACCAACCACAAAACGATATACGGCGCCCTTGTCGGCATCGTCTACCAGGCTTGGGGTCGAGCCGCCACAGCAATCCCAGGCCGGCCAGTTGGGGTTGGGGGTGCTGTCAAAAATCAGCAAATCTTTTGGCGTGCCATCAGAAGGAGGCACAGGTGCTGGCGCCTTACCTTCCACCAGCGCATCGTCTGGATTGTCGTAGCCCGGGCGCACGGTTTCGCAGCCCTTGCCGGTATCCGGGTTGGAGGCGCATTGGTAAACCCGCACAAAATCAATCTGGTACTTATTGGTTTCGCTAAAGGCGCTGTCATCAATTCCGGTTTCGTTCACCGACACAGGCCAGTTGCCGCCCACGGCAAAATTCACAATAAGGTGGAATTTTTCATCGAAGGGCGCATCAGACCAGCTCAGTGCCAGCTCACCGCTGGACTGATCGTAATACTCGGTAAACCAGCCCTTGTAGGCCAGACCCACGGCTTCGCCCTTGGCGTTGTATCTGAGCTCCGAGCGGCGCTGGGTCGCGTAGAGGTAATCGTCCACATACCAGCGGATTTCCCCCTGCTGCCACTCGATGGCATAGGTGTGAAAATCATCAGCCGGATTAACCCCATCAGGCAGCTGATAAGACTTGCCGGACTGCTCGTTTTTGGGCCATTCGCGGCCATAATGCAGGGTGCCGTGCACATGGGCTTCACTGTTGCCATCGGCGTCGGTGGCCTTGAGATTCACCGCCTCAACGATGTCGATTTCACCGCTTCTGGGCCAGATGCCATAGACATTGTCGCTGGGCAGCATCCAAAACGCCGGCCAGCTACCCTGCCCCGATGGCAGCTTGGCGCGCATTTCGATGCGGCCAAAGGTAAAGTCTGCCTTGCCCTTGGTGCTGAGTCTTGCCGAGGTATAGGGCTTTTCGGCGCCTTCCGGCGCTTTGAGCGCCACGATATTCAAGATGCCGTCGGCAACGTAAGAGTTTGCCGCATCGGCGGTATAGCACTGCGACTCCTGGTTGCCGCCGCCGGCGCAGTCCACTTCATGCGCCCACTTGGCCTCATCTATGCTGCTGCCGTCAAACTCGTCGCTCCACACCAGCTCCCAACCGGTCGCGGGGCCTTCGAGGTTGACCGCATCCAGCTTGGTATCTGTGTTGGTGTCCCCTCCGCACCCCTGCAGCGCCGCCACCAGGAGTCCGAAGGAAAGGTATTTGGTCGTTCCAGAATTCTTCTTCATTATCGGAGCCCAACCCACTGTGTTTTATGGATAAAGTTAGCTTTGTGAGCGCTACCTACTGCCGATGTTTCCTTCTGAAACCAAATGTAAGCGCTTACATTTGTATAAATTAAGTAAAGAAACTGTAAAGATCAACCGGAATTTTTAGCGGACGTCATTCGCTCTGCCACCAGGCCGCTGTCGCAGCACAGGTAAGCTCAGAGGAAATCGGCCGCACTG
This sequence comes from Shewanella khirikhana, assembly GCF_003957745.1. NCBI lineage: Bacteria > Pseudomonadati > Pseudomonadota > Gammaproteobacteria > Alteromonadales > Shewanellaceae > Shewanella > Shewanella khirikhana. The sequence goes on along the minus strand of NZ_CP020373.1, from coordinate 1,124,086 downwards.
AATCGCGAATGGCACCGCAAATGGCGGACTGTACTGATGAAAACGCACTTATGACAATGCACTTATGACAATGCACTTATGAATAGATGTGCGGAAGAGAGCTATGCGGAGGACAACAATGCGAAAGAAAGCGATGCGGAGAAAAAACGCTCAAAAGGCAATTAAAGCGACGTTTTCAAATGCCATAAAACAACTGCCCGCCCCTGAAAAGGGCGGGCTGTTTGGCTGAGCCGGGCTACAGCAAAAGCGCTTTGGGAACGCTATCTGGGCTTACTCGGATTTATCTTTGTCGTCGTTCTTACCCATGATGTCCACATGGGCCTTTTTCGACATGCCAAGCAGCGCCATTTCCTGGCTGCCCATAGAGTCGTAATTCAGCTCGATTTTCTTGAGTGTGGCATCGCCTTTTGGCACACCAATCACCCGGCTGGCGAGGCCTTTGCTGAGCACACCCAGGTTATCCACCACTTTCACCGAACCGTCGGACATGTGCAGGCTAATCTTATGCAGATTCACCGTGCCCTGGGTACACACCAGCTTGATATGGGTAACGTTCTTCTCGCCAAACTGGGGGGTAACCTCGTCGGTTTCCGATTTGTAGTTCACCACCTTGTCGGCAATCTTGAACCATTCGGCGGCCATGGCCGGCATGGTCACCAGCGAAATGGACAGGGTCAGGGCTGCGGCGAAAATAGATGATGTTTTGCGTTTCAAAGACATAATTCCTCCTGAATGCGGGTATATCCCTTTAAATTCACCAAACCGGGAGTCAATTTCCCGTATCCGATCCTGTGAGAGTAATCCCCAACAGCGCAGATTACCAGTGGCCAAAGGTCGGTTTTCGCGCTGGCTCACACTTGCTTTAAGCCGCTGTAACTGCGGCACAATTTTTTAACCTTTGTAAATAATGTGAATGTATTATTGATAGTGATTATCATTCCCAGGATTTTTATAACGAAGGAATGAGAGATGAAGTACTCCCCTGTTGCCCTGGCCTTGTCATCACTGGCGGGCCTCGCGACGCTCCCTGCCGCTGCCGAAACCCAAGCTCAAGCCGCTGACAACGCCCAGCCTGTCGAGCGCATGATAGTCACCGGCAGCCGGGTGCCCGAACGCCTCGATGAAGTGCCCTCCTCGGTGACCCTGGTGGACAGCGCAACTATCGCCACCGAAATGAGCATCAGCTCGGAGCTGCAAAATCTGCTGGCGGTGCGGGTACCCGGTATGTCGCCTGCCACCGGCACCTCAAGCAACGCAGGGCAAACTCTGCGCGGCCGTAAGGCATTGATTCTGATTGATGGTGTGCCGCAGTCCACCCCACTCAGAAATGGCTCGCTGGATATCCGCTCCATTGACATGAACGCCATCGAGCGTATCGAAGTCATCAAGGGCGCCACCTCGATTTACGGCAATGGCGCGGCGGGCGGTATCATCAACTACATCACCAAAAAGCCCGGTGCCGGTGGTGGCATCAATGGCACCCTGGGCGTGTCCAGCCGCTTCAGTGCCGTCAAATTTGAAGACAGCGCCGGCAGTCGCATCGAAGGTGCCCTCGACGGCGCCAGCGGCGATTTTGGTTATCTCGTCAGCGCCAGCCGCGAAGAATACGGCCTGCAGCGCGACGCAGAAGGCGATGTGCCCGGCTTGGTTTATGGGTTATCAGAAACCACTTCACAAAACCTGTTTACTAAGTTCCGCTTTGATTTTGATGATGAAAAATCACTGCAGCTTACCTACAACTATTTCGAGTCGCAGCAGGATGCCGATTTGGTGGATGTGACCGGCAGCGTCAACAGCGGTCAGAAAACTTATGCCATCAAGGCCGAAAATCCCTCGGCCCGCAAAGGTGTTCCCCAGGGGCCCGACGGTAACCACAACCTGATGCTGAAGTACGAAGATCTGGCGCTGTTTGACAACACCCGTCTGGCCATCGATGCCTACGGCCAGAAGATCAACAACGTGTTCTTCTACAGCGCCAGCCTCGCCAACCCCGAGCAGGGATTTGATGGTGGTCAGTCGATTATTCGCTCGGAAAAGCGCGGCCTGCGCGCCAACTTCAACTCAAGCTTTGAGCTCGCCAGCAGCGAACTTGACCTGATCTACGGCGTGGATTACCTGCAGGATGTCTCCAGCCAACCACTGGTCGACGGCCGCATGTGGGTGCCGGAAATGGACATGCAAAATCTGGCCTTCTATCTGCAAACCAAGTGGTTAATCAGCGACGACTGGGTGCTTAAAGCCGGTGTGCGCCGGGATCAGATGACGATTGCGGTCGAAGACTATCAGACCCTGCGTGTCTGTCGCAGCCAGACCCAGTGCTCCACGCCGGTGGATGTGCGCGGCGGCGATGTCGATTTTGATGCCACCACCTATAACATTGGCCTGAGATACAATGGCAGTGAGCTGCTCAGCCCCTTTATCAGCTTCTCTCAGGGCGCCGATGTGTCGGATCTGGGACTGCTGCTGCGCACTGCTACCGTGGATGATTTAGCCAAAATCCAGTCCCAGGCGGCCTTGATTGATAACTACGAAGTGGGCTTCTCTGGCGATTGGCAGGAGCTCAGTTACTCGGCGGCGGCCTTTATCAGCAAATCTGAGCTTGGCACCCGTACCGTGCTCAACCCGGCCACCGGCATTTACGAGCCGGTACGCGCACCCCAGGAAATCAAGGGTTTTGAGCTGGCAGCAAGCTATGCCCTCAGCGACGCGCTGACGCTCGGCGCCAACTACGCCTGGATGGAAGGCAAGGATACCGATCAGGATATTTACCTCGACGGCCAGGCCATCACGCCGCCGAAATTCGCCGCCTTCCTCGACTGGGACGCTTTCGATAACGCCCGCCTGTCGTTAAGCTGGCTGTATGTGGGCGACCGTAAACGCTTTGAGCCGGTCAACGGCCAGTACACTGGCAGTCAGGGACCGGTAGACAGTTACTCGCTGCTGAATCTTGCCACCAGCTATCGTATGGATCAGTTGCTGTTTAGCCTCGGGGTCGAGAACCTGTTGAATGAAGACTATTATTCTGCGCGATCTCAAGCCTTTACCTTCCCCGGTTACAACACCAAGGGACTGGGTACCACGGTCAATTTGGGCATGAAGTGGTCTTTCTGAGCCTGAGCAATATGTGAAAAAGCAGCCCCTGGGCTGCTTTTTTATTTGCGTGTTGGCAGCGAGGTTTCTACCATGTGCGTCCAACCGGCAAAACCGAGCCCCAGAGACCAGCCAAGATGTCCGAACAGCAGGAAATTCAGGCCATCACCGATGAGACCCGCGCCTGGGTCACCAAGGTGATCATGAAATACAATATCTGCCCCTTCGCCCGCCGCGAAGTGGAGCGTAACAGCATCCGCTATCTGGTGTGTGAAGAGACCCGCATGGAGCACGTCTTGCAAGCCCTGCTGGATGAATGCCAGTTCCTCGATGCCCATCCGGAAGTGGAAACCAGTCTCTTTATTCTGCCGCGGGGATTCGAGGGTTTTTACCTCTATCTGGATCTGCTTGGCATTGCCGAAGACCTGTTGGTTGAAGAAGGCTTTGAAGGCACTTATCAGCTGGCGAGCTTCCATCCCGATTATTGCTTCGACGGCGAGCCGCAGGACGATCCGGCCAACTTCACCAACCGCGCCCCCTATCCCACCTTGCATATTATCCGCGAGGAAGGCATGGCGGCAGCCCTGGCAAGTTACAACGAGCCGGAAAGCATCCCGGAGCGCAATATCGCTTTTGCCCGCCGCAAGGGCAGTGAGTTTTTTGTGCGCCTGCTGCAAGAGTGCAAAAAGCCGGACTGAGTCCGGCTTTTTCATTCTGCGCTCAACCCGCTGGCGGGCTTTGATGGTGGTGCAGCTCTTCATCCTGGGTGGCCAGCACCTTTTCATAGCCCTTGGGCGGTGGCGTCCAGCCACTCAAACTGCGGCTGTGACCATCCATCCGGTCTTTGCCCATATCTTCCACCAGTGCCGCTTCAAGCTTCATAAACAGGTTCAGATAGCGCTCGCGCCGGTCAAGGTTGTCCCGCATCTCAAACCAGGCTTCGTACAGCTCACCCGCATGGGCCTTCTCACGCTCCACCATGGCGGTTTTACGCTGCTCGGCAACAAAGGGATGCAACCCAAGGCGCGTCAGCGCCTCACCGCCCATATTCAGCGCCGAGTGGAAGGTTTCGCTCACCACCCAATCGGCCCCGGCTTCGGTCAGGGCGTAGGTGTGGCCCCGGTCGAAGGCGCGCGCCAGAATAACCACCTGCGGATAATGATGCCGCACATGGCGCACAAGCTCGGTGGCGCCCTCCACATCATCAATGGCCACCACCAGCATTTTGGCCGACTCAATGCCTGCGGTGTGTAACAGCTCAGGGTTACTGACATCGCCGAAGAAACTCTTCATCTGAATGTCCCTGAGCCGCTCCACCTGAGCATATTCACGGTCCAGCACCACGGTTTTCACGCCATTGGCCCTGAGCAGACGATTGACTATCTGGCCGAAACGGCCGATACCGGCGATGATCACCGGCCCCTGCTCATCGATGGTGTCAGCCTGACGCTCATTGGCACTGCGGGTGACCCTTGGCAAAATCACCTTCTCAAACAGAATGAACAGCCCGGGGGTTAAAAACATGCTCAGTGCCACCACCATCGACAGCAACGCCCCAAGCTCGCTGCCAAAAATCCCCTGTTGCTGGCTGTAGCCAAGCAGCACAAAACCAAACTCACCCGCCTGGGCCAGCGACAGCGCAAACAGCCATTTATCCGAGCCTGACAGATGAAAGATTTTAGCCAGCACCAACAGCACCAACGCCTTAATCAGCATCACCCCAAAGGCTAATCCCAGCACCAGCGCAAACTGTGACAGCAGCATCTCAAAATCGATGCCCGCGCCCACCGTGATAAAAAACAGACCCAGCAACAAGCCCTTGAACGGCTCTATGGTGGACTCAAGTTCATGACGAAACTCACTGCTGGCAAGCACCACGCCGGCAAGGAAGGTGCCAAGGGCCGGTGACAGGCCCACCAGACTCATCAGCGCTGCAATGCCAATCACCAACATAAGTGCCGCGGCGGTAAACACTTCCCGCAGGCCTGAGCGTGCCACATAACCAAAAAGCGGCCGGGTCAGGAAGCGGCCGCCAAAGACCACAGCGGCAATGGCGCCAAGCACCACCAGGGCATTGGCCCAGCCCGGCAATCCTGCCACCAGCGACATATCCTCATGACCGCTTTCGGCGACTGGGGCACTTATTGTCAGCAGTGGCAAAATTGCGAGGATTGGGATCACGGCTATGTCCTGAAACAGCAGCACCGAGAAATCGCTGCGGCCACCTTCGGTTTTGGCAAGTCCCTTTTCATTCAGCGATTGCAGCACTATGGCGGTGGACGACATGGCGAGGATCATGCCAAGCGCCAGCGCTATCTGCCATGGCTGACCGAGCGCCAGCGCAAGCCCCGCCACCGCTCCGGTGGTAAGCAGCACCTGCAGCCCGCCAAGGCCCAAGAGCCGTTGACGCATCTGCCACAGCTGCTTGGCATCAAGCTCCATGCCCACCAAAAACAGCATCAACACCACACCAAATTCAGCAAAATGCTGAATACTTTGTGTTTCTTGCCCAACCAGCCCCAGCAGCGGCCCAATGGCTACCCCGGCGACCAGATAGCCAAGCACAGAGCCAAGCCCCAATCGCTTGGCCAGGGGCACCGCCAGCACGGCGGCGAGCAGGTAAACAAATGCCTGCAAAAAAATGCCTGTCATGACAAAGCCTCCCAGCCATTGAGCAGCCCCGCGGCTGCGGCTTGCTCATCCGGCAGCGCCCCTGCCACCAGTTTTTCAAGCAACCGGCGCCAGCGCTCCAGGTGGGGCTCGAGCCGGCCTTCCTCCAGCGCCGAACGGGCGCCAAATATCGCAAACGGCGGCAGATAAGCCATGCCGGTGAGCGAGGCGGTTTGCTCAAGGGGTGACAGCAAGGTTCTGAGACCAAAATGGTTATAACCATCCGGACTGTAGGATGCTTCGCTGCCACCGGCACTGATGGCACAAAAAAATGGTTTGCCGTGCAGTTTGTCGCCCCTGGCGCCATAGGCAAAATTGTATTCCAGCACCAGATCCTGCCACTCCTTGAGCAGCGATGGGGTGGAATACCAAAACAGCGGAAACAGAAAAATCAGTACCTTATGCTTAAGCAGCCGCTGCTGCTCGGCCTGAATATCGATATTGAAGGTGGGATACTCAGCGTATAAATCCACGCAGGTGACACCTGGGGTATCGCAGGCAACGCGGTACATCGGCAGGCAGACTTCCGAGCCTGTCTGGCCCGGATGGGCAAACAGCACCAGCACCGGATGGGTGGCTTCTTGATCCATTGACTGTGGCTCCCGGGCATCTTGCGTGCCCTCGACGGATTGGAGATGGGCTGACAATACGCTTGGTCAGCCCGAAAGCGGAATTACTTGAGCGAGTGCATGCCTATCATGTTGCCCTCGGTATCGATGGCAAGGGAGATAAAGCCATATTCGCCGATGGACATCTTGGCGCGCTGCACCTGGCCGCCAGCCCCCACTACCCGCGACTCCTCCACGGCGCAGTCGTCACAGGCAAAATACACCAGGGTACTGTTGCCGCCCGCGTCGAATCCCGGCATGTGCACCAGTGCACCACTGGCGCCGTACTGGCTCATTTCAGACGGAAAGAACCACATTTCAAAACCATTTTCATCGGGAATGGGGATTTGCTCGAGGCTGACGCCAAACACGGCCTCGTAGAATGCGCGGGCCCTGCCAATGTCATTCACATAGATTTCAAACCAGGAAACGGGATTTTTCGCCATGGGATTCTCCTTCAGGGCTGGATGAGGTTTGGCGCCTTTGGCTGCCTTGCCAGTGGTTTTATCCAAAACTCATTCCAGTTAAAGGGATTTTTGCTGACAACACAACCCCGGAGTCGCCGCTGGCGCCGATGTGGCTGTTTTCATCTTTGCCGTTAAGGACGATTTGGCCATAAAAAAAGCCGACACTAGGTCGGCCTTTTTCGGCAGCGGCAGTTTAGTTTTCGATACCTTTGCTGCGCAGGAACTCATCGTAGGTGCCTTTGAAATCGGTCACGCCATTTGGGGTGATCTCGATAATACGGTTGGCCAGCGAGCTTACGAAGGCGCGGTCGTGCGATACGAAGAACAGGGTGCCTTCGTACATTTCCAGCGCGTTGTTCAGCGATTCAATGGATTCCATGTCCAGGTGGTTGGTGGGTTCGTCCATCACCAGGATGTTGGGCTTTTGCATGATCATTTTGCCAAACAACATACGACCCTGCTCACCACCGGACAGCACCTTGACTGATTTCTTGATGTCGTCGGCGCCAAACAGCATACGACCCAGAATACCGCGAACGGCCTGCTCGTCGTCGCCTTCTTTCTTCCATTGGCTCATCCAGTCAAATACGTTCAAATCGTTTTCAAAGTCACTGGCGTGATCCTGGGCGTAGTAACCGATAGAGGCATTTTCAGACCAGTGGATAGTGCCTTCATCCTGTGGCAGTTCATGGATGAGGGTACGTACCATGGTGGTTTTACCGGCACCGTTCTCACCCAGGATAGCAATGCGCTCACCCACTTCGGCAATCAGGTTGAAGTTTTTAAACAGCGGCTCGCCATCGAAACCCTTGGTCAGGTTCTCAACCACCAGCGCGTTACGGAACAGTTTCTTTTCCTGCTCGAAACGGATGTAGGGGTTAACGCGGCTTGAGGCTTTCACTTCGTCCAGCTTGATTTTCTCAATCTGCTTGGCGCGGGAAGTGGCCTGCTTGGCTTTGGAGGCGTTGGCCGAGAAGCGCGACACGAAGGTCTGCAGCTCAGCAATTTGGGCCTTCTTCTTGGCGTTGTCGGCCAGCAGACGCTCACGGGCCTGAGACGCAGCCGTCATATATTCATCGTAGTTGCCCGGATACACCCGCAGCTCACCGTAGTCCAGATCCGCCATGTGAGTACACACAGAGTTCAGGAAGTAACGGTCGTGCGAGATGATGATCATGGTGCTGTTACGCTGGTTCAGCATGTCCTGCAACCAACGGATGGTGTCGATGTCCAGGTTGTTGGTTGGTTCGTCGAGCAGCAGCACGTCCGGATCGGAAAACAGTGCCTGCGCCAGCAGCACACGCAGTTTCCAGCCGGGCGCGACTTCGCTCATGGGACCGAAGTGTTGCTCAAGTGGAATACCCACGCCCAACAGCAGTTCACCGGCGCGGCTTTCGGCGGTGTAACCGTCCATTTCCGCGAACTCCATCTCAAGCTCGGCCACCTTGATGCCGTCTTCTTCACTCATTTCAGGCAAAGAATAGATACGGTCACGTTCCTGCTTCACGGCCCACAGTTCTTTGTGGCCCATGATAACGGTATCGATTACGCTGAACTCTTCGTAGGCGAACTGATCCTGATTCAGCTTACCCAGACGCTCGTTGGGATCCAGATGAACGTTACCGCCGGACGGCTCAAGCTCACCGGCGAGGATCTTCATAAAGGTGGATTTACCGCAACCATTGGCACCGATAAGGCCGTAGCGGTTGCCGTCACCGAACTTGACGGAGATGTTTTCAAACAGTGGCTTGGCGCCGAACTGCATGGTGATATTGGCGGTTGTGATCACGGGCTGGTTTCCGTTTGTCTGTAGGCCGAGGCAGGCGCCTGCGGCGAAAATCCCAAGGGCTAAGCATAAGCCTACCCTCTGATAAAGCGCGGTACTATAACACCCCTGCGTGAATTATCAACCGACTTGCGACCGCACGCCAAATGCCGCCAATATAGTCGGGTAAAAAATAAAAATCGGCGCCCATATAAGGAGAAGCGAATGATCCGGCTGGAAAAGATGACTGCATCCACTCGCCCCCTCGCCGAAGCGCTGGAAGTGGCCCCGGAGCAATTGCGCTTTGTGGGCACCATGGAGGAAATCCTCGCCATCGCCGGTGGCGCCATAGTGCCTGTGCTGGTGTGGCATCAAACTGACACTGCCACGACGGACACATCCGAGGCCACAAACGGCGAGCACCTGGTGGGCTTTTTTCTGCTGGATAAGGAATACAGCCTGGAGCATGCCTTTGCCGAGGCCAGCGATTTAGGTTTCAGGGCATTTCTGATTGATGTGCGCCACCAGGGTAAAGGCCTTGCCAGAGCGGTGATGCAGGCTCTGCCGCAGTTTATTCAGACGCGCTATCCGCAGTTCCACCGCCTGGTATTAACCGTCAATCTTAAAAATATCCCGGCGCGGGATCTTTATCTTAAAAATGGCTTTATCGACAGCGAAAGCCATTATCTGGGCGGCAGCGCCGGGCCACAGCACATTCTTTATTTGCCGCTGGGTTAACCAAGGCGAGCACAAGGCATTTAGCACAAGCCACTTAGCACAAGGACTGTTTATGACAACAACGTCGGCCACCGAGCCGCAAACCGCGGTAACACAGGGCCATGGCCCCAGCCCCGATAACCCGTTTCCGATGGAAGGCTTTCCGCAGGTGTGCTTTATCAAAAACACCATCAGCAATCCCAATATTCAGGTGGGCGAATACAGCTATTATGACGACCCCGAGGACAGTGCCAACTTTGAGCGCAACGTGCTGTATCACTTCCCCTTTATTGGCGACAAACTGATTATTGGTAAATTCTGCGCCATCGCCCGTGGGGTCAAGTTCATTATGAATGGCGCCAATCACCCCATGGCTGGCGTGAGTACCTACCCGTTTTTCATTTTCGGCAACGGCTGGGAGCAAGCAGCGCCTGAGCCGGGGGAGTTGCCCTTTAAAGGCGATACCGACATAGGCAACGATGTGTGGATTGGTTATGACGCCCTGATTATGCCCGGAGTAAAAGTGGGCAATGGCGCCATTATCGCAAGCCGCGCTGTGGTCACATCAGATGTGCCCGCCTACGCCATTGTCGGCGGCAATCCCGCCAAAATCGTAAAGATGCGCTTTGATGAACAGGCCATTGCCCGGCTTGAAGCCATCGCCTGGTGGCACTGGCCGGTTGAGAAAATCAGCGCCCATCTGCTGGATATTAAAAACGGTGACATCACTGCACTCGAGAAAGCTGCTCTCGAGAAAGCCGCCGGGCAATAAGGCTTCACCTTACATCCCAAATAATGCATAAAAAAGCCGCCCAAGGGCGGCTTTGTATTTAACTCGCAGCGTCCTTAATCCTTTAGCGGCTTTCTTTTAAGCCGGTTGGCATTGGTCACCACAGTCAGCGATGAGGCCGCCATCGCCGCCCCGGCCAGAACCGGGCTTAACAGCACCCCAAACGCCGGATAAAGCACGCCCGCCGCCACCGGAATGCCCAGCACATTGTAAATAAAGGCACCAAAGAGGTTCTGGCGAATATTGCCAAGGGTAGCGCGCGACAGGGCAAAGGCATCGGCAAGGGCCTCGAGCCTGGGTGACAGCAAGGTCAGAGACGCGCTCTCAATGGCGACATCGGTTCCCGTGCCCATGGCAATCCCCACATCGGCTTCGGCCAGCGCCGGGGCATCATTAATGCCATCCCCCACCATGGCCACCACTTCGCCAGCCGCCTTAAGACGGGCAACATGCTGATGCTTTTCATCTGGCATCACCCCGGCAATCACTTCATCGATACCCACCTCGCGGCCAACCGCCTCGGCAGTGTGCCGGTTATCCCCTGACAGCAACACCAAGCGCTTGCCCTGGGCTTTAAGGCGCGCCATTGCGGTTTTGGCATCGGCTCTGAGTGGGTCGCCCACACCGAGTATGGCCACAAGCTTGTGATTTTTAGCCACCAGCACAGGGGTGAGCGCCTCTTTGGCCAGGGAATCAAGTTCCGGCTCAAGCGTTTCAAGTTCTGATGCCAGGCCAAGGCGCGCCATCAGACGTGGATTACCGATATGCCACCCATGGCTGCCATCTGTGGCGGTGACCTTACCCATAAGGCCTTCGCCGGGCAGGTTTTGAAATTCGCTCACCGCAAGCGAAGGCACATCCGACAGGGCCGCAAGCGCCTCCGACAGCGGATGGCTGCTCTGGCGCTCAAGGCTTGCTATTGCATGCCGGGTATCCTCTTCATCACCTTGAAGCCAGAGCATCTTTCGCACCGCAGGTTTACCCAGCGTCAGGGTGCCTGTTTTATCCAGCACCACTGTGGTGACCTTGCTGGCCCGCTCAAGTGCTTCACCGTTTTTAACCAAAATCCCCATGGAGGCGGCGCGCCCTACCCCGACCATAATCGACATGGGCGTGGCAAGCCCAAGGGCACAGGGGCAGGCAATAATCAGCACAGTGGTGAGCACCACCATGGCATGTGACAATGCGGGCGCGGGGCCAACAAAGTACCAGATCAGCGCGGCAACAATAGCAATGGCCACCACCACAGGCACAAATACCGCCGAAATAGCATCAGTAAGCCGGCCTATGGGCAGTTTCGAGGTTTGCGCCTCTTCCACCAGCGCGATGATTTTCGACAATCGACTGTCATCGGCCTCGGCGGTCACTTCAATAACCAGACTGCCGTTGCCATTTACCGTCCCGGCAAACACACTTTCCCCTGCGGTTTTGGCCACCGGCAGCGGCTCACCGGATAGCATGGACTCATCAATCAGCGACTCACCTTCGATAACCTTGCCATCGAGGGCAATCCTGTCGCCCGGCCGTACCCGAATCAGGTCGTTGCGGGCAATCTCTTCCACCCTGACCCAGCGCTCAGTGCCGTTTTCAAGCCGCAGCGCCTCATCAGTTTTAAGCCCAAGCAGTTTATCCAGCGCCTCGCTGGTTTTGCCCCTCGCCCGCGCCTCCAGCGCATGGCCAAGGTTTATTAAACCCAAAATCATCACGCTCGCTTCGAAATACACATGGCGACTGCCTTCGGGAAACGCCTGTGGCAGCAGCACCAGGGCCATGGAATAGAGCCAGGCTGTGCCAGTCCCCAAAGCTATGAGGGTGTCCATGGTGGCACTTTTGGCCTTTAATGAGCGCCAAAGTCCTTGGTAGAAGTGAGCACCGGTCAGCAGCATAGCAACACCTGTTATCAGCCCCACCAGTCCCCAGCCAAGGCGGGTAGCATCGTTCACCATCATCTCGCCGCCAAAAAGTCCCCATAGCATTAAGGGCACCCCGAGCCCCAGCCCCACGGCCGCCTGCCACAGTCTGGTTCGAAAATGCTGTCCATCGTCGCTGGCGGGCTTCGGCTGTGCGGTGAGGAGCTCGCCGGGATAACCAACACCGCTCAGCGCCGCCAGCGCTGCATCGGCGGATAAGCCTTTTACCCGCACCACTTTACGGGACAAATCGACCCGGCCCTCACCGCCGGCTGAGCGCAGCGCCGCTTCAATCTTGGCCACACAACTGGCGCAGCTCATGGAAGGCACGCTGAAGCGCAGTGCCGTGTGAGTGATTGCAGCCGCAGCCGAAGGCTCCCCGGCTGCCACCTTATCGGCATCAAAGGCCATTTGACCGGCATCGGGTGCCAACTCCGGCGGCGCTGCTGCCAAAGGTTCATCCATCAGCGTTGCGGGATAGCCACCGGCTTCGAGCCGCGCCAGCACATCATCCACATCAATGGCCGACGCTGCACTGATATCGAGCCGCTTACCGGCGGGATCTGTGTGTATTTGCCAGCCTTCTGTGGCCAGCAGCGAGGTGATTTTTTTGCCGCAGCCGCCACATTTCATACCGGGCACGGTGAGATGTACGCTGTTCATATAGGCTCCTTAGGCGAACTTGCAACCGAAACTGAGTTTGCAGGTGAATTCGAGTTGGCTTCAGGTTAAAGTCTCCAGTAACTGGAGAGTCAAGCACAAAAATGCAGCAGACATTTTATGGGTTGCCGAAGAGGGAAAACAGATGAAAATTGGCGACGTGGCCCGCGTCACAGGGCTAAGCGTAAAAAGCATTCGCTATTACCACGATATCGGGCTGGTAACGGCCAACCGTGGTGACAACGGCTATCGGGTGTATGACAAGGCCACGCTGGAGAGCCTGCGCTTTGTGCATCAGTGCCGTGAAATGGGGTTCTCCATTGATGAATGTCGCAGCCTGCTGGCACTGCAGCAAAATCCGGCACGGGCCGCCGGCGAAGTGAAAGCGCTGGCGGAAGTACACCTGAGCACGCTGGCGGACAAAATCCGCCGTATGCAGGCGCTTCATAAACAGCTTGGTGAACTGGTTTCGCAGTGCCAGGGCGGCGAGCAAAGCAACTGCCCTATTCTGGCCTCACTTGCCACCGACACCTGAGCCGTTTCTTGATATCTCAGCTGCTTGATTGCTCGGTAGCGTAAATGAACAGCCTCTTTCATGCACAGCGGCTTAAGGGCTGACGGGCACAGGTTCTGGGTTTTGCAGATTGAGTGCCGGTAAGGTGTCGGCCGGGCTGAAACCAAATACCTGGCCATAGAAGCTGAGCTCGTACTCCAATGCCTTGATAAGGTTACCATCTTTCCAATGATTGTGGTTTTCATCGGCAAAGGTCAAAAGCGCCACCGGCACCCGGTTTTTCACCAGCGCCTTGTGAATGTCCAGGGTCTGATTGGGCGGCACCACAGTATCCTGCAGCCCCTGCAACAGCAGCAATGGCTTGTTCAGATGATCGAGCTGATGAATAGGCGAGCGGTGACGGTACACATCTCTGTGGGTCGCAATTGGCCCAATCAGTTGATCAAGGTAGTTTTTCTCAAACTTGTGGGTTTCTCCGGCAAGCAGCTCCAAATCGCTTATGCCCGCGCGGCTCACCCCGGCCTTGAAGGTGCCGTCGTAGGCGAGTGCCGAAAGCACGGTCAGGCCGCCGGCGCTGGAGCCGGTAATTGCCATCCGGCTGCCATCGACCCAGCCTTTATTCACCAAAAAGCGGGCGGCATTGATGGCATCGTCCACATCGGCCTTGCCCCAGTTTCCATACAAGGATTGGCGGTAAGCGCGGCCAAAGCCACTGCTGCCGCGGTAATTCAAATCCAGCACCGCAAAGCCGCGGCTGGTCCAGTATTGAATATCGCTGCGATAAGCAAGGCTCGCCTTGGCAGTGGGGCCGCCGTGCAGCTTCACCAACAGCGGCGGACGTGAGTCTACCAGCCCTTTAAATGATGGATTACGTGGCCAGTAAAAGTAGCCCCAGGCACGCATATTGTCGCCGGTGGCAAAGCTGATGCTTTGCGCCCGTGAAATGTACCTTGGATCGAGGGCGGCCAGCTCCGGTGTAAATACCAGCTCCACGCCGCGGCCACTGACCCGGTAGATGCCCTTCTCAGTGGTGACCTTGTTGCCAATGAAATACACGCCGTCACGGCCACCGGTCAGCTGTTTGATTTCACCGAAGTCCACCGCAATGTCTTCGGCGGCGCCGGTATCCAGGTGCAAGCGGATAAGCCCCGCCTCACCATTGTGGATGTAGCTTGCAATGATGTTATTGTCGACTTCAAAGGCGTAATTGCGCTCACCGAGACGCCAGGCAGGTCCGGCAAAGTCCGCCGCCTTTTTCAGCAGCAGCTCAGGCTTGCCATCCTCTCCCAAGCGGTAAAGGTTCCACCAGTCGTCATAGTCGGCAATAAAATACAAACGGCCATCGGGGCCGAACATCGGCTGGGTAATGGCTACGTTGCCCTCAGTTCCAGCGACAATTTTGGGGCTGTGCAGCCGCCCTTTGCGGTCAAGCTCACCAAGCCACAGGCGGGTGTTGTCCCATGGCATGGCCGGGTTTTCCCAGGTAAGCCAGGCCAACTGACTGTTATCGCTGTTGATGGCTGGCGAGCTGATAAAATCATGGCCCTCAACGAAGGTGTCGCCTTCTCCGGCAAAGTTCAGGTTAATGGTGACCAAACTCGCCACCGGGGTGCCGGGCTTGCGGTGATCTTCGCGCACACAAATAATGCGCGACCCCTTGGGGTAGGAAATACAGTCGCCATGGCGGGTGCCATTGGGGGTAAGTGCCAGGGGTGGCTGATTGGGGGCGAAGCGGTAAAAGAGTTGATCGCCCTTGGCAGACGCAAACAGGCTCTGGCCAATGCCAAGAAAATCGCCGCCACCGTATTCGTGTACCCGACTGCCCACATCAAAGCCATCGGGCACTACCGCGGTGACCTTACCATCGTTTTCCAGCCGCCGAATGGTGGTGGTGCCGCTGTTGCCGTCAAACAGGGAGAAATAAATGAGGTCACCAACGGCTCTGAGTTCCAGCAGCTCATCGGAGCTGGCATAGACGTCAGCAGCCAACAACGGCGATGCCCAGGTACCATATTGAGCCGCAACCGGCTCGAATTCAGCACTGACAGGCGCAGCCGGCTCTTGCTTCGGCTCGCAGCCCAAAATCAGCCATGTCAGCAGAAACGCCATCAGGCGCTGCCCGGTACTGAGCCTCATGTCTGTGCTTCCCCCCAAGTCTTCGCTTAGCGAAGTATAAACACCGGGCCGGTCAGCGTTTGAATTTAGTTAGAAACCAGCCCACTACATCTTTTTGCTGTTTGTCGCTCAGGCCAAAATACACGCACACCCAGGGCGACAATAAAAAATACCAGGGGATCACCCGGGTATCTCTGCCGCTGAGCAGCAGATAAAGAAAACCGCCGTAAATCACGACAACACCAGCATAACCTACCCAGAGCATCATCTTTCTGGTGTAGTTTTCCAACCTCGACATCTGCTTTAAGCCCTAGAACAATGACCCAGTGCAAGCGCTTTCGCCTTGCTTTTCAAGACGATTCTACGTCGAATTTCACCCGGCATTGTTCAATTTGGCCAAGCTGATGTCAACGTTATCGCTGAAAATAAAGTATGACAAAAAATAACGGCACCTGCGTCCGGGGACATCAGGTGCCGAAGGCTTTCATCAGGTGAGCAGCCTCATTGCGAAGGCCTCACCCCGGCTTGGCGCTTAAAAACGCAGGCCGCCATCGATTTCGAATACCCGGCCGTTCACATAATCGTTTTCGATGATGAAACGTACGGTGGAGGCGATTTCTTCTGCCTGCCCCAAACGACCAACCGGCACCAGCTTCTCAAGACGCTCCAGCGCCTCGGGTTTCATGGCGGCGGTCATCTCGGTGGCAATCACGCCCGGTGCCACTGCCGCAGCGCGGATATTGTGGCGGGCAAGCTCTTTGGCCCAGCCTACGGCCATGGTGGCCACACCGGCTTTGGAGGCGGCGTAGTTGGTCTGACCCATGTTGCCGGAACGCGCCAGGCTGGAGATATTGACAATCACCCCGCCCTCACCGGTTTCAATCATGGCGCAGGCCGCTTCACGGCCGCACAGGAAGGTGCCGGTGAGGTTAACGTTAATCACCGACTGGAACTGCTCCAGCGACATGCGATCGCTAATTACGCCGTCTTTGGCTTTCACCAACATGCCGTCACGCAGAATACCGGCGTTGTTGATCAGCACATGCACGGCGCCAAAGTCTTCAAGAATGTACTTAAAGCCTGCGGTCACATCTTCTTCGTCGGTGATATCCAGCGCATAGCCCTGCACCTCAGTGGCATCGCCAATATCGGCGCAGGCGCGCTCGAGGCGCTCCTGATCCACATCAATCAGTGCCAGCTTGGCACCGTGAGCGGCCAAGTCTTTGGCCATGGCCAGGCCCAATCCACCGGCACCGCCGGTGATGACCACTACCTTATCCTTCAATTCCATCTTGTATCCTTAGGCTCACTCGCCTTTGGCAAAGTGTTCAAAAATGCTTGAGAAGTCCCGTTTGCCGTTGCCGGCGCGGGCATGGGAAACGTACAGGCTGCGTGCCAGTGCGCCCATGGGGGTGCTTGACTGGCTGCTGAGCGCCGCTTCCTGGGACAGCCCCAAATCCTTCACCATCAGGTCGACCATAAAGCCGCCCTGATAGCCCTTGGATGATGGCACTGTGTCCATCACACCCGGGCAAGGGTTGTATTTTTCCAGCGTCCAGTTGCCGCCGCTGGACACTTTCATGATGTCAGACAGCACCCTGGGGTCGAGCCCATGGTCAATCCCCAGCGACAGAGCCTCGCTGGTACCCACCATCAATACCGACAGCAGCATGTTATTACAAATCTTGGCCACCTGACCGGCGCCAGGGCCACCAGCGTGGAAAATATTGGCGCCCATGTTGCCCAGCACGACTTTGGCTGCCTCAAATGCGGTATCGGTGCCACCGCAGATAAAGGTCAGAGTGCCCGCCGCCGCGCCTGCTGTGCCGCCGGAAACAGGCGCATCGATAAACTCGAGCTCCTTGGCAGCAGCAGCCTCAGCCACAATCCGGGCACTGTCGGCATCTATGGTGGAGCAGTCTATCAAGAGACAACCTGCTTTCACCACCTCAATCAACCCTTTAGCTGCATCTGTACCCAGGTAGAGGCCGCGTACATGCTTACCGGCAGGCAACATGCTCACCACCACATCGGCGTCACTGGCGATATCCTGTGCAGAATCACCGCTGCCCGCACCCTGAGCCTTCAAAGCCTCAACGGCGGCGGGATTTAAATCGAATACCTTCACCTGATGGCCGGCTTTCAGCAAATTGGCCGCCATAGGGCCACCCATATTACCAAGGCCGATAAACGCTACGTTTGCCATACACTCACTCCTTGAAATCATCACCCCGGTGCGTCATACGCCCCTTGGGAAAACATCCGCCGCTTAGTTTAGCCTGCGGGTTTAAATCGATATTACAGATTGTCCAGTGGATGGGCGCCGCCCTGCCAGGGAGAGGTCAGCAGCCGCTCCAGCACATCCTCGGGCACCGAGGCCACATCGGCAAACTGCCACTTGGGATTGCGGTCTTTGTCTATCAGCAGCGCACGCACCCCTTCGACAAAATCGCCATGGGCGCAGCAATTAACGCTGACACCCAGCTCCCAATGGAAGCAATCATCCAGCGGCAACTCATCACCGATAATCGCCTGATGCCAGATGATATGAGCACTTAAGGGGCTGCCAGCCAGGAAGGTGTCACGGGCACGCATAAAGTGCGGCGCACCCTCTTCATCGAGCGCCTTGAAGCGCTGGACAATGTCAGTCAGCTCCCCTTCACACAGGGCCGCAATGGTCTCGTGGTGGGTCTGTAGGAAACTCTCCTGCGCCGGCACCTCACGGGCACACAGCACTGCTGACAAACGGCCGTGGTTGGCACTGGCATCCTCATCCCACATGACTTCAGCAAGGGCGTCGAGCAGTGGCTCTTTATCGTCGCTGCCAAGCAGATAATTGGCAGTACCGGCAAACAGCGCATCGGCGCCATTCATTTGAAATGCCGTCAGCCCCAGGAACAGGCCGATTTTCTCTGGCATATGGGCCAAAAAGAAGGTGCCGCCCACATCGGGGTAAAGGCCGATGGTAATTTCCGGCATCGCGATGCGGGAGCGTTCGGTGGCAATACGGTGGCTGGCACCGGCCATGAGACCAAGGCCGCCGCCCATCACTATGCCATCACCCCACACCATAAAGGGCTTGCCGAATTCATGGATAAGATAGTCGAGGCGGTATTCCTCTTCAAAAAACACCTTGGCCAGGGTATCGACGCTTCCGGGGGCCTCTTTGCTGGCCTGATACAGCGCCCGCACATCGCCACCGGCGCAAAAGGCTTTCTCACCGGCGCCGTCGAGCAGCACCATGGCAATGTCATCATCAGTTTGCCAGGCCTTCAGCTGAGCATTCAGGGCCCGCACCATATCTAAATCCAGCGCATTGAGAGCGGCCTCCACATTGAGGGTGGCCACACCAATTTGCTTGCCTGAGACGGTGCCCAGAGTCTGAAAAACAACTTTCTGTGTCATGCTGTCTCCTTGCGTGTCAGCGTCCAAGGCATGGCCTCAGCGGTTTTTCCATACGGCGGCACGCTTCTCGAGGAAGGCATTCACCCCTTCGGCCTGATCTTCGGTATCAAAAAGTCCGATAAAAAGTTCACGCTCGATTGGCAGCGCCTGGGTGCGCGGCATACTGCGACCGCTTTGAATAAGCTTTTTGCACACGGCCACGGCAGAGGGACTTTGTTTGGCAACCTTGGCGGCCAGGGCGATGGCGGCATCGAGCGCTTCGCCGGTCTCCACCACTTCTTCCACCAGTCCAAGATTCAGTGCCTTGGTAGCATCGATACGCTCGCCGCAGAGGATCATTCGCTTCGCCCAGCCCTCGCCCACCAGCGCAGTCAGGTTTTGGGTACCACCGGCGCAGGGCAACAGGCCCACTGTGGCTTCCGGCAACGCCATCACCGCCTGAATTTCGGCGATGCGGATATCACAGGCCAGCGCCACTTCCAGGCCGCCGCCCATGGCATAGCCATTGATGGCAGCGATGGATACACCACGAAACGCACTCAAGGTCTCGAACGCTTCACCAAAGGCCTTGGCCATGGTGGCGGCGTTGCCTTTGTCGCCATCGGCAAAGAGTTTTAAGTCGGCGCCAGCGGAAAAGAACTTCTGCCCTTCGCCGGTCAGCACCAGCGCATAAATCTCGTTGTTGTCATTGAGCTCGAGTACCTTTTCCTTCAACTCATTCAGGCTCTCGCGGGTCCAGGTGTTGGCCGGCGGGTTGCTGATGGTGAGAATGGCGGTGTTGCCTTCGATACGTTCAATCAAAAAAGCCATGGCAATAATTCCTTATTCTTTCGACGTCTCTATTCAGTCGACATTACTATTCAGTCAAAGTCACTGGCAAATCAGAGAATGTCGTGGGCGTTTTCGTCCAGCAGGCGACGGGAGATGATAAGGCGCATGATCTCGTTGGTGCCTTCCAGAATTTGATGCACCCGCACATCGCGGAAATGACGCTCCAGCGGATACTCACGGATATAACCATAGCCGCCATGAATTTGCAGTGCGGCGTCGCACACCGCAAAGCCGATGTCGGTGGCAAAACGCTTGGCCATGGCGCAGTATGCGGTGGCCTCAGGGTCCTGACTGTCGAGTTTAAAGGCGGCCAGACGCACCATTTGACGGGCAGCCACCAGTTCGGTGGCCATGTCGGCGAGCTTGAACTGCAGCGCCTGGAAGGCAGCCAGCGGCTTACCGAACTGTTTGCGCTCGTTCATATAGGCAATTGAGCGCTCAAGGGCGGCCTGGGCCGTGCCCACAGAGCAGGTAGCGATATTGATACGGCCACCATCCAGGCCCTTCATGGCAAAGGTAAAGCCCTGGCCTTCATCGCCCAGCAGGTTTTGCACCGGCACCCGTACATTTTCAAAGGTAATAAGGCGGGTCGGCTGGGCATTCCAGCCCATCTTGTCTTCGGCCTTGCCGTAAATCACCCCTTCGGCATCTGCGGGAATGGCGATGGCAGAAATGCCCTTGGGACCGGCTTCGCCGGTGCGGCACATCACCACCAGAAGCTCGGTGGCACCGGCGCCCGAGATAAACATCTTGCTGCCGTTAATCACATATTCGTCGCCCTCACGCACCGCCTTGGTGGTAAGCGAAGCGGCATCACTGCCGGCACCGGGTTCGGTGAGGCAGTAGGACGCGAGCTTGGCACCTGTGGTCAAAGCCTCGGACCAGTCGGCGCGAAACGCTTCAGTGCCCCAGGTCGTCACCATCCAGGTGGCCATATTGTGAATGGTCAGCATGGCGGTGGTGGCGGTACAACCTTTTGAAAGCTCTTCAAAAATGATGGAAGAGTCGAGCCGTGACAGGCCCATGCCACCTTCGGACTCGGGGGAATAGAGTGAGCAAAAACCCAGCTCACCGGCCTTTTGAATAACGTCTTTCGGGAAATGATGTTCTTCGTCCCACTTACCGGCGAAGGGAGTGAGCTCATCTGCGGCGAACTGGCGGGCAAGTTCGGCGAACTGGCGTTGATCTTCGTTTAAATTGAAATCCATCTTGACTGCTCCCGTGACTCTGGGGTCACTTCATGTGATGGCCGGCGATAACGCCGGCCTGCCTGTTTTAAGTTGCTGTCTTGTTGTCTGATAGGTCTGCACCAACCCCGGCGCTTAGCGCAGGGCGATGGTCATATTGGGGCCATGGGGAATATCGTCTTCAAACCAGCGACAGGTGATGGTTTTGGTCTCGGTAAAGAAACGCACCGCCTGCTTGCCATAGGCGTGCTGATCGCCGTAGAAGCTGCCCTTCCAACCTGTGAAGGAGAAAAACGGCAGCGGCACAGGGATAGGCACGTTAATCCCCACCTGACCCACTTCGATTTCGTGCTGGTATTTACGGGCGGCGGCGCCGCTGGCGGTGAAGATGGAGGTGCCGTTGCCGTAGGGCGACTTGTTCACCAGCTCAATGGCCTCTTCCAGCTCGTCCACTTCCATACAGCAGAGCACAGGGCCGAAGATTTCTTCTTTGTAGATGCTCATGTCGGTGGTGACCTTGTCGAACATGGTCGGGCCAACCCAGTTGCCGGACTCATAGCCTGCAACGGTGAAATCGGAGCCATCCAGCAGACACTCGGCGCCCTCGGCCTTGCCCTGAGCGATAAGTTTCAGCACCCGCTCTTTGGCGGCAGGGCTGATAAGCGGGCCGTAACCTGCGTCTTTATCGTCCCAAAGGCCCGGACGCACCTTGGCGAGCGCCTCTTTGAGCTCAGGGATCCATTCTTTAGCGGCGCCCACAAATACGGCCACCGAAATCGCCATACAGCGCTGACCGGCTGCGCCCACAGAGGCGCCCACCAGGTTATTGATCACCTGCTGCTTGTTGGCATCCGGCATGATCACGCAGTGATTCTTGGCACCGGCAAACGCCTGCACCCGCTTTAAGTTATCGGTACCCGTCTTGTACACGTACTGGCCCACACCCACTGAACCCACAAAGGAGATGGCCTTGATGTCAGGATGGGTCAGCAGAATGTCCACCGCGCTCTTGTCGCCATGAACCAGTTGCAGCACGCCCTTGGGGGCTCCTGCCTGTTCAAACAGCTCGGCCAGACGCTGCGGGGTCATGGGGTCTTGCTCGGAAGGTTTGAGCACAAAGGTGTTACCGCAGGCGATGGCGAGCGGGAACATCCACAGCGGGATCATCGCCGGGAAGTTAAATGGGGTAATACCGGCGCATACGCCCAGCGGCTGGGTGTAGGAGTAGGTGTCAATTTTACGGGCCACGTTTTCCACGGTTTCGCCCATCAGCAAGGAGGCAATATTGCAGGCATGTTCGGCCACTTCAATGCCGCGCCACACATCGCCTTTGGCATCTTCGAAGGTCTTGCCGGTTTCCTTGGCAAGAATGGTGGCCAGTTCGTCGTGGTGCTCTTTGAGCAGCGCCTGATAGCGCAGCATCACCCGGGCACGCTCAGACACAGGCACTTCCTTCCAACTTTGGAACGCCGCCTTGGCACTGGCGATGGCGCCATGCACTTCGTCATCGCTGGCACAGCGCACCTGGGCAATCGGCTGATTGTTGGCCGGGTTGGTGACTGTGATTACCCGCTCACCTTGTCCCAGGGTGAACTCGCCATCGATGTAATGCTTAACTTGTGTGGTCATATCGCTTCCTTTTGAGGGTCAGAGGTCGCGGCGCGCCTTATAGGAATTATGAATGGCTGCGCCCGCTCGCTCCTGGTGTCTTGTTGATTGCTGCTTGCAAGAGTCCTGAATAGTTACACTTCGATGGCCATGGCAGTGGCTTCGCCGCCGCCGATGCACAAAGAGGCCACGCCGCGCTTGAGGCCTCGGGCCTTGAGGGCGTAAATGAGCGTCACCAGTACCCGGGCGCCGGAACAGCCAATAGGATGACCAAGGGCACAGGCGCCACCATTGACGTTTACCTTGGCGGCATCGAGCTTAAGTTCGCTGATGGCCAGCATGGTCACCATGGCGAAGGCTTCGTTGATTTCAAACAAATCAACCTCATCTTTGCTCCAGCCCACATTTGAGAGCAGCTTGTTCATGGCGCCAACCGGCGCTGTGGTGAACATGGCGGGCTCCTGGGCATGGGTGCTGTGGCCCTTGATGGTGGCGAGTACCGTCAGCCCCAGAGCATCGGCCTGGTCACGGCTCATCAGCATCAGTGCGGCGGCGCCGTCGGAGATGGAGGATGAGTTGGCGGCGGTGATGGTGCCGTCTTTGGCAAAGGCTGGGCGCAGTGTAGGAATTTTTTCGGGACGGGCGTTGCCTGGCTGCTCGTCAACTTTCACTTCCACATCGCCTTTACGGCTGGACACAGTCACGGGCACGATTTCGGCTTCAAAGGCACCTGAGTTGATGGCGGCATTGGCTTTTTCCAGTGAGCTTAACGCAAAGGCGTCCATCGACTCGCGGGTCAGACCGTAGTCATCGGCGGTTTTCTGGGCGAACGTGCCCATGGCGCCGCCGGTGTAGGCGTCTTCAAGGCCATCGAGGAACATGTGATCCAGCACCTTGCCATGGCCCATGCGCATACCGCCACGGGCCTTGTCGAGCAGGTATGGCGCCTGACTCATGCTTTCCATACCACCGGCAATCACCACATTGGCGCTGCCTGCTTTGATAAGGTCATGGGCCAGCATCACGGTTTTCATGCCAGAGCCACACACCTTGTTAACTGTGGTGGCGCCCACTGACAGCGGCAGACCTGCGCCCAGTGCGGCCTGACGCGCTGGCGCCTGACCCAAACCTGCGGGCAGTACGCAGCCCATCAGGAGCTCGTCGACTTTGGCGCCGTCAAGGCCAGTGTCATCCAGCAGGGCTTTCACTGCGGTGGCGGCGAGTTTGGGTGATGCCACCTCTGACAGACTGCCCTGAAAACCGCCCATGGCAGTACGCTTTGCCGCGACAATGACGATATCCGATACGCTCATTTTCTGACTCCAATTGCTTGTCGTGCCCTATTCAAAAACAACGGGCAAATGTGATTGCTGTCGCAGTTTGCGACCCGATGCATTGAATGTGACGTTTACGCGAACGTAAAGCAAGTGGAAATTGGTCTAAGATGGCGCTTTTTCTGGCAGCGGCTTTGTCACTCTGGATTTACACCCGGGGTTGCTGTGTCGCAGCTAAGGAGAGCAGATAAACAAAAAGGCCGGTGAATACCGGCCTTTTTGTTTATCTATCAGGACCTTTCGCCCTCTTCCCAAGGGGTAATGGCGCTCATGTCCGATAAATCATAGGGCGTCAACTGGTACACATAGTAGTTGAGCCAGTTGCTTACCAGCAGGCTGCCATGGCCATGCCAGCGGGCCACCGGCGTCTGGGTCGGGTCGTCGTTGCGAAAGTAATTTCTGGGGACTTCCGGGTCGATACCGGCAGCCAAATCCCGATGATATTCATCACTTAAAGTGGATTTTTGGTATTCGGGGTGACCAATCACAAACAGATTGCGATTATCACGGCTCAGCACCAGATAGGCACCGGCCTCTTCAGATTCGGCCAGCACCTGCAACTCAGGGTGGGCATGCAGCTCGGCTACCGGAATTTCGGCATAGCGGGAATGGGGCGCGAAAAACTCTTCATCGAAACCGCGCAGCAGCGGATGATGCTCACAGCTTCGGGTGTGAACATAGACACCGGAGCGTTTGGTTTCAAGCAATTGCCGCTTAACGCCATACAGATGATACAGCCCGGCATGGGCAGCCCAGCACAGGAACAGCACTGAGGTCACGTGGCTTTGGGACCAGTCGATGATTTCACGAATATGGTCCCAGTAAGTCACATCTTCGAAATCGAGCTGCCCCAGGGGCGCACCTGTGATGATAAGACCGTCGTAATTCTTGTGACGAACATCCTCAAAGTCGCGATAGAAGGTGTTCATATGGTCGATGGATGTGTGGCGGGACTCTTTGTCGTGAATACGCAGCAAGTCCACATCCACCTGCAAAGGCGTGTTGCCAAGCAGACGCAGCAGCTGGGTCTCAGTCTCAATCTTGTTGGGCATCAGATTGAGAATAAGCACCTTCATCGGACGTATGTCCTGATTGGCCGCCCGAGTCTCGGACATCACAAAGATATTTTCAGCTGACAGAATTTCTGCCGCTGGCAGGTTATCTGGGATCTTAACCGGCATACCGCGCCTCTCGATTGATTAAATCCGCGGGCGCCGCTGCCGGTTACCCCGACTCAGCGCCCTACTTTCTCCAGCATCACCGACATACCGGTGGGCTGATTGAGATCCACTGTGTAGCTTTGTGTGTTGATAAACAAAAGCTTATCGTCTTTGGTTATCCGTGCACCTATGGCGTAGGTGTGCCCAGGCTTAAACTGATCGCGCTTGAACACGAACAGAAAATCCTTTGGCACCGCCTGCACAGTTACCGCCATCTCACCCAGCACTTCGGCAGCCACATCCATACGGGATACATCCTGCACCTGTACCGTGAGCACAGACTCCGGCGGCAGCGCGATACGCTCGCGAAACCACACACTGCCACTGATCTCCACATTGTTTTCAGTGGAGGCGCAACCCGTCAGCCCTGCTGCCCCTATCATGGCAGCCATTGGCAAGGCGGCACTCAGTAACCATTTCTTCATCATTGGATCCTCCCAGATCATACATCAAGACTTCCGGATGTCTATACATCCATTATTGAATCTTGTTCACCTGTGGCTTTAGCCCTATCATGTTAGCCTCAGTTCACGGCAAAAATACTTTATGACTCAAGCAACTGCGATAATTGTGGGCGCCAGCTCACAACTTGGACGCGAATTGGTGATCCAGCTCACACAGGAAGGCACCCGCCTGGGTCTGTTGGTGCCGGACCCCGACGCCATGAACGACTTTATCGGTTCACTCGCAGAACAAAACCAAGCCAATATCACTGTGGCTGCGTTGCCTATCACTGAACCAGAGGCCGCTGCCCACGCCATTGAATCCCTGTGGCAACAGCTTGGCGGCGCCCATTTGGTGCTGGTCAATACCGGCCTCAACAGCTACCACCCGGATCTGCCCTGGCAAATGGAAGCCGATATCATCAAGGTAAACGTGCAGGGCTTTGCGCTGATTTGCAATACGGCCTTTCGATTACTTCGCGAACAAGGTTACGGCCAGTTGGGGGCGATTAACTCCATCGCCGGTCAGCGTGGCGGCCCGGCAGTGGCTTACCATGCCTCCAAGGCCTTTGCGCAAAATTACCTTGAGGGCCTATCGATGCATGCCCAGCGGCTGAAGCTGCCGATTACCATCACAGATCTGCAAATGGGCTTGCTGGATAAAGCGGCGATGCAACAAAGCCAGTTTTGGCTGCCGCCACTCCCCAAGGTGGCAGCGCAAATCATCCGGGCACTTAAAAAAGGCAAGCGCCGGGCCTATATCACCCGCCGCTGGGCGCTGGTGGCCTGGCTTACCCGGCTGCTGCCCGAGTATATCTACAACACCCGCCACTGGAAGAAAAAGGGTAAGCACTAAGGAAGGCGCGAATAAGTCCCGTGCTTGCTCTGCGTGTGCTTAAAGTAGATAGATACATGGCAGGGTTCGCAGCGAATGGCCCTGGTCCTTTTCCTTCGGAAAAACAAACACAAAAAAGGCGCCATCGGCGCCTTTTTTCTCCAAGGTTTGCAGGGAAGGGAAAACCTTAGAACTTGTAACCTACGCTCACCATGTAAACCCATGGGTTGATGTCAGTCTTCACAGACTGTGCTTCGCCACCCATGTTGAATTTCACGTCGGTGCTGATGTCGGCATACCATACAGAAGCGTTCAGCATCCAGTTCTTATTGAAGCTGTAGTCAAAACCGGCTTGAGCAGCCCAACCGATAGAGGTGGACAGGCTCAGATCAGTCAGGGCGCCATCCAGATCGTTGGTGAATTCATTATCGAAGAAGTTGGTGTAGTTCACACCCACACCCACGTATGGGCGGAAGGCGGAGTTGGCATTGCCGAAGTAGTACTGAGCAACCAGAGTTGGTGGCAGGTGCTTGGTTTCAGCGATTTTGCCCAGCGCGCCCAGAGACACATCGTGGCTGAATGGGGTAGCGGCCAGCAGCTCGATAGCCCAGTTGTCGGTCAGCATGTAGCCGAAGTTCAGACCCAGCTGAGTGTTGTTGCTTACGCCAAACTCGGCTACACCGGCAACCACAGGGCTTGATTCTTCAGGGGCAACAGTCACAGCACCGGCACGAACGATGATATCACCAGCCTGATGCGCCATGGCAGAAACAGAAACAACAGACAGCAGGGAGGCGGCAATCAGACCAGACAGATAAGATTTCTTCATCATTTACTCCATTAACCACGTGGGCTTTGTTATTTTCAGTTACATCCGTAACAATTGGGGCCTAGCCTGCCAGACGATGACGTTAACTTTCTTGATCCAAATCAACGCCCAAGCCTGATACCCCATTCTGGGTATCATCCGCGCGATCCAGCTCACACAATCAAGCCAAAATGTCTGACTGATTTTGCTGCCTGATGACCTGAAAAGCCCTTATACAACATGATGTTTCATATAATTTGTTCGATTGCCTGTTCGATAGCCCTGTCGATAACCCATGCGCGGCAACATGGCGTTTGGGTTGTCAGAGCAATGCAGCAGCGGATAAATGCAGGGCAGTGAAAAGCACGGGTGGGAGGCGCAGGAGACCTGTGCAAGCAACTTATACAAAAGGCTTATGCAAAAGGCTTATGCAAACGACTTATACAAACAAACTGTGCAAACGAAATGTGCAAGCGCGGCGCGCCGGAGTCATTCACTCAGCAGTAAGGGGATATTTATTTAGCCCGCAGCAACATCGACCGTGAGTCTGGGGAAGCGCCTTACCCAGTCCTTCTGTGCCAGGCGCTGATGGAATACGGCCAGAGGCCGCCCGGGCGCAGGTGTCAGCTTGAGGGCAAACAAGGACTCAAGTCCCCAGGCAGATTGAAACTCAAGCTCACCATCCGGGTTTAGCCTCACCCCCACCGCGGTTTCCTGCTCAGGCCAGGCGGCCATGGCAGCCATCAGCGACCCATAGGGTGCATCGCCGTGCTTCAGGTGCATGCGGCGCTGATTTTTAACTTCCCAGGGAATGGCGGCAGTTCGGTTATCAGGGACTTTCGCTGCTGACGCCCGGCTCCGGGTCAGAGCTGCGCTTTTGAGTGCCAACAGCAGCCGCTGCTCCTGATGCTTTGCGGTTTGGCTATTGCCATCGCTTGGACTCTCGGCGTTAAGCGCGCCGTCTTCAGACTGCGGCGAGCCCATAAAAATCAGGTCGACGTCATTGAGGGGCGAGTGGGCAGCGCCATGCAAGTGGTCCCACACGGCATTTCGCACAAAGCCTGCCGCCAGCAGATAGTCGTTTATCCCCTCGGCAAGGCAGGCCTCCCGCGCAATCTCGAGACAGGCAAGACGCCTGGGATCGGCCCGTAAAATAGCGCCAAGCCTGGCCTCAAGGGCGTGGGTCATACTCAGTTATTCACCTGCTTCATCACCACTTCGGTGGTGAACTTATTGTTGTGGATCACCGGGAAGCGGTCATAGGTTTGGAAAATCACCTGATTGTTGTGCTTAATCAGTGCCACCACCCCGTAGTTAACCTTGGGATCTATGGTTTCCGGCGGCAGGATAAACTTAAAAGGCACTGGCGCGCGCACCACGTTAAAGGTCTTCTGGGCGAAGATAACCCCGGGGGTGTCCAAATCGATAACAGCGATGGTAATGGCGCTGTTTGGTGGCAACGCCACCCGCTCCAGATAGCCCGCGGCTCCGTTAATGATAACCGGCTTGGGCTCTTCCACTGTCACACAGCCACTGAGGCTGCCAAGGGTCAGCAGCATGGCAAATACAGAGACCAGCCTGGCTGCTGGCCTGAACATAGACTTCAACATCACTTTGTTTCCTGTTTCATCCGCATCAGCCCTTCCTGGGTCGCCGATGCCACCAGTTCACCCTGGCGATTGAAAAAATGTCCCTTCACAAAACCCCGGCCGCCACTGGCGTTGGGGCTGTCGATACTGTACAGCAGCCAATCGTTCATATCCAAGGGCCGATGAAACCACATGGCATGATCGATAGTCGCCATGCGCATCCCGGGCGTGAGGAAAGACACGCCGTGGGGCTGGGCCGCAGTAACCAGAAAATTAAAGTCGGACGCATAAGCCAGCAGCGCATCGTGCACATGGCTGCCGCCCTCAACCTTGCCATTGGCACGCAGCCACACATGACGCACCGGCTCACGGGAGCGCGGCGCAACCGGGCTGCAGGGGTCGACAATGCGCATCTCAATCGGCGCATCGGCCATGAATTTTTCCAGCATTTTCGCCGGGATCTTGTCTCTTAAGGTCACCGCCAGTTCCTGCTGGTTTAACAGCCCTTCAGGCCCAGGTACCTCCGGCATGCTTATCTGATGGGAAAAGCCCTCTTCTTCCGCCTGGAACGAACAGGTCATATAAAAAATCGGCCTGCCCTTTTGAATCGCCTTCACCCGACGGGCGCTGAACGAGCCGCCATCGCGCATAATTTCCACGTCGTAAACAATGGGTAAAGACTCATCTCCCGCCCGCAGAAAGTAGCTGTGCAGCGAATGCACTTTTCGAGTGGGGTCAACGGTTTCGCGGGCGGCGCTCAGGGCCTGACCCATTACCTGGCCACCAAACACATGACCAAAGCCCAGATCCTGGCTCTGGCCACGATAAAGGCCAATTTCGAGGGGTTCCAGCGTCAGCAAAGACAGGAGGTCGTTTAACACCTGGCTCATGTTATCTCTCTGATTTAAGGTCAATTGCCATCAGAGTAACAAAAACCGCCCGCCGCTGGCGAGTCTCATTCCAGCTTTATGCCCTGCTCATGGGCGGTGCGCCTCGCCCAGGCGAGGATTTGATCTTCTCCGCTGGCGTGTTTGTGGATGGGCCAAGCCGAAGCAATCTCCCCCCAGTGGGCGGCGATGGCTTCGGGGGTGCGGGAGTCGGAATCAAAGTACCTGTGGCTATGCTCACCAATGCAAAGCTCGCTGACACTGCCACCGGCGGCAAGCAGATGTCGGCCACAGGGCGCTTTGGGACCGAGTAGAAACAATAAAGCGGCGGTAATGATTTCTTTGGAGAACAGCGGTTTAACCTGCGGCGCCAGGTGGGCCTCGGTCATCTGGGTATGGGCCAGAGGGCACAGGCTATTGACCATCACATTGCGCGGCAGCCCTTCAGCAGCAAGACCGTTGACCAGCCCCACCAGCGCCATCTTGGCACAGGCGAAGGCACTTTGATGCAAGTCGCCATAGAGGGCACTGACTCCTGTGGTCATCACAATCCGGCCGTAGCCCCTGTCCATCATGCCGCGCCACAAGCCGTGGGTCAGCGCAAAACTGCCACAGAGATCCACCTGCAGCTGACGGTGAAATTCGATTGGAGTCAGGTGCTCGAACGCGCCATGGGTATGAATACCGGCGTTGTTGACCAAAAGGTCGATACCACCGGTCAAGCGCTCGATATCAGCAAACAGGGTGCACAGCCCGCCCTCATCACTGACGTCCACGCAAAGATAAGTGGCACTGGCGCCCGCCGATGTTAACGCCCGCAGCAACCCATGCACCTCCGGCGCCTCCCTTTGCAGGGTATCCACCAGAAACAGCCGCGCCCCTCTTTCGGCCAGCGCCAATGCATAGGCCCGCCCAAGCCCGGACGCCGCGCCCGAGATCAGGGCCGACTGGTTGTCGAATCGCATCTTTGCTTTCCCCCAACATCTGAAATCCTTGTAAACGCTCGTTCAAATAAAGCACAGCGTACGTTGGAAAACTTTGACAATGCTGGCAAATTCTCACTTTGGCCCAGCGACTGCTGTGCGCCTTCTCCCAGTCTGGTAAATGCGTGATTTCGATTGTGCTAACTTTCGTGGCATTTCTTGGTATCCTTAGCCAGTTTTGTGTTTTATCAGCCTAAGGACGTCATGAATCCCTGGTTACTTGCTATCAGACCCCGTACTTTACCGGCCGCCGTCGGCCCCTTGTTGGTGGGCAACACCCTGGCGCTGACGCTGGACAGTTTCAGTGTGCTTATTGCCGTGGCTTCAATGATTTGCGCGCTGCTGCTGCAAATTGCCGTGAACCTGGCCAATGATTATTTCGATTTCAAAAGCGGCGTGGATACCGAAGAGCGCCTCGGCCCGGTGCGGGTTACCCAAAGTGGCTTGATTGCTCCGGCCAGGGTCAAGGCCGCCATGATTGCCTCGCTTTTGGCAGCGCTGGCGGTAGGTTCTGTGCTGATTTGGCACGGCGGCTGGCCCATTGCCATTTTGGCGGCAGCATCGATTCTGGGCGCCCTGTGTTACAGCGGCGGCCCCTACCCCCTCGCCTCACATGGTCTTGGTGAAGTCGCCGCCTTTGTGTTTTTCGGCCTGGTGGCCGTGGTCGGCAGCTATTATCTGCAGGCTGGTACCACCTCGGTAGACGCCTGGATTTTGGGGGCGGCCATTGGTCTTTTTAACGCCGCCATCATGCTGGTCAATAACACCCGTGATATCAGCACCGACACCAAGGCAGGTAAGCGCACGCTGGCCGTTCGCATCGGCGAAGCCCAGTCACGGGTGCTGTATCAGGCGCTGGTGTATCTGCCATTTGGACTTATTATCGGCAGCTTTTTGATGGGCATTCTGCCGGGCTGGCCGGTGCTGCTGGCCGGACTGTCGATTGTGATTGCCAGACGCCTGTCGCGGGAATTCAGCGAAATCAGCGGCGGCGCCTTAAACCCACTGCTTGGCCGCACTGCTCGCCTGACTCTGGTGTTCAGCGTGCTCTTTTCCGTTGGCTTACTTATTCCCGTTCAGGCGTGATAGCTGGCCAGTGCGAATTAAAAAAGGCTTCCCGAGGGAAGCCTTTTTATTTATCTGACGTTTAGCTTAGAGCTTAATCAGGTCGCGTTCGGCGCTGCTCCAGTTGAGGTGGTATTTCTCCCCGGCCGGGGTATCAATACGCTCGAAGCTGTGGGCACCGAAATAGTCACGCTGACCCTGCAACAGATTGGCAGGCAGGGTTTCGCGGCGGTAACCATCATAGTACGCCAGCGCCGAGGTAATGCAGGGCGAAGGCACACCGGCCAGTACCGCCTTGGACACCAGACGGCGCCACGACTGCTGCGCCTCACCCAGTGCCCCGGCAAAGCTTTCTGCCATCATCAGGTTGGCAAGTTTTGGCTCGGCCTCATAGGCTTCGGTGATGGACTGCAGGAAGGTGGCGCGGATAATACAACCGGCACGCCAAATACGGGCAATGGCGGCAAAATCCAGCTCCCAGCCCTGCTCGGCGGCATTCATGGCCATCAGCTGGAAGCCCTGGGCATAACAGCAAATTTTGGCGCAGTAGAGCGCCTGTTCCAGCTCATCAATAAAGCTTTTTGCATCAACGCCTTCAAGCGGCTCAGCGCCGCCAAGACGGCTGGCAAGCTCGCTGCGAAGTGCCTTTTGGTTAGACAGAGCGCGGGCGTAAACGGCTTCGGCAATTGTCGGCGCCGGGGTGCCGATTTGCAGGCTGCTGACCGCAGTCCACAAACCTGTGCCCTTCTGGCCGGCTTTATCCAAAATCATTTCCACCAGCGGCTTGCCGGTCACAGGGTCGGGCTGGCGCAATACTTCGGCGCTGATGCCCATCAGGTAGCTGTTGAGCTTGCCCTGATTCCAACGCTCGAAAATAGCAGCGATTTCCTGGGCAGACAGGGACAGCACGTCCGAGAGCAAATGGTAGGCTTCGCAAATCAGCTGCATGTCGGCGTATTCTATGCCGTTATGCACCATCTTTACGTAGTGACCGCTGCCTGCAGGGCCTATGTAGGCGGTACAGGGCTCGCCTTCCAGCACAGGGTTACCCGGCTCGAAGCGCTCAATGGGCAGACCTGTGGCGTTGTCGACCTTGGCGGCGATGGCGCGCCAGATAGGTGCGACCCTGTCCCAGGCCTCTTTTTTACCGGACGGCATCAAAGAGGGGCCAAAACGGGCGCCCACTTCACCGCCGGATACGGCTGAAGAGAAAAACACAAAGCGGCCAGCGTAGTCCTGTTCACGCTTAACGGTATCGGTCCACAGGCTGTTGCCGGTGTCGATAACTATGTCTTCCGGCTTGATGCCGGCATCCATCAGCGCTGAGCATACGCCATCGACCGGCGCGCCGGCAGGAACCGACAGCAGCAGTAAACGCGGAGAGCTTAAGCAGGCCAGCATCGACTTGAGGCTATCGACACCGGTGATCTCAGTAGCGTTGCTGTGGGCCGGTTTGGCGGCGACTTCGGCGGCAGACTGACTCACAGCTGCGCGCACCTTGGCGCCGTCCAAATCAAAGGCAGCCACGCGATAGCCGTTGTCTGCGATATTGAGGGCAAGATTTTTGCCCATGACACCCAGGCCAATGACCCCGATGTCGTGCAATTGGGTGTGGTTTTGCATTTATATATTCCACGGGTACAGAAAGAGGCAGAATTCGCCGCGGATTATAGCTACTTTGGTAAATGAATTACAGCTGTGGCCGGAAAATGCATAGGAATGCACTGTAAAACTGTTGCTAAATGACGACCTTAGCAATAAAAAAGCCCCTGAAGATATCAGAGGCTTTTCCATCAAATGGGTCGTCAGACCCTGGCGTCACCATAGCCCATGCGGGTCAGGGTGTTGCGCACCAGCTCCAGCGTGGCCGGATCTTCAATGGTGGCGGGCACCGCATATTCCTGATTATCAGCAATCTTGCGCATGGTCGCCCGCAGAATTTTACCTGAGCGGGTCTTGGGTAATTTGGGAATGGCGCTCACCAGTTTAAAGGCAGCCACCGGGCCGATTTCGCTTCTCACCAGCGCCACCAGCTCTTTGTTAAGCTGCTCTTCGCTGATATCCACCCCGTTTTTAAGTACCACCAGTCCAAGTGGCAACTGGCCCTTGAGCTTGTCTTCCACCCCAATCACAGCCGCTTCGGCCACGGCGGGATGCTGACACAGCACTTCTTCAAAGCGTCCGGTAGACAAACGGTGACCGGCCACATTTATCACGTCATCGATACGGCTCATGATGTAAAGATAACCGTCTTCATCCATGTAACCGGCATCCCCGGTGAGGTAACAGCCAGGGTACATGGACAGATAACTGTCGATATAGCGCTGGTCGTTCTGCCACAGGGTTGGCAAGGTGCCCGGCGGCAGCGGCAAGCGGATCACCACATTGCCGTACTCGCCCGCGCCGACGCTGTTGCCGGCTTCATCCACCACATCCACCAGATACCCGGGCACTGGCCGCGCCGGAGAGCCCGGTTTAATGGGCGTTTGGGCAATCCCCATCAGGTTGGCAGCCACAGGCCAGCCGGTTTCGGTTTGCCACCAGTGGTCAATCACCGGCTTGCCGAGAATTTGCTGCGCCCACACCAGGGTGTCGGGATCGCAGCGCTCGCCGGCCAGGAACATCTGTTTAAGGCAGCTCAGATCCACCGAGGTGCATTGCAGGCCGTCTGGATCTTCCCGCTTGATAGCGCGAATGGCGGTAGGCGCAGTAAAGAAGCTCTTAACGCCGTACTTTTTAATGGTGCGCCAGAAGGCACCGGCATCCGGCGTGCCCACTGGCTTGCCTTCATACAAAATGGAGGTGGCGCCCGCTATCAGCGGCCCATAGACAATATACGAGTGACCCACGACCCAGCCCACGTCTGACGCCGCCCAGAAGGTATCGCCGGGCTCTATGTCGTAGATGTAACGCATAGACCAGGCGAGCGCCACCGCATGGCCTCCGTTATCCCGCACCACGCCCTTGGGCTGCCCTGTGGTGCCGGACGTATACAGCACGTAGAGGGGATCGGTGGATTTCACCGGCACCCAATCGGCATCCGGCGCACTGGCCACCGACTGCTGCCAATCGAGATCGCGTCCCTGCTGCAGCGCCGCTTCATACTGAGGGCGCTGCAAAATCAGGCACTTGCTGACTTTATGACTCGCCTGATCCAGAGCGGCATCCAAGAGTGGCTTATAGGCTACTACCCCGGAAGGCTCTACACCGCAAGAGGCCGACAACACCATCACCGGCTTGGCATCGTTAATCCGGCTCGCCAGTTCATTGGCGGCAAAACCGCCGAATACCACCGAGTGAATGGCGCCAATGCGCGCGCAAGCCAGCATGGCATAGGCAGTTTCGGGCACCATGGGCATGTAGATCACCACCCGATCGCCCGCCTTGACGCCCTGGGAAACCAGCAGCCCCGCCAGGCGCTTTACCTGCGCCAGGCACTCATCGTAGCTGATGGAGTATTCGGTTTCGGTCACAGGGCTGACGTAATGAAACGCAGTCTGCGCGCCGCGACCGGCAGCGACCTGACGGTCAAGCGCGTTATAACAGGTGTTGATTTCACCGTCTGTGTACCAGCGGTACAGCGGCGCCTGACTGTCGTCGAGAATGGTGCCGGGCGTTTTGTGCCAGTCGACCAGGGCTGCCGCCTGGCGCCAATAGTCGGTTGGATTGTCTCTCGCCGCCAGACGCAGTGCCTCAGCGGGATCGTCAATAGGCTTGCCGGTGCTCGTGCTTGTTATCGTTGTCATTGTTTTATTCTCCAAATTGGAGTGGCGCTGAGGCCGTAAGGTCCCTTCCTTATTGACTGCATTATTGCGCGCCGATAGCCGCTTCCCCATTAGACAAAAGCCTAGGGCACCACAAAACTGTGAAACTATTGCCTGACAAGCTGTGACGAAAGCAGGATCCCTGACGGACAAACGTTGAAGAGATCCTGCGCCAAGGTTAGGATTTTGCTGACACTTTGTTCACGGAAGACACCTCAAGATGATCAGAAGACACTCAGCCAAGCTGCTGCCAGCCGTGCTTGCTTTACTGCTTGCCAACACAGCCGCATTGCCGACAGCGTATGCACTGGAGCAGGCACAAACCGCCTCCGCCACTGCCGCAGAAAACGTTCGACAAAATACCCAGCAAGCCGGCACGCCAACCGAAGCGCCATCAGCCATGCCACTCAGCGGCAGCGCGCTGAAGCTGTCGCAGCTGCTCGAACCCATCAGCCTGGGCGAGTCAGATACCCTGGGCGCCGCAGTGCTCGGCAGCCCCGAACTGCTGGTACGCTTTTATCAGAATCGTCAGTTCGCACCGCTGTGGACCGACCCTGACTACAGCCGCGAAGCCATTGGCATTCTGGATGGCGCAGCCGATGATGGCCTGCTGCCTGCCGATTACCATGCAGAACTGCTAAAGACGCTGCAAAACGATGACAGCAAGGCGCTGGAATATGAGTTGCTGCTCACCGACGGCATCATCACCCTGGGCACCCATTTGATGAACGGCAAGGTAAACCCGCAAACCCTGGGTCGCACCTGGAACTATGAAGAAGTCACGGTTAATTTTGGTTATCTGGCCAAGGAGCTAGACCGCCATGTGCGGGAAAAGTCGCTGGCACAGGCGCTGGATACCCTGCGGCCCCAGTATCAGCCTTACCGTGATATGAAGGCGCACTTAAAACGCATGCAAACGTTGGCGGCGAACCAGCCCTTTGCGGTTATTCCCCTTGACGCCACCATACGTCCGGGCAAACCATCACCCAGCCTTGCTGCCATTGCCGAGCGTTTAACGCTGCTTGGCTATCTGACCAAAGATGCGGATGCGCAAACCAATACTGCTGCAAATAGCACCACTGCCAGCACCTCCTCAGCCTTAACCCTCAGTAGCGAACTGCTGCAAGCGGTGAAAGAGTTCCAGGCAAGCCATTCACTCAAACCCGACGGCGTTATTGGCAAGGGCACCATGGCGGCCTTAAACGTGCCTTTTGCCGAGCGGGCCAAACAAATTCAGGTCAATCTTGAGCGGGCCCGCTGGTTGTCGGCTGACTTGTCGTCTGACTTTTTGATTGTGAATCTGGCCGGTTACCAGCTGAAGCTGTTTCGTGAAAATCGCCTCGATTGGGAAACCGACATCATTATCGGCAAGGTGAGTTCAAAAACGCCGCTGTTCAAGTCGCGCCTCAAATACATGGTGGTCAACCCCACCTGGACTGTGCCGCGCTCCATCAGCCGCGAAATCATCTGGCACCTGAAAAAAGACCCTGAATATCTGCAAAAGAAAAACTTCGTGCTGCGCACCGCCTCGGGCGCCCCGGCCGACAGCAGTGGTATCGATTGGCAAACGGTTAACCCAAGAAGCTTCCCCTACTGGTTCGTACAACAGCCGTCGGAGAATAACGCCTTGGGGCAAATCAAGTTTATCTTCCCCAACGCTCACTCGATTTACCTGCACGATACCCCGGCCAAAAGCCTGTTCAGTCAGGAAGACCGCGCCTTCAGCCACGGCTGTATTCGGGTAAAAGACCCACTGGTGCTGGCAGAACGATTAATGTCGCCAGCCCCCAACTGGTCACCGGACAGCCTTAATCAGTCGCTGGCATCCGGGCAAACCAAGCAAATCTTCCTCGCTGAGCCGCTGGATATCCTGATCATGTACTGGACCGCCGAGACTCGTGACGGCAAGCTTCAGTTCTATAAAGATATTTACAAGCGCGATCAGGCTGTGGCCGACGCGCTGCTGGGTCAGCGTCACTCCAGAATTGCCGCCGCAGGCGATCCAAACCTGCTGTAACCTAAAACCTCAACAACTTTCAGGGCGCCAAAAGGCGCCCTGATTATTTCAAATCCTGCGCCACCGCGATTGGCGGCTAAGGTTTCGCTCAGTTTAAGGGGCCGTCAGTCACGGCAAGCCCATGTAAGCCCACGCTGACAGTGGCGGGATGAAAAAGCCAAACACCACCATGACACCAGCTTTACCTTTACGTAAACTTCATATATCTTGCTTGCAATTGAAACAAGTAATATCCGGTGTCGAAATGAGTTCAAACAATAACGCACAAACCAGCTATTCCATCAGTGACTTGTCGAAGGAATTCGACATCACCACCCGCTCTATCCGCTTCTATGAGGATCAGGGCCTGCTGAAGCCAAAACGCCGCGGCCAAACCCGTATTTACAGCCTCAAAGACCGGGTGCGCCTTAAGCTGATTTTGCGCGGCAAGCGCCTGGGCTTTTCGCTGGCCGAAACTCGCCGTTTGTTTGAGCTTTACGATGCCGACAAGACCAGTGTCACCCAGCTGAACACCATGCTGGCACTGATTGAAGAGAAAAAAGCCGCCCTGCAGCAACAGATGGACGACATCAAGGTAGTGCTGATGGAGCTCACCAGCGCCGAGGCCCAGTGCCGCACCGCGCTGGATGGGCAGCAAAAGGCATAAAGGCCGATCCGAGCCGCCCGGCGTTACCTAAACTCATTAAACACAATAACAAAGATAACAAGACAACAAGCAGATTTAAGGACACAAGCACATGAGCCACCTGTACTCTACTCTCAACTTTGGACTCGGTGAAGACGTGGATATGCTGCGGGACGCAGTATACGAATTTGCCAAGGGTGAAATTGCACCGCTGGCCGAAAAGGTCGACCGCGACAATGCATTCCCCAACGAGCTGTGGGCAAAATTCGGTGACATGGGCCTGCTCGGCGTCACCGTGGCCGAAGAATACGGCGGCGTCAACATGGGTTACCTCGCCCACGTGGTGGCCATGGAAGAAATCAGCCGCGCCTCGGCCTCGATTGGCCTGTCTTACGGCGCCCACTCCAACCTGTGCGTCAACCAAATTCACCGCAACGGCAACGAAGCCCAGCGCGCCAAGTACCTGCCAAAACTCATCAGCGGTGAGCACATAGGCGCCCTGGCCATGAGTGAGCCAAACGCCGGCTCCGACGTGGTATCCATGAAGCTGCACGCCCGCAAACAAGGCGATCGTTACATCCTCAACGGCAACAAGATGTGGATCACCAACGGCCCAGATGCCCACACCTATGTGATTTACGCCAAGACCGACCTCGACAAGGGCCCCCACGGCATCACCGCCTTTATCGTTGAGCGCGGCTTCAAGGGCTTCTCCCAGGCGCAAAAGCTCGACAAGCTGGGTATGCGCGGCTCCAACACCTGTGAGCTGGTATTTGAAGACTGCGAAGTACCGGAAGAAAACATCCTCGGCGGCCTCAACAACGGCGTCAAAGTGCTGATGAGTGGCCTGGATTACGAGCGCGTGGTGCTCTCCGGTGGCCCGCTGGGCATTATGACCGCCTGTATGGATATCGTGGTGCCTTACGTACACGAGCGGGTGCAGTTCGGTAAATCCATTGGTGAGTTCCAGTTGGTACAGGGCAAGCTTGCCGACATGTACACCGGCATGAACGCGGCCAAATCCTACGTGTACAACGTGGCCCGCGCCTGTGACCGCGGCGAAACCACCCGTAAAGATGCCGCCGGTGTGATTCTCTACGCCGCCGAATTGGCCACCAAGATGGCGCTGGATGCGATTCAGCTGCTCGGCGGTAACGGCTACGTCAATGAGTACGCCACCGGCCGCCTGCTGCGGGATGCCAAGCTGTATGAAATCGGCGCCGGCACCTCGGAAATCCGCCGCATGCTGATTGGCCGTGAGCTGTTTAACGAGACTAAATAACTCTGTCTTATAAATCAGCCCGCTAAACCAAGCTGAAAGCCAATAAGCCAACTCTTCACATCCACTCCCCGGCAAAGCGCCGGGGTTTAAGGACACTGCGGCAGGCAACAGGCCTGCCCCTTGGAGGACACAAGACGTGACTCAACTTACCTCCCGCGTGAATCCGCGCAGCGACGAATTCAAACAAAAACACGATGCCATGGCGGCCCTGGTGGCTGACCTCAAAGACAAGCTTGCCCATATCGAGCAGGGCGGCGGCCCGGTGGCCATGGAGCGCCACTTGTCCCGTGGTAAGCTCGCCCCCCGTGCCCGGGTGGAAAAACTCTTGGACCCCGGCTCGCCCTTCCTGGAACTGAGCCAGTTTGCAGCCTATGAGGTGTACGATGAAGACGTACCGGCGGCGGGCATCATCGCCGGTATCGGCCGGGTCAGCGGCGTCGAGTGCATGATTATTGCCAACGATGCCACCGTAAAGGGCGGCACCTACTACCCCATCACGGTGAAAAAACACCTGCGTGCTCAGGCCATTGCCGAGCGCTGCCACCTGCCCTGCATCTATCTGGTTGACTCGGGCGGTGCCAACCTGCCCCGTCAGGACGAAGTCTTCCCCGACCGTGACCACTTTGGCCGTATCTTCTTCAATCAGGCCCGCATGTCCGCCAAGGGTATTCCACAAATCGCGGTGGTGATGGGCCTGTGTACCGCGGGCGGCGCCTACGTGCCAGCCATGGCCGATGAATCCATTATCGTGCGTGAGCAGGGCACCATCTTTTTAGCAGGCCCGCCGCTGGTGAAAGCTGCCACCGGCGAAGAAGTGAGCGCCGAGGAACTTGGCGGCGGCGACGTGCACACCAAAATCAGCGGCGTGGCCGACCATCTGGCGCAAAACGATGAGCATGCGCTGGAGCTCGCCCGCAAGGCGGTATCGCGCCTCAACCATCAAAAGCAGGTTGAGCTGCAACTCGCAAAAGTGAAACCGCCCAAGTACGACATCAACGAGCTTTACGGCATCGTTGGTACCGACCTTAAAAAGCCCTTCGATGTGAAAGAAGTGATTGCACGCATCGTGGATGACTCCGACTTTGACGAGTTCAAGGCCAACTACGGCGCCACCCTGGTGTGCGGCTTTGCCCGCATCCACGGTTATCCGGTGGGTATAGTGGCCAACAACGGCATCCTGTTCTCTGAGTCGGCCCAGAAAGGCGCGCACTTTATTGAGCTGTGCTGCCAGCGCAAAATTCCACTGGTGTTTTTGCAAAACATCACCGGCTTTATGGTGGGTAAAAAATACGAGCACGAGGGCATTGCCAAGCACGGCGCCAAGATGGTGACCGCGGTTTCATGCGCCACTGTGCCCAAGTTCACCGTGCTGATTGGCGGCAGCTACGGCGCCGGTAACTATGGCATGTGCGGCCGCGCCTTTGAGCCTACCCTGATGTGGATGTGGCCCAATGCCCGCATTTCAGTGATGGGCGGCGAGCAGGCCGCAGGCGTGCTGGCCACTGTGCGTAAAGATGGCCTCGCCCGCAAAGGCGAAACCATGAGCGCGGAAGAGGAAGCCAAATTCAAGGCGCCCATCATCGCCCAGTACGATAAAGAGGGTCACCCCTACCATGCCAGCGCCCGCCTGTGGGACGACGGCATTATCGACCCTGCGCAAACCCGTGATGTACTGGGGCTGGCCATTTCCGCCGCCCTCAACGCCCCCATCGAAGAGACCCGCTTCGGCGTGTTCCGCATGTAAGGAGAAGCAGATGACAACCATGACTTCCATTGCCGAGCTGTCTGCCTCCTTCAGTGCCGTGCGCTGCGAGCTTAAGGGCAAGGTGGGTTATCTCATCTTGAATCGCCCTGAAGTGCACAATGCCTTCGATGAGGTGATGATAAGCGAAATGACTCAGGCCATTAATGCCTTCGCCCACGAGAGCGACTGCGCTGTGATGGTGCTTAAAAGTGACGGCAAGCATTTCTCCGCCGGCGCCGATTTGAACTGGATGCGCAAGCAAGCCGCCATGGACTTTGATGCCAACCTCAAAGACGCCCGCGAGCTTGCCAACCTGATGGATACCCTCGACCGCTTCCCCAAGCCGTCCATCGCCCTTGTTAACGGCGCAGCCTACGGCGGCGCCCTGGGGCTGATTTGCTGCTGCGATATTGCCATCTCCAGCCATAAAGCCAGTTTCTGCCTGTCAGAGGTCAAACTGGGGCTTATTCCTGCGGTCATCAGCCCGTACGTGGTGCGCGCCATGGGGCCGCGCCAGAGCCGCCGCTATATGCTCACGGCTGAGCGCTTCGATGCCAGCATGGCGCTGGCCTTAGGCGTAGTGCATGAAATCGCTGACGATTTAGATGCCGCTGCTGCCCCCATTATCCAAAACCTGCTCAGCGGCAGCCCCCAGGCCCTCGGTTGGTGCAAGTCACTTATCGCCCGGCTGCAAAGTGGCGTGATTGATGAGCACACCCGCGACTACACCAGCGAGCGCATCGCCCGTATTCGGGTGTCTGGCGAAGGACAGGAAGGCCTTAACGCCTTTTTCGATAAGCGCAGCCCAGCCTGGGTCAATGATACCGGCAGCAAGGACTAAGGGATTTTCCATGTTTAACAAACTCTTAATTGCTAACCGCGGTGAAATCGCCTGCCGCGTTATCCGCACCGCCCGTGATATGGGCATCAAAACCGTGGCCGTGTATTCCGACGCCGACCGCGACGCCCGCCATGTGGCGCTGGCGGATGAATCCTTTTATCTGGGGGAAAGCGCCCCGGCAAGCTCGTACCTGCGTGGTGAGCTGATTATCGACATCGCCAAAAAGTGCGGCGCCGAGGCCATTCACCCCGGCTACGGCTTTTTGTCAGAAAACGCCGAATTTGCCCGCGCCTGTGAAGCAAACGGCATCGCCTTTGTCGGCCCGGGCTCCGATGCCATCGATGCCATGGGCAGCAAAAGCGCCGCCAAGCTCATCATGGAAAAAGCAGGCGTGCCCCTGGTGCCCGGCTACCACGGCGACGATCAAACTGATGCTACCCTGCTTACCGAGGCCAAAAAGATTGGTTATCCGCTCCTTATCAAGGCCGCCTACGGTGGCGGCGGTAAAGGCATGCGTATTGTCGAGGGCGAGAGCGAGCTTAAAGCCGCCATCGACTCGGCCCGCCGCGAGGCTGCTTCCAGCTTCGGTAACGACAAGCTCTTGATGGAGCGCTATCTGCGCCAGCCGCGCCATGTGGAAGTGCAGGTATTTGCCGACTCTCACGGCAACTGCGTGTATCTGTCTGACCGCGACTGCTCAATTCAGCGCCGCCACCAAAAGGTGGTGGAAGAAGCCCCAGCCCCCGGTCTGCCCGACAGCCTGCGCAGGCAAATGGGCGAGGCCGCCGTGGCTGCGGCCAAGGCCATCGATTACCGCGGCGCCGGTACTGTGGAGTTCCTGCTCGATGCCCCTCAGCCCGGTAAAGAGCGCAGCTTCTTCTTTATGGAGATGAACACCCGATTGCAGGTAGAACATCCGGTAACCGAAATGGTCACAGGCCAGGATCTGGTGAAATGGCAGCTGTTGGTGGCATCGGGTTCAGTGCTGCCCCTTGAGCAGCACGAAATCCAAATCCACGGTCACTCCTTTGAGGTGCGGATTTACGCCGAAGACCCCAATAACGAGTTTCTGCCCGCCAGCGGCAAACTCACCTTTTTGCGTGAGCCAGAGCCAAGCCGCCATGTGCGTATCGACTCAGGCGTGCGTGAAAACGATGTGATTTCAAACTACTACGACCCCATGATTGCCAAGCTGATTGTGTGGGACGAGTCGCGCCCCCGTGCACTGGCACGCCTCAGCCGTGCCCTTGGCGATTACCGTGTCGGCGGCCTTAAGCACAATATCGAGTTTCTCTCCAACATCGCCGAGCATCCGGCGTTTAGTGATGCCAACTTCTCCACCGACTTTATTGGCCGCTATGGCGATGCCCTGATTGGCGACAGTCGCGATGAGGCCGACACCGCCTTTGCGCTGGCGGTGCTGACCCAGCTTAAGCTGCGGGAAGCGGATGCCCAGGACGCTCCCGGCCACGATCCTTTCAGCCCTTGGTCGAGCCTTAAAGGCTTTCGCTTAAGCAGCCCAAGGCGCCACAGCGTGACCCTGCTGGATGATGCTCACCAAAGCCGCAGCGCCGAACTCACCGAGTCAAGTGGCCGCTATCAGTTGCGCCTCAACGACAAACTGATTGAGCTCGGTGGCAGCATTGAAGACTGCGAGCTTAAGTGCGAAATCAACGGCCACAGGATGAAGGTGACAGTATCGCTGGAAGAAGGCGGCCTGACCGTGTTCCTCTCAAGCGGCAGCTACCACTTCCGCGAAGTGCTGGGCCAGGTGTTGGAAGAAACCGCAAGCTCAGAAGATAAACTCAAGGCACCGATGAACGGCACCGTAGTGACGCATTTAGTCGCCGTTGGCGACAAGGTAGCCGCCGGTCAGGGTTTGCTGGTTATGGAAGCCATGAAGATGGAATACACCATAGAAGCGCCCTTCGATGGGGTGGTGAGCGAGTTCTTCTTCGCCCCCGGAGAGCTGGTGTCCGACGGCACCCTGCTGCTGGCGCTGGAGCCAGCCGACAGTAAAGAAGTGGAGGCCTGAGATGGCACTGCCTTCCCATATCAGCCTGTTTGAAGTCGGCCCCCGTGACGGCCTGCAAAATGAAAAACAGGTCAGCACTGCCGATAAAATTTTGTTGGTCGAAAACCTTGCCGCCGCAGGGGTTAAGCGCATCGAGGCGGCAAGTTTTGTTTCCCCCAAGTGGGTGCCGCAAATGGCCGACTCAGGCGAGGTTCTCAAGGGGATTTCCCGTGTGGCAGGCGTGCGTTACAGCGCCCTTACCCCTAATTTAAAGGGGCTGGAACTTGCCCTTGACGCCAATGCCTCAGAGGTAGCTGTATTTGCCGCTGCCTCCGAGGGCTTTAGTCAGAAGAACATCAACTGCTCGATTGAAGAGTCGATTGAGCGGTTTATCCCATTGATAGAAAAAGCAAAAGAGCACAATTTGCCGGTGCGCGGTTATGTCTCCTGCGTGCTCGGCTGCCCCTACGATGGCGAGATAGCCGTAAGCGAAGTGGCGCGAGTGTCTGAAATTCTGTACAAACTCGGCTGCTATGAAATTTCTTTGGGTGACACCATAGGCGTTGGCACGCCCGTAAAGGCCCGTAAAATGGTTGAAGCCGTGGCAGCAAAAGTGCCCGCCGATAAGCTCGCGCTGCACTTTCACGACACCTACGGCCAGGCGCTCGCCAATATCCTGGCCTGCCTTGAGAGCGGGATCCGCACCTTGGATACCTCGGTGGCAGGCCTCGGCGGCTGCCCCTATGCCA
Organism: Shewanella khirikhana; assembly: GCF_003957745.1. Taxonomy (NCBI): domain Bacteria; kingdom Pseudomonadati; phylum Pseudomonadota; class Gammaproteobacteria; order Alteromonadales; family Shewanellaceae; genus Shewanella; species Shewanella khirikhana. Next base: position 1,079,549 of record NZ_CP020373.1, on the reverse strand, counting down.
AGGGTGCGTCGGGCAATCTTGCCAGCGAAGATCTGGTGTATATGCTCCATGGCATGGGCATAGACACAGGCATCGACCTTGGCAAACTGATTGAGGCCGGTAACCGTATCAGCGCCGCCCTTGGCAGACAAAACGGCTCCAAAGTGGCTCGAGCACTGAGCTAGCCACTGCAAGAAAGTGGCACGGGCACTGAGCTAGCCACTGCAAGATAACAATAACTATCTCCTGCCCTGTCGCGGGCAGGCGAACAAAGCACAGCACACGACCTGACGTCGCAGCAGGTTAAGAACAAAAGGAAGACAAGATGGCTGGACTCTACAAGGTCGTCGACAGTTACGACCAGGCCCTGGCGGGCCTTAACGACAATATGACCATCATGGTGGGCGGTTTTGGCCTGTGCGGTATCCCGGAAGGCCTGATTAATCAGATGGTAAAGCTTGGCACCAAGGGCCTCACCGCCATTTCCAACAACGCAGGCGTTGATGACTTTGGTCTGGGGCTTTTGCTGCAAAACAAGCAGATCAGCACCATGATTGCCTCCTACGTGGGTGAAAACGCCACCTTCGAGCGCCAGATGCTGAGCGGCGAGCTGAACGTTATCCTCACCCCACAGGGCACCCTGGCCGAAAAAATCCGTGCCGGCGGCGCCGGTATTCCTGCGTTCTTTACCGCCACAGGCTACGGAACCCCGGTAGCCGAGGGCAAAGAAACCCGCGAAATCAAGGGCCGCCACTATGTGCTGGAAGAGTCCCTGACCGCCGATTTCGCCCTTATCCGCGCCTGGAAGGCAGACACCATGGGTAACCTGGTGTTCCGTAAAACCGCCGCCAACTTCAACCCCATGATGGCCACCGCCGGTAAAATCACCGTGGTGGAAGTGGAAGAAATTGTTGAGCCGGGCGAGCTTGACCCGGACCACATCCATACCCCTGGGATTTATGTGGATCGCATCATTAAAGGATGCTTTGAGAAGCGCATTGAACAGCGCACCGTGAAGCAGGCATAAGGAGACACGCCATGGCACTTTCAAGAGAACAACTGGCCCAGCGCGTCGCTAAAGAGCTTAAAGACGGCTACTACGTAAACCTTGGCATCGGCATTCCAACGCTTGTTGCCAACTACATCCCCGAAGGCGTGCAGGTGATGCTGCAGTCGGAAAATGGCCTGCTCGGCATGGGCGAATTCCCCACCGAAGAGACCATCGACCCGGATTTGATTAACGCCGGTAAGCAAACCGTAACCGCAGTAAAAGGCGCGTCGTTTTTCTCCAGCGCCGAGAGCTTTGCCATGATCCGCGGCGGCCACGTGGACCTGACCGTACTGGGCGCCTTCGAGGTGGACGTTGAAGGCTCTATCGCCTCCTGGATGATCCCCGGCAAGCTGGTAAAAGGCATGGGCGGCGCCATGGATTTGGTGGCCGGTGCCGACAATATTATCGTAACCATGATGCACGCCGATAAATACGGCAACTCCAAGCTGCTGCCCAAGTGCGAACTGCCACTGACCGGCTTTGGTTGCATCAAGCGCGTTCTTACCGATCTGGCCTTTATCGAAATCAAAGACGGTGTCTTCCACCTGCTGGAGCGCGCTCCCGGCGTGAGCGTTGAAGAAATCGTTGAAAAAACTGCAGGTAAACTGGTAGTGCCTGCCGAAGTGCCTGAGATGCAGTTTTAAAAGGCCATTCACTTTTTTGTGGTTAATAAAAACACCCGCAGCAGCGGGTGTTTTTATTTGCGCCAGGTCATTCAGTTACCCCATTGTTTACCGTACCGATCACTGACTTGTTAACAGCTTGTAGATTAGGTATCTTCGACCATAACAACATCTGTATTACCGGTAAGCAATTGCCTGATACAAGCGACATCTAACCAATGAGCGATTGTTAGCAGCGCTCACCAACACCACAGCAGCAGGGAAGCGCACAAATAAAAAGAGGCAGGGAAATCCCTACACTTCGCCCTCCCCCTCTTTTACTTAAGCTGCTGAACCACAGTAATAGATGCTATTGAGCTTCAATAGCGTCGTGCGGTAGCTATGGCTTTTCCAGCGACATCGATATCAAGCAGACCACTTATGTCAGTCTATCCAGTGGGCTTACAGTTCCGGCATAGTGTTGACCCAGTACATGGGTATAAATTTGCGTCGTTTTCACATCGTTGTGACCAAGCAACTCCTGCACGGTGCGGATATCGTAACCGGCCTGCAAAAGATGAGTGGCAAAACTGTGGCGAAAGGTATGGCAGTTAACCTTTTTCCGCACTTCGGCAGCCCGCACTGCGGGCTTTAGTGCTTTACGAATGACACTGTCGTGGAGATGATGGCGACAAACTTCAGCTGTAATCGGATGGGGGCATAAACGGTACTTGGAAAGATATACATCCAACTGGGATCGCGGAATGCGTTTGGATACTTTATTGAAAGTGCGGCAGGCATAGATGGGCCGATATTGCTCTCGTTGTCTTTTTGCTGGATGTGCAAACAACGTTCAATTTGCTCAGGTAACCAATTTAGGCAACTTCGACTGAGTAGGGTTTGGCGGTCTTTATTCCCTTTCCCATCATGCACAGTCACAGACAACCGCTGGAGATCGACATCCTGAATCCTAAGCCTTAGGCATTCAGTCACTCTCAGCCCACTGCCGTAAAGCATTTGAATCACACGTAACGGCCCGCCACTGAGCTTCGAGAGGATCTGTGCAACTTCAGTGATTGACAGTACGGTAGGTATATAACGCTGTTTAGAGGCAAGCGTAAAAGGCAGGTCGCCGAGATCAGTCTGTAGGAACTTATGATAGAGATAGACCAAGGCGTTCAAGGCAACTTTTTGTGTGTTTACAGCCACATGCCGCTCAACCGCCAAGTAGGTTAAAAACGTTGTGATTTCTTGAGCGCCCATAGTTTCAGGGTGACGCTTTTGGTGAAACAGTATGTAAAACTTAATCCAATGCAGATACGTTCTTTCGGTGCGTAAACTGTAACCTCTCAAACGCATGCTATTACGAACTGCCTGTAGGAACGGACTGTTACCCATACAACACCTCATTACAAACTGTATATAAATACAGTATTATTGGTATTCGAAAAAACGCAAGCACGGTTTTATGATGTTGATGGCACGGTTTTATCTGTTCAATAATTAAATTATCCTTTAAATTAGTTTGTTAGATGGTGACGGGTTTCAGATAACAGGCCATTAGAAAGCGCAAAGCGTGCCGGCACGCTTTGCTTGTAAATTGATATGGACAAAATCGGCTAACCCAAAGAATAATAAACAAAATCCCCAGCACGCTTTTCACTGGTCTGAGGTGATAAATGAGCCGGCTCGTTATACAAATGTTAAACGAAAATGAACATCAAGCACCTACTACTAGCAATAACGATTACTTGGAGCCTTATTAGCATGGCCGATGAGGCAATGATATATGCCGAAACAGAGTTCACTGTTGGAGTAGAAACTGTTCTTGAAAGTGGATCGCCCAAGAATAGCTATATGGTAGTGTTCGAGGATGACGGAGACACTGGATATTTATACGGACTAGATAGGAGCCGAGATGGTAACCCCATTCTCGACGCCCTCCATATTTATAATGTTGCCAATGTCACTGACAAACATCTTTCCTCGGAAGCACAAATAGTATGGTCAGGAGACGGAAACAAGGCTCTATTACTAATAAACGGCTATCCTCATGCGGCTTTCGACTTTGTTGCTAAAAGAGGCTATTGCCGAACCAGCTTCCCACCTCCGGACACCAAGTGGACAAAATACAGTCATGAGTGGAGCGATGATGTTCTTACACTATTCTGAGTCCGCGTTTAACAAGGCCAGCCAGAGGGACCAAAAAACCGCCGCTTCGCTCTGGTTTTTCGGCCCCTGCTGGCGGCGTTATAGCTCAGGAGATAAAATTGGAACAAGAGTTGGCATTTAAAGCATCAGATTTGATGCCTATTGTGACTGCAGTAGCTGCATTGTTAGGTGTTTACATTACAAATCTTGCTCAGGAGAGGCGAGCAAAGGCTGATTTTCGAAATAAAGTAATGCTTCAAGAACGAGTACTTAAGAGAGAAAAGCTTGAGGAAATGCACACTCTTTTTCAGAAATGGGAGCTTGATGTTTCGGGGCTGTATTTAATTTATATACCTGTGTATCAGGGTAAATATTCAGCTGAAGAGGCGATGGAACTTTCGCAGAAAAATCGTCTTCAAGAAAAGGGTGACCAACAACGATTTCAAACTCTCATGCAGCTATACTTTCCTGATCTTGAAATAGAATACAACTTTGTTTTTGAAGAGCGCGGCAAGGCACTCGCGTATTGCAAACCTGATGGTGAATTCAAGCGTGCAGATTTAAAGAAATTCTATACAGCTCAAGAAAACTTTGAAGCACAAACAAAATTATTTAGAGAGCTCATGGCACAAAAAATAGCAGAGCTATAACAAACAATTTAAGAGTGATTCACCACGCTTGGCATTTTTGGTTTGGGTTTAGTCCGGTGTTTACGGTGATCAAGTTGAATTATGTGTCAGCGTGGTTCACACCTTAATTGGGCGTTAGGCCTAGGTGAGAAATGATGAATTTACCAAAATGGGCTGAAAATACTCGTGAAGAAAGATTTTTTACGGCAGTTTTATTTCATGCTCTTAAGATTAATGCATCTCCATTTTGGACTAAGCTGAGAGACAGACTTATTATACCAAGCCATGTTACCGTCGAAGATATTGGCTATGAAGTATGTATGCTTCGCGACCTGGCTCATGCAAATCTTATAGAAAGAGTAAAGCAGCTTGAAAAGCAGACCTTCGATCTTGTTCTGACGTTATCAAACGATTCTATTGTTATCATTGAAGCCAAGGCTCATCAAGGCTATTCAACCAAGCAATTCAATCTCATGAAAGAGACATCAGAAATCCTGCTGAAAAATAAAAATCTCGGGATAAAGCAGGTATATATCGCAGGACTGCACTCATCAAAATATACACCGGTATCATTTAAAGATCTTTCATTTATTACATGGTTTGAGCTGGCAGAGTTGTATCCTCAAATGAGCGATCAATTCATTCGTGCTAATGACATTTACAATAACTAAAAGTAGCCTAACAAGCGCAGGCAATCAGACTGGCCAAAGCCTGTCACCAAAATTGCTTACGCAATTTGTGGTGCCAGTTTTGGCCAGCCGTTGCTGCGGGCGTTATGTGTCAATCAGAGTAAGTGCATGGAAATAGACTACGAAAAAATTGGAAGTAAAGAGGAGCTGATCGCTCTTATTGGTAGACTTTGCTCTGAGGATACTTCCAAGTGGGAAAATGTATCTACATTATCTTTTCTAGAGGCTATGGCTGCGTGGCTAGAAAGTTCAGGTAATCTATACAAAAATCTCAAACTAGACACAGATTCAGAGCTTCCTAGCTGGCAGATCTTCGCAGATGCAATCCAGGCCGCAACTATCTATGAGTAATCATCAACACATAACAAGCAAAGGCAGCATTGCCCTGCGGGCTGGACGCGCTAACGCGCGCCGCTGCTTTGGGCGTTAAGCACCAACACACATGAAGATATATAAAATTAACTCTGACGATATAAGCACTTGGGATTCATTCCATGATTTCTTTAGTGCAACATTTAATTTTCCCGGGTATTACGGGAGAAATATGGATGCGTGGAATGATTGCATGAGTGACAGCAACGAAGTCATTAGCATCCATATTGAAAATGCTAAAAAGCTCAAAGAAAAGAGTCCTGAAATATTCAATGCACTTGTAGAATGCACTGCATTTATCAACTACCGACTTACAGAACAGGGGGCGCAGCCATTAATTGCGCTATCTTATTATGTTTAAGTGCTTAACAAGCAAAACCACCTCGACGCAGCTGTGCTGCGCCGGTGTTTAGGGCGTTATGTGGATAAACCATGACAACTCTACTCCGCCAATTAGTTGAGCATCCAAGTATCGATATAGTCAGCCCTTTTCAACTGTCTCTATCTCACGGTTTTGAAACGTTTACATGTTTGATTCGCGGTTACGGAGCCGTCCAAGGTATGTTGATTGACAGTGATGGTCATAAATTTGCTACTTACGGCACCGAAATTGTCAGCCTTGGTTATGGTTATTCGTGTTTCAACATTGAAGCGGAAGATAGTGTTCAGGAATTTATCGAAGAAGTTTTGAACGGTGATTGGGGCAAAGTTGGTGCTAATCATTAGCCCACATAACCAGTTGCTCAAGTTTACTTCGCCAGCAAAGGCTGGCTCCGTGGGACTGGCGCGTGGCGCCAGCCCCTTAGCAAAGCGTTAAGTGCCAGCAGTAGATTGGCAATTGAGTAAAGGTAATTGTATGGAATTTAGAGTTAAGTTGAATGTTGAAGAACCAACATTGTATGAGTTGAGCTTTTTCTCCTTAGACTTGCTTAGGTTAAGTGTTGTGTCGACACTTATTGAAGAATCTCAAGATGAATCAAGTGAATCAAAATTAAAATCGGCGAAGGATATTGATAAGTCTTACTTAAATCGAGCGACGCTAGGAAAATATTACGAAAAGCACAACAAAGATATACAAGTCAAAGAGTTCAAAGAAGGAAGTATCGAGCTTGTTATAGCTGGTACTACTTTAGTTGCTACGGTAGTCGTTCCGGCAATCCTCCACTACCTAAATAAACGAGATGCAGAAGGTAATCAGATGGTCAACTTCACAGTCGACTCTAATGACCAACAAATCAATGACTTTTTAGCTGAAGTTGAAAATAGAAACTTTGGTAGCTTCGATGATTGCTATGAATTTATACGCTCGACTTTGATCCGAAGAGGTTACAACTTTGAAGCAATTTCAGATAACACTTATAAAGCGCTAAAAGCAAACTCTAGCCGCTTAGAAGATATCGTCTTGACTACAAGAAGAATCCACCGAAACTAGCACTTAACAAGCAATTTAAGAGGGATTCACAACGCTCGGCATTTTTGCTTCTACTTCAAATTTAGTGTTTATGGCACAATGCTTTAGGCTTGGGTGAGGCGTTGTTCACCCCTTAATTGGGCGTTATACGTCGAGATGTTATGAAGCATAGCCTTGTGATTAGTATCATAATCGGATCAAATCTCGGCTTGCTCGTTGCAGCCCTGAGTATTGACGAATGGCCGCTTGGTCTGGGGCTCGCCGTTTTGGTTTGCTTGGTGGCTGGCTTTCTAACAGTGCTCACGATCAAATCCAGGCCAAATGTTTACGCGCTGGTTGCTTCGATAAGCTCATATCCTTTTTTGGCGTTGGCTTATGGTGGTTTTGACGGCACCATTTATCTCGCTGGCGTGAGCTTTGTCTACGGCATTATGGCAGTGCAATTTTTTCAGGCTATTGGCGTTGCAGCCGATAACATAAAGTTTATTTGCGAGTGGTTCAGAAAACGTGGGTAAGTTTACGTATAACAAGGCTCAGCAAACGCTCCCTTTGGTCGCTGGGACGTCCAAAACGTGGGCGCCCCTGTGCGCGGCGTTATAAGGCTTAGGGAATGAGATCTACAGCCAGAACTTGGCTTATCGAAGAAAAAATAGGTTTAATTTCGGAGCAAGAGCTAGTCGGGTTAGCTGATAGATACATAGCTGACCACAATGACTTTCCCGATTGGATGATTGATATATCAACTGGTTCTTCTCTTGAATTTCAAGATCAGCTAGATCTGATTGCTTATCCAATAAACGTGAATGATTGCAAAATAATTGCTCAGCGAATGTTGGAACTTATTGCCTCAAATGAAATCTCATTGAGAGATTTAGGCAAGGCTTGCGAGAATATGTATCAATCTGTTGAATGGGGTTCAGAACCGTTCAATCATTTTATTTGGGTTAGCGATGAGATCAGCCTTAATGAACAAGGCTACAAGTCAACGGCTAATATTGGTCAAGCCGTTAAGGAGGCTTTGTGCAAAGTCATAGCCTTATAACAAGTCAATCAGCTACGCGCATTCTGCGCCGGAAGCAGCGAAGCTGCTCCGGTTATTGAGGCGTTATGGCTCAAGAGAGTAAGATGCTCAAAGTTATAATCGTAATTGTTGTTGTAATTGGATCTTTTATACTTGGCAGCTCATATGGATACCGCATGGCTGACGATAAAATCGGTAAGTTCATTCAATCCACCGCAATTGATAATGCTTTATTCCATTACGAAAAGGCATCAGAAATAATTCTAGCGGTTGAGCAAGGCAACAGTGCCCTGGCAATCCATAAGCTAGAGTCACTAAAAGAGGCTGAGGCAGTGCTTTTTCAAAATTGTATAAGTGACAGTTGCCCCGAAGAGTTAAGGCAAAAAATTGAAACAGTGTATAAGCCATAACAAACCGCTCAAATTCGTTACTGCCACAAAGAACGTGGCCTCCACCGGACTCGCTATCGCTCGCCGTTTAGCGAGGCGTTAAACGAAAATGAACATCAAGCACCTACTACTAGCAATAACGATTACTTGGAGCCTTATTAGCATGGCCGATGAGGCAATGATATATGCCGAAACAGAGTTCACTGTTGGAGTAGAAACTGTTCTTGAAAGTGGATCGCCCAAGAATAGCTATATGGTAGTGTTCGAGGATGACGGAGACACTGGATATTTATACGGACTAGATACAGGGCGGGATCGTACTTTTCTAGCCAGTGTTGAGTGAGCAGATCAGCTGTGATCTAATAGCGGTTCATTTAATCAGTCGCTGCTCCAATGAACTTGCTCGAACACCTGACCGTTGTAGAAGAAACCCGCTCTGAAGTTAATCAAAGGCATGACCTTGTGGATGTCATGTTCCTCGTACTAAGCGCCATCATGTCAGGTGCCGAGGGCTGGCAGGATATTCAAACTTACGGTGACCATAAACTGCCATGGCTGCGAAAATTTCGCCCGTTTGAGCATGGTATTCCCCGAAGACACACTATTGCGCGGATCCTTCGTACCGTGGTCGCGGAGTCATTGCTCGAAGCGCTGCTGAATTGGGTGAATGAACAGCGAGCCAGCATCGGTAAACCCGTAATAGCTTTTGACGGCAAGGTGCTCAGAGGCTCTTACCGCAATGACTCCAAAACGGCGTTGCAGTTGGTTACAGCCTACGACACCGAAAACGGATTGGTCCTTAGCCAAAAGCCAACCCAAACCAAGAACGGTGAAATCAGCGTGGTTCGGCAGATGCTTGATGTTCTTAACCTGAAAGGCGCGGTGATCACACTTGATGCCTTGCACTGCCAGCGCGAAACGCTGGAGAAAATCAGCGAAAAGAAGGCTCACGTTGTTGTTCAGGTCAAAAATAACCAGCCTGCTCTTTGGGAGGCTGTTCAGTCGCAGTTTCAGACTGTTTTCGATGCGAAGAAAGAGAAAGTTGTCACCGAAATCAAACAAGAAGCCCATGGCCGAAAAGAAGAGCGCTACGTTTTCCAACTGAAGGCAAAGCTGCCTGAAAAGCTTGCAGAAAGATGGCCAACAATCCGAAGCATCGTCGCTGTGGAACGACATCGCTCGCAGAATGGTAAGACAACGACAGATACCAGCTACTACGTGAGCTCGCTATCACCACGGCATAAATTGCTTGGTCATTACATCCGTCAGCACTGGCGGATTGAAAACAGTCAGCATTACGTGCTGGATGTAGTTTTCAAAGAAGACGACTCACGGATAGCACTTGAAGGGGCTGTCGAAAACGTAGCCCTGTTCCGCCGCTTCGTCATGAATATGCTACGGCAATGTGACTGTGGCGCCCCGAGCCAGAGAAACAAGCTAAAACAGGCTGGCTGGTGCGACGATTATCGGGAAAGAGTGTTCTTTGGTTAGAAACTGCTCAAAGTATGCTCCGGCCCTGGGACTAGATAGGAGCCGAGATGGTAACCCCATTCTCGACGCCCTCCATATTTATAATGTTGCCAATGTCACTGACAAACATCTTTCCTCGGAAGCACAAATAGTATGGTCAGGAGACGGAAACAAGGCTCTATTACTAATAAACGGCTATCCTCATGCGGCTTTCGACTTTGTTGCTAAAAGAGGCTATTGCCGAACCAGCTTCCCACCTCCGGACACCAAGTGGACAAAATACAGTCATGAGTGGAGCGATGATGTTCTTACACTATTCTGAGTCCGCGTTTAACAAGGCCAGCCAGAGGGACCAAAAAACCGCCGCTTCGCTCTGGTTTTTCGGCCCCTGCTGGCGGCGTTAAAAGTACAGGAAGTCACATGAAAGTTATTGAAGTTGTATCAGTTGCCATACGAATTTTCGGATTATTGTTATTCGTCGTAACTCTTCGAGACGCACCTCAGCTACTTGCCGCGATTGCTGATTTAGGACTTGAAGCAAACACACCTTCTGTTTATATACAATGGGGTATGGTCGCATCCTGTATATTGGCCTCTGCTTTCATGATGAAATTTCCCGGTGTTATCTCTCGGCTGTTAGTTACTCCATCTAATTCATCATCACCATTGCTCGAAGAAAATGGTCAAGCTATCCAAATTGCAGGTATAACCATTGTTGGCGTCTACATTCTCACATGGGCCATTCCCGATTTTCTATATAATGGCCTCATTTTGTGGGTCGTTAGTGGTTACGAAACTCCTCCTAAGGAGTACATAAGCGAAACTAAATTACGTGAATTTGTCACAGTCATTGAAATAGCTATCGGCCTGTATCTTGCGCTTGGCGCAAAGGGCCTGACAACTGTTTTGAATAAACTCCGTGCGTAATTCACTTTTAAAAAAAGGCAATCGGACGCAGCAAGCTACGCTCGTTGTTTTTAGGGTTAGGGATCCAAATGAGAATTGAGTTATTAAAAAGTGATTGGATAGGAATTGGAATAGGTGCAGTGATTGGCCTGTATCAGGGAATAGTTGTCTTTGATAGCGAAATCGGAGCAGGGTTGGAAAATGCTGATATTATGACCGTTGTACTTTTCGGCTTATTTGGCCCACCTTTCCTAGCACTCTTAAATAAATTTCTACCTTTGAAAACACCAAGCTTCTACAAAGCAGTTGGAAAATACATTAATATAATTTTTTTAATGATTTCATTTTTCGTATTCACCGGAATATCTGGCTTTACTTACTACTGGCTAGTCGGCGGCCCTAATAGTGCACTATATTTGTTGTCATTCTTTAGTTCGGCGGGAGTTGGTTTTTTCTTTGCACACCTTATTTACCCTGAGCTAGCATTTAGGCCAGAGTCAAATGTCTAATAAAGCCATTAAAATCGCGCACTCTGCGCGCTGGAGCAGCAACAAATTGTGCGTCTTTTATGGCGACACTAGGTGTTAAAGAGTAATCAAATGAATTTTTCAATTCTCCTATCTTCAATCATGATTCTCGTATTTTCAGTGCTGTCTTACGGTTCTGGAAAACGAGCAAAAATCATCAAGTCTTACTACTTATTTGTATCGGATGGACAACTATAAGTGTTTTAAGTTTTGTTGGGGCAGTTTTGATGCTCTCAGTTGAAAACGCTATTCGACCAACATTTTTGTTCATTTTGTCGCTGGTTACCGCTTATGTCGCAAATCAGTTTAAAAATAGGAATAACACCTAACCAGTTGCTCATGTTTACTCCGCCAGCCAAGGCTGGCTCTGTGGAACTGGCGCGTGGCGCCATCACCTTAGTAAAACGTTAGTTTTCAATAGGAACATCTAGTGATTTTGAAAACAGTAGAAGAGCACCGAGAGGCTTTGCTCTCAATAATCAAAGAAAGTGGGCAATTTGATGAAGATGGTTTGGCTCATGTCAAAACCACCCTTGATGCACATCTGAAAAGCCCTGAGGAAGCAATCTGGTTCACCGCAATAGACGAAAATCCTGTCGGGGTCGCTTACTGTGCGCCGGAGCCAGTCACTTCGGGCACATGGAATTTGCTTATGTTGTGGATAAAAAATGGCCATGAGGGGCGTGGTTTCGGCAAAGAGCTAGTTTCGCATGTAGAAAAGGAAATTAAAAACCGTCAAGCACGGTTATTAATTGTTGAAACATCTCAACTACCAGATTTTTCGAGCGCACGAGTATTCTATGAAAAATGTGGTTTCAAGCTTGAGGCTGAAGTTAAAGATTTCTTTGCAGCTGGTGATAACAAGCTCATTTACACTAAGTCAATCCGGTAAAACCGACAAGTGACTATGGCATTCCGTCAATATTTATTAGGCCACGATATGTGATTTTTCGCCCCAGCGAGGCCCATTTTTCATAATGACTCTCTATGAAAAGGGATGGGTTGAATAACAGCTTCCGCATACAGGCAATCAATGCCATTTTGGGCAGCTTCCCCAGCACTTTTAAGTGTTCTTAGTAGCGTTTGAGAACTGGGTTGTACTGGATGGATGACATCATGGCCATAAACATCAGGGTGCGCACTCTGGCTCGGCCGCCGCGAATACGTCGTTTACCTGTATAACTGCCGCTCTCGCGGCTCATGGGGGCAACGCCTGCCAGTGGGGCGCTTTCTTTTTATTACTGAGCCAAGGGCCGCCGATCCTGACAGTAATGATTCAATAAACCTTGATTTATACGCCTGAAAACTCTGCGCTGTAAAACAGAAAAACACCGCACAGGGCGGTGTTTTTTTATTGGTTTAGCGATGGCTGTGAAAGTGCCACAGCACCCAGTAGAGCGGCTTTAGGTCCTTGCCGCCTATGTTGCGAAAGGGCCTTAACAGCGGCCGCAGCCACTGCCAGCGGCGCATGCGTTTTTGGGTATCGAGCCAGGTTTGTTCACCGCCTGCCGCGCGATAGTTGCCGATGGCAGCATCGATTTGCCCATGGTCGGCCCCCATATAACGGTAAAGACTGTGCAGATACACCAGCAGGTCCCGCTGCTGTTGATAGCTTTGCGAGCGCCCCTGCTGGCTGGCTTCAAAGTCGATAAACTTTACTTCGCCCTCTTGCCAACCTATATCACGCAGCGCCGGACGACCATGGGCCAACTCCATGCGGTGCAGCTCGGCCAATGCCGAGGCGCTGTCGTTAAGAATGTCGCCAAAGGGCACCATCTCATCCTGCCTGGCTGCGTGCAGCCAATCACTGACGGTCTTCCCGGCATCCTCCACCACAAAGAAGTCATTGCCACTGAGCACCACCCTGGGTACTGGCGCATCTTTGCCTGCTAGCCGGGTCAGAGCATCAATTTCAGTTTGCAGCGCCCGTTTGGGGTCGTCTTTTAGAAGCTTCATCGCGCCTTCAAGGCGCTCAGGCTGCTTAAGCCAGTACTTGTGACCGGCGAATTCAAACGACTGGATACGGCTGTCTGGATGCGCCTGACGCAATTGGTCTACCTTTGCCTCGAACGCTGTCATATCCAGATTAGGGGATGGGCTTGGCTGTTTCATCATCATTCCATGTGGGTGTGCGCGGGCATTATCCCCATCCGCCGTTGTAATTTCAATGAAACCTGAATGTGATAGCGCCACTGTTCAGTTTAGCGCAAGCATGGTTGCCGGTAAGCAAAATAAAAGACCTCCCGATGGGAGGCCTTTTAATTCATCAACGCTTGCTTATCAAGCGTTTGCTACCGTTTAGTGCTTACTCTGCACTGTGCTCCTGCCAGGGTGTGGCGCGGTTTTCCAGCAGTACCGGGATCCCTTCGGTGATGGGGTACGCCAGACGATCGGCCTTACAGATCAGCAGCTGCGCCGCTTTGTCGTATTCCAGTTTGCCCTTGCATACCGGGCAGGCAACGATATCCAGAAGTTTTTTATCAAAGGCCATGGGATGTTCCTTGCTTGGCATTGGCTGCCCGAGAGAGCTTCTCCAGCAGCTGTGTTGAAAATTGTGGCGGTAGGTTCGCATCAACTGCAACATACCACCAGTGTTGTTTGGCAAATTCGCGACATTTAACCGCATCTTTTTCGGTCATCAGCAACGGCAAGCCATTGTCGATGGTGGCAATGTCACTGGCCTGATACGCCATGTGGTCGGCAAATTCATGCGCTGTATTCAGCTTATAGCCCTGAGCGTTCAGCGCCGAGAAGAAGCGCTGTGGATTGCCTATGCCCGCCATGGCATTGATTTCATCACCAACTGAGGGCGGTGTTGCGTCAGCGCCTGGCCAGACCGGCAGCAGCCCGCTGGGCTGCAATGTCATGGCAAACTCCCCTGCTTCGGCGTTTTGGCCGTTACAAAGGCTAAAGTCCACACTGTTTTTGCGCCACAGGCCTTCACGCAATGGTCCTGCCGGTATAAGCCAGCCGTTACCAAAACGGCGCTCGCCGTCGATGACCAGAATCTCGATATCACGCCCAAGCTGATAGTGCTGTAGGCCATCGTCACAAAGAATGACGTTGACGTCGTGGTTGGCCAATAGCGTCTGCGCCGCCTTGACTCTGCTTGCACCCACCACCATAGGCACACCGGTGCGCAGCGCTATCATGGCGGGCTCATCGCCAACCTCGCCGGGGGTCATACCGGCGCAAACTTCACGCTCGCCTTCGATACTGGCGCCATAGCCGCGGCTGACCACACCAGGGCGCCAGCCATGTTGGCGCAACAGCGCTATCAAATAAAGCACTGTGGGGGTTTTGCCGCTGCCACCGGCTGTGATGTTACCCACCACTATTACAGGTACCGGCAGCTGGGTTTGGCGCTTAAGGCCGAGCCTGAAGCCAAGCCTTCTTATGCTGCTTATCAGCCAGAACAGCGCCGATAGCGGCAACAGCAACCACTTTGCCGGATGGCCCTGATACCAAATCTTGTGAACCAGCTGCTGCATCAGGCGGAAAACTGCATCTGATAGAGCTTGGCGTACATACCATCCTGCGCCAGCAGCGACTTATGGTTGCCACGCTCAACAATCTGGCCCTGCTCTATCACCAGAATTTCATCGGCACTTTCAATGGTCGACAGCCTGTGGGCAATCACGATGGAAGTGCGGTTCTGACGCAGGTTTTCAAGGCCTTCCTGAATGGCTTTTTCAGACTCAGTATCGAGCGCTGAAGTTGCTTCATCGAGAATAAGCACGGGCGCATTACGCAGCATGGCGCGGGCAATGGCGATACGCTGACGCTGACCGCCGGAAAGCAGCACGCCGTTTTCACCAACCTGAGTATCCAGGCCATCAGGAAGCTTATTGATAAACTCCATCGCGTGGGCCAGAGTCGCGGCTTCCACAATCTGCTCGCGGGTCAATTCCCAGGGGCAGGCGTAGGCGATGTTATTGGCAATGGTGTCGTTGAACAGGGTCACCTGCTGGCTGACCAACGCTACCTGACTACGGAGGTTCTTCAGGCGGTAATCTTCAACATTCACGCCATCGAGCTCAATGGCTCCCTGCTCCAGGCCGTTGTAGAAACGGTTAATCAGGCTGGCAATGGTGGATTTACCGGAACCGGAGCGGCCCACCAGCGCCAGGGTCTTGCCCGGCGGCACATCAAAGTTGATGCCATCCAGCGCCCGGGTTTCCTGGCCTTCATAACGGAAGCAAACATTATCGAAGCGCACATGGCCTTCGGCGCGGGCGGTTTCAAAGGTGCCGTTGTCCGCCTCGGGCTTGGTGTCCAAAAGCTCAAATACCGTGGTACAGGCCGCAATACCGCGCTGGAACTCGGCGTTTACCCGGGTCAGGCTCTTGATAGGCTGCAGCATTGCCAGCATGGCCGCCAGCACAGTGGCAAAGGTACCGGCGGTAAGCTCACTCTTGAGCGAATCGAAACTTGCAGCATAGAGTACAAAGGCCAGTGCGAATGAGCCAATGATCATGATGGTGGGCTGGCTGATAGCCTGGGCCACGGCCAGCTTCATGTTCTGATGACGGTTTTGGTCGTTCACCCGGGCAAAGCGTTCGGCCTCGGTCTCCTGACCGCCAAAGGCCAGCACGTTTTTGTGGCCCTTGATCATCTGCTCGGTTACGGCCGTCACGCCGCCCATAGCGCTTTGAATTTGGCGGGAAATCTTACGGAAACGGCGACTGACCACAGTGATCACAAGCCCGATAATCGGCCCGACAATCAGAATACACAGCGACAACTTCCACGAGCTGTAAAACATCAATCCCAGCATGAACAGCACAGTCACCCCGTCGCGCACAATGGAGATCAGCGCAGTGCCAGATGCTCTGGCGACTTGCTCGGTGTCGAAGGTGACGCGGGAGATAAGGTTGCCGGAGTTTTCACGGTCGATATAACTCACAGGCAGGGTGAGGTAATGCTCAAATACCTGCTGGCGCATGTCCATAATGAGCTTGGCACTCATGTAGGAAATACCGTAAGTGGACACAAAGTTGGCCAGACCGCGCAGGGTGAACAGGCCAACCACCACAAAGGGGGCCCAGAACATCACCTGATTATTGGAATCAAATCCGGAAGAGGTGCCCATATCCACGGAGCCAGAAAGGCCGCCGGACGAAAAGCCCTTGTCGATAAAGGGTTGAATAAATGCGATAAAGGCTGCATCCACCGCACCATAAAGCAGAAGCGCCAGCACTGAAAGGATGGCAATGCCCTTCATGGGCTTAAGGTAGCCAAGCAGACGTTTAAAAACCGCCGAGACTTCCTGATTGTGAACTGTAGTCATTGATTAATCTGACAGTATGACAAAGGCGCCATTCTACTCTGTAATCGGCCAGTCACCAACTCCAAACACCCTGTTGTACCAAAAAGGCGCCAGATCGCGGCGATAAGTTTTCACCACCGGCGGCCCACCAAAGTAGAAGCTTATCTGCCCTTCCGTTGCCGAACTCAGGGTGTTTATCCCGCGGCTTTGGTAGCGCGCGACTATCTCCTTTTTGGGAAAACCGTAACGATTCCCGACACCGGCAGCAAACAGCGCCCAGGATGGCGACACAGCGTCGATAAAGGCGCTGCTGGATGACGTCAGGCTGCCATGGTGCGGCGCCACCAGCACATCAGCGCGCAGCTTAGAAGGATTTGCCAGCATACGCGCCTCGCGCGCCGCCTCAATATCACCGGGCAGCAGCACTGACATGCCGCCATGACCTAGCTGCACCACACAGGAGCCATCGTTGCCAATACGCCCGCCGGGCAACACCTCGGGGGACAACAAGCTGACATTAACTGCCGCAAGGTTAAAAGATACCGGCCGACAGTCCTCATGCCGCGCCGCCTCAATTGCCCTGGCAGCCTGGGTGTCGCTGATAATCAGGTCAATGGCAAAGTGTCTGGCAAGCCCCTCGGCACCGCCGGCATGGTCTTTGTCTTCGTGGCTGATAATCAGCACATCAATACGGTTTCGGCCCCTGGAGCGCAAAAACGGGGTAAGGGTTCGCTCACCGTGTGAAAAGCTGCCATAGGCGCTGCCGGTGTCGTACACCAGGGTTTTATCTCCGGCAAAGACCACGGCCGCAAGCCCCTGGCCGACATCCACCAGATGCAGCTCGGTTTGAGGACCTGGCTTAAGGCTTAGCTGCAACAGCAGTGGCAGCAGTAAGCATGCACTCACCGCCCGAAGCCCCTTTGATATTGGCAACCAAAACAAATAGATGGCAGCGATGGCAAACAACGCAGGTGCAATCAGGCTATCGGCCACACTGACCCAGGCAAGGGGTAAGCGGTCACTCAGCTCAAGCAGCGCGCCAAAAGGCGCAAGTGCCCAAATTGCCGGGCTGAACAAGGCGCCACTGGCAAGCCCCAGCGGCAGCAACAGTAAAAACAGCAATAAACCCATAAGCGCAAGCGGGATCACCAGCAGCGAAAACCAGGGCACCATCAGCAGATTTATCCAAAGGCTGTGCAAACTCACGCCGCCAAACAGCACCAATTGCACAAACCCAAGCCCAAGCGACAGCGCCAACTGTATTTTGATGAGCGAAGCAAGATAGTCAGCGGCCGTCATTTTAAGTCGGCCAGAAGCCCCGGCTTGGCTTGTACCTGCCATGGTAGCCCTTTGGCGCTCAGCACCCGTGACCACCATCAGGATGATGCCAATGGCACCAAAGGAGAGCCAAAACCCCGCCGACAGTGGCGATAAAGGGTCAAGCAGCAATACTGCACTGAGGGCATACAAAAGCCGCTCCCAGGGAGAGGCAAAGCGGCGAGAGAGACTCAGCAGCATCAGCATCGCCAACATAATAAAAGCGCGCCGGGTGGGTATGCCCATCCCCGCCAGCAGCCCGTAAAGCAGGCAACCCAGAGCGGCGACCGCCATGGCAATCAGCAGGTTTTGCCGGTCGGGCCTTGGCCGGATGTGCAGCAGCAGAAACCTGACTGCGCCGTAAAGCCACAGCGCCAGTACCGACATATGCAGCCCTGAAATCGCCATCAAATGGCCGGTGCCGGTTTGACGCAGTTGTTGCCACTGCGTCGGTGTAATTTGCCCTTGCTCACCGCCAAGCAGCGCCAGCAGCAGGGCTGGCTCAGCTGTCTTGTCGCCACTACCTTCAAGCGCATTTTTGAGTCTTTCGATCAGTACGGCGCGCATCGCCGGCGCCGTCGATACCGCTCGTGCTGCTATCACCCTGCCCTTCAAACCAATGTGTTTTGACAGCAGATAACGCTGGCCATTGAAGCAGCCCTGATTGAGATTGCTGTTAATGGCGCGCCGCTCGATACGAAAATCCCACACTTGTCCTGGGCGTATTTGTTCATTCGTTCGCCAGTTGAGCCGCATTTGCGCAGCAAAAGGTGAGATTAATTTTGGTTTAACAAGGCGTATATCTATACTCTGCCAGTCGCTGCCACTTGAGACTGATGCTATTATCTCGGCGCGTATCCAGGTTTGCTCGCTGTCACCAAGCGCCCGATAGTCAAATATCAGCGTGGCATAAAGACAAACCCAGGCCGTGCCCGCTAGCCCCCCGGCAAGCAGTGGCAAGCGTTTGAACAGCGCCACCGCCCCGAGCAGCAACAGCAGGCTCATAGGCCAGGGTAAGAGTACCGGCCACAGCAGCGACGAGATGTTCAGGGCGCAAAAGCCCAGCAGAAATGGGTTCTTCACAGCAGTAAGTTAAGACAGCATTATCCGCCTATGCCAAAAAAGCTCATCAAAAGGTTTATGCCGCATCCCGACACCCTCAAGGATCACAAGCACCTGAGGATGTTCGGCACCTTGCTGCACAAGCCAAACCTCTGGCACCTGAATCGCCGCTCGGCGCCGGGTGCGTTTGCCGTTGGGCTGTTTATGGCCTGGATGCCGATGCCGTTTCAAATGGTGGCGGCGGCTGCGCTGGCGATATTTTTCAATGTGAATCTGCCGGTGTCGGTTGCCCTGGTGTGGATCACCAACCCGATCACCATGCCGTTTCT
This sequence comes from Shewanella khirikhana, assembly GCF_003957745.1. Taxonomy (NCBI): domain Bacteria; kingdom Pseudomonadati; phylum Pseudomonadota; class Gammaproteobacteria; order Alteromonadales; family Shewanellaceae; genus Shewanella; species Shewanella khirikhana. The sequence continues at coordinate 1,060,375 of NZ_CP020373.1, read as the reverse complement.
GTTCTATATCGCCTATATGGTGGGTGCCAAGATTCTTGGCCATGTGCCCCAACCCTTCGCCTTTGAAGCCAGCTGGCAGTGGCTCGAATCGTCACTCGCCACCATAGGCCCGCCGTTCCTGCTGGGTTGTCTGGTGCTTGGGCTGATAAGCGCCGGTGTGGGTTACTTTGTGATTAGCAATCTGTGGAAATACTCGGTGCTGTTTAAATGGAAGAACCGGGCAAGCAGATAAAAAAACGCGCTTAAGGCGCGTTTTTTTATGCAGGATGCAGATGAATGCTGTGAAAGAATCAGGCCGAAGAGGTTTGGTTTAAGCGATGCGGCCGGGGCAGTGCTCCCGGCCTTTTGATTGGCTTATCAGCGTCCGGCCAATGCCGGTGCCGGCTCGGTGAGGCTCGCCTTATACGCCGGATAAAGCGTCGCTATCAGGCTCATCACAAAGGCCATGATGCTCACCAGCACCACATCCTGCAGATGCAACTCTGATGGCAGAAAATCAATAAAGTACACATCCGCTGACAGAAAGCGGATGCCCAGCGCCTGCTCAATGGCAGACGCCATGGCAGAAAGATTCAGCGCCACCAGCACGCCGGTCAGGGTGCCAATAAGGGTGCCGAGAAAACCACTGATGGCGCCGTGCACCATAAACACCTGCACTATGGCGCTGCGCTTTAGTCCCATGGTCATCAAAATGGCGATTTCCGAGCTTTTATCCCGCACCGCCATCACCAGCGTCGACACAATGTTGAAGCAGGCCACCGCAATCACCAGCGCCAGCACCAGATACATCAAAGTACGTACCAGCTGAATGTCCTGATACAGGTGCCCCTGGGTGCGGGTCCAGTCGCTCATATAAAGATACTGGGTTTGGGTGTAACCCAGCTCACGAATGAGCCGCGGCGCCGCAAACACATCATCCACGGCAATCCGCACGCCGCTGACTTCATCGCCCATCTGCAACAGCTGAGCAAGGTGACTCATGGAAGCATAGGCGGTGCTCAGCTCAAGCTCGCCGCCAAGGCGATATGCACCGCGCACCACAAAACGGTGACTGCGGGTGGCCCCAAGCTTGCCTGCTGCGCGGCCTGATAAATCAGGCACATAGAGTAACAGCGCATCGCCCTCTTTCAGCCCGAGTTTATCGAGCAGGGCCTGACCAAGCACAATGGCATTCTCATCACCGCCGAGCTGCTGCCAGGCGCTTGGGGGCATGTACTGACGAATACCCGAAACGCTATCTTCCAGTTTGGGGTCAATGCCCACCAGGCTTACGCCCTGAAAACCGCCCTGACGCTGCACCAGCCCCTGCAAGCGGATAAAGGGCGCGGCGGCATGAATGCCCGGAATTTTATGGGCATCGGCAACCATGCCCTGCCAATCCATCACAGGGTTGTTCACCCCCACCAGCTCGGCGTGGGGCACCACATCCAAAAACCTTTGTCTGAGCTCGCGCTCAAAGCCGTTCATCGCCGACAGCACTATGATAAGCACGGCCACTCCAAGCGCGATGCCCGCAGTAGAAGCGAAGGAGATAAAGCTGATAAAGCTGTTGGACTGACGGGCTCGGTAAAAACGAAACCCCAGCCACAGCGGCAGCAGGCGCGCCTTACTCATCAGTAGTCGGCTCCCGCAGACAATTTGCCGCTTTTCATCGACAGCTGGCGGTCCATCCGCGCCGCAAGGCCGCTGTCGTGGGTGACCACCACAAAGGCGGTGCCCAGCGAGGCCGCAAGCTCACGGATAAGGCCGTAAACCGCATCGCCGCTCTTGGCATCAAGGTTTCCCGTAGGTTCATCTGCCAGCACCAGTTTGGGCTCGTTAATCAGCGCCCGGGCAATGGCGACGCGCTGGCGCTCACCGCCGGACAGCTCAGCAGGGGCATGGCCAAGACGATGACTCAGCCCTACCCTGTCCAGCAGCGCCTCGGCGCGGCCAAAGGCCGTCTGCCGGTCGACACCGGCAATACGGGCGGGCATGGCGACGTTTTCTATCGCACTGAATTCCGGCAACAAATGGTGGAACTGATAGATAAAACCCAGGTTGGCATTACGCACTTCGGCCTGACGGGAAGCCGACATGGCATACAGGTCTTCGCCATCCAAAAACACCTTGCCTTCACTGGGTTTGTCCAGGGTGCCAAGGATATGCAGCAAGGTGCTTTTTCCCGAACCGGAACTGCCAACAATCGCCAGCTGCTCGCCGCGGCTGACCGTAAGATCCACGCCGCTGAGTACCTGGGTCTCGAGCTTGGCTTCACGGTAGGTCTTGCTGACATTTTCTGCCCTGAGCAGGATTTCTTGCATGGGTTCTTCTCTCTTTGCCCTGTGGGCAATCATCTGCGTGAGTGGAACACTCGTCTTATGCGTAGCGGCTTATTCGTATCGGCTTATTCGTATCTGAGCGCGGTGGCAGGCTCTACCCGAGAAGCCTTGAGCGCCGGATACAGGGTCGCCAGCAGGGTAATGACTATGGTGCCTGCGACAATCAGACCAAGCTGCTCGAAAGATATGATTACCGGCAGCTGCTGCCCTGCGCCAAGCACCGACACCCCAAGGCCATTGAGTACCGGGTTCAGATTCAGTGTCAGCAGCGTGCCCACACTTAAGCCCAGCACCAAGCCCAGCAAGGCATTCATCGAGCCCTGCACCACAAAAATTCCCATCACTTCAGTGCGTTTCAAGCCCTGAGTCATCAGCACCGCCACATCGGTGGTTTTATCCACCACCATCATCACCAGCGCCGACACTATGTTAAACGCCGCCACAGCTACAATCAGGCTCAGCATCAGCGACATCATGTTTTTCTCCATTTTGACCGCACCAAACAGGTGGCCAAAGGTGTCGCGCCAGTCGTGTACCAGCAGCGATTCGGGCGCGTCAGTCGCCAACAGCGCCGGCAGTTTGGGGCCAATCTGCTCGGCTTTGAACGGATCGTCCAGGTAGAGACGCAGCATATCGACCTTCTCAGGCGCTTTACGCATCAGCCTGCGGGCATCATCGTAATGAATAAAAGCAAGCTGCCCGTCCACCTGGGAGCCCATTTGAAACAGGCCCGACACCACGAATTTGCGCTGACTTGGCACAGGCCCGAGGGGTGAGTAGACCACACCTTCGCCGCTTAGTACGCGAATCGTATCGCCAACCGCCACATCCAACTCAGATGCGACCTGGGTGCCCAAAATAATATGGTATTCACCCGCTTCCAATGTCTCAAAGGCCGGAGACCAGACGGTGGTGGTGAGTTTGGACAGCCGCGCTTCTTCTTTGGGGAAAATGCCCTGCAGCTGCACCGCAGCGATATTGGAACTTGATTGCAGCATCGCCTGGGTCCCGGCGGATGGGCTTATCCCCAGCACCGACGGGATAGCGGACTCTATGCTGGCAGCGCTTGCCTGCCAGTCGTCAAATCCGGCGGGGTTTTCAATCACAAGTTGCGGCACGGCGCCGAGAATGCGGCTTTTCAGCTGGCCTTCGAGGCCATTCATCACCGAGCTGACCACAATCAGCGCGGCTACGCCCAGGAAAATGCCGCTGACGGCGAACAGGGTAATAAAGGAGGCGAAGGCGTTTGCCTTGCGTGCCCGCCAGTAGCGAAATCCAATAAGAAAAGCGGAGGATGAAAACATGTGCGCGCTGTTGGCCCTGGCTGTGTTGGGAAGGGGCGCTGCTGTCCTTACAGAACAAGCACCTGGCCCGGTCGAACCTTCCCTTGCGTATTTGTTTGAGTGGGCACGATAATAGGGGTATCTCACCCATAAATAAAGAGGCACGTCCTTGTTAGCCGATCCCAACGCCTATTTCAGTGTGGTGCATGATTTCAATGCCTATTTGCAGCCCTTTGACGGCCCACTGCCTGACGATGAACAGCTGGCAATGATGCGCAGCGTGGGTTTGCAGCTGCTCAGTGATGTCAAAGCACTGGAGGCCGGTTGCCTGCTGCAACTGCGGCAACTGGACAACGAAGCCAAGGCGGTGGTGGACTTTTTGAAGCTGCAGTCGCGCAAGGTCGATATGGTGCTGCACTATGTGCTTGAAAACGAAAGCCGTGACGGCAGCCGCTATTCAGGTAAACGCTTTGGTGGCAGCGGTTTTGTGGTGGCCAGCCAAGCGCCGCTCAGTGTGGGCAGCCTGTTCAAAGCCACCCTCTATATCCGCGATGAACTGATTGCACTTGTGTGTATCGCCAAGGTGGAAGAAGTGATGCAGCAGGACGGCGTCTATCTTGCCGAACTCGGCTTTGAGTGCATTCTCGAGCCGGATGTGGAGCAGCTGGTCAAAGCCAGTCTCAGTGTGCAGCAAAAGCAGCTCAAGGCGCGCAAGCAGCAAAACGCCCAGCGCGGATAATGCATTTTCTTACTCCAGCCCCTGTCGAGTGCCGGGGAAGGGCTTAGTTGCCACTGCCGCGCAGTTGCCACTACAATGGGCGACTGATTTTTCGTGAAAAACCGGCAATCCAACCGAATGACCTCTTTTACGGTAGACCGTCTCCCCAAGACACCCGCCAAGGGCCGGGTGTCATCGGTCAAGCTGCCCGGCGGTGTCGCCCGGGCAATGACGCTGGCCCAAATGACCCGCGACTATGCGGGCACCACCCTGATAGTCACCAGCGATACCCCAACGGCGCTGACCCTCGAGACCGAGCTTAGCTATTTGCTTGGCCAGGAAGGCATTGATATTTGCCTGTTTCCCGACCGGGAAACCCTGCCCTACGACAGTTTTTCGCCCCACCAGGATCTGATTTCCAGCCGCTTGGAGACCCTCTCCAATCTGGAGCGTGGCAAAGGCCGGCTGGTGATAGTACCGCTCACCACCCTGATGGTGCGCCTGCCGCCCAAGGCATTCCTTGCGGCCAATGTGCTGATCCTCAAGAAAGGCGACCGTTATCAGTTGCAGCAGATGCGTCAACTGCTTACCGACACAGGTTATCATCTGGTGGAGCAGGTATATGAGCATGGCGAATTTGCCATCCGCGGCTCGATTCTGGATATCTTCCCCAGCGGAGCCACTGAGCCGCTGCGCATCGAGCTATTTGATGATGAAGTGGAGTCTATCCGTCACTTTGACCCTGAAACCCAGCGCTCCAGCGCCGAGGTAGACAGCATCCGCATGCTGCCGGCACGGGAATTCCCCACCGACAGCCAGGCCATCGAAGGCTTCCGCCAACGCTATCGCCGCGCCTTTGAAACCATTACCAATGCGCCCGAGTCTGTGTATCAGCTGGTAAGCCGCAACCTGATGCCGGCAGGCATCGAAAACTACTTGCCGCTGTTTTTCGATGATACCGCCACCCTGTTTGATTATTTGCCCCAAGAGCTGCAAATCATCACCACAGGTGAGCTGCATCAGGCAGCCGAGCATCATCTGGGCGAAATTCACGCCCGCTATGAAGACCGCCGGGTTGACCCCATGCGGCCATTGCTGCCGCCCAAGGTGCTTTATCAAACCACCGAGGAACTGTTTGGCACGTTCAAGCAGTATCCCCGTATTCAGCTCAGCGCCGCCGAGGGCGACAAGGAGCTGGACTGCACGCCGCTGCCGGATATTCGCGCCAACCACAAACTGAAGCAACCGCTGGAGGCCTTAAGTCTGTGGGCGGCGGATACTCAGCGCATTCTGTTTGTGGCCGAATCCGAAGGCCGCCGCGAGGCGCTGCTGGAGCTGTTGTTCAAGGCCGGCATCAAGCCCAAACTCTACGGTCATTTGCAGGAGTTTATCGACTCCGGCAGCCCCCACGGACTCATTGTGGCCCCGCTGGCACAGGGCATCGATATTCGGATTGGCAAAAAGCAGCTGGCGATTGTCTGTGAAACTGAACTCTTTGGTGAGCGGGTATCCCAGCAGCGCCGCCGCGACAAGCAGCGCCAGCTAAGTCAGGATGTACTGATTAAAAACCTGGCTGAGCTCAAAGTGGGCCAGCCTGTGGTACACCTTGAGCACGGTGTCGGCCTGTATCAGGGCCTCGAAACCCTGGACACCGGCGGGTTGGTGGCCGAATACCTGAAGCTTGAATACGCCGGTGGCGATAAGCTTTATGTGCCGGTCTCGTCGCTGCACCTTATCAGCCGCTATGCGGTGGGCAGCGACGATGATGCTGCGCTGAACCGCCTCGGCAACGAAAGCTGGAGCAAAGCCAAGCGCAAAGCGATTGAGAAAATCCGCGACGTGGCCGCTGAGCTTTTGGATGTGTACGCCCGCCGCGAAGCCCGCCCCGGCGAGCCCTGCAAGCTGGATGAAGAGGAATACGCCCTCTTTGTGCAGGGGTTCCCGTTTGAGGAAACCGTGGATCAGGAAGTGGCCATCGAAGCCGTTATCAACGACATGTGTCAGCCAAAGGCCATGGACAGATTGGTGTGCGGCGATGTGGGCTTTGGTAAAACCGAAGTGGCCATGCGTGCCGCGTTCCTGGCGGTATCCAGTGGCAAGCAGGTGGTGGTGCTGGTGCCCACCACACTGCTGGCACAGCAGCATTTTGAGAATTTCAAAGACAGGTTTGCCGACTGGCCGGTGCGTATCGAGGTGATGTCCCGCTTTCGCACTGCCAAAGAGCAGCAAGCTGTGCTTTCCGCCATGGGCGAAGGCAAGGTGGATATCGTTATCGGCACCCACAAACTATTGAATACCGAGCTTAATTTCGATGCGCTTGGGCTGCTTATCATAGATGAGGAGCACAGATTTGGCGTGCGCCAGAAAGAACGCATCAAGGCGATACGGGCCAATGTGGACATCCTGACCCTGACCGCAACCCCTATCCCCCGCACCTTGAACATGGCCATGTCGGGCATGCGCGATTTATCGATTATCGCCACCCCACCGGCCAAGCGTCTGGCGGTAAAAACCTTTGTGCGTGAGTACGATAAAGCCACGGTGCGCGAAGCGATTTTGCGTGAAATCCTTCGTGGCGGTCAGGTGTACTACCTGCACAATCAGGTGGAGACCATCGAAAAGACAGCTCAGGACATTCGCGAACTGCTGCCTGAGGCGCGGGTGGTCACCGCCCATGGCCAGATGCGCGAGCGCGAACTTGAGCGGGTGATGTCGGACTTCTACCATCAGCGCTTTAATGTGCTGGTGTGTACCACCATCATAGAAACCGGTATCGATGTGCCCAGTGCCAATACCATACTGATTGACCGCGCCGACCATTTCGGTCTGGCTCAGTTGCATCAGCTCCGGGGCCGGGTGGGCCGCTCCCATCACCAGGCCTATGCCTATTTGATGACGCCGCACCCCAAGCTGATGACGGTGGATGCCAGAAAACGCCTCGAGGCCATTGATGCACTGGAAGATCTGGGTGCCGGCTTTATGCTCGCGACTCAGGATCTGGAAATCCGCGGTGCCGGTGAGCTGCTTGGCGATGAGCAAAGCGGTCATATCAGCAAAATCGGCTTCAGCCTCTATATGGAGATGCTGGAAGGCGCGGTAAAAGCGCTTAAACAGGGCAAAGAGCCGTCGCTGAAGCAGATGCTCGGCAGTCAGTGTGAAATCGACCTGCGTATTCCGGCGCTGCTGCCTGAAGACTATGTCGGCGATGTGAATATGCGTCTGTCGCTGTATAAGCGCATCGCCGGCTGCGATACCGAGCAGGCAGTGGATGAAATGAAGGTTGAGCTTATCGACCGTTTTGGTTTGCTGCCGGATGCCACCCGCAACCTGATGACCATGACTGTTCACAAACACAGGGCCACCCGCCTTGGCGCCATCAAAATCGAGATGCATGCCAGGGGCGGCAGCATCGAGTTTGGTGAGGACCATAAAATCGACCCGGGCTTTATCATCGGCTTGCTTTCATCGCAGCCACAAGTCTATCGTATGGACGGCCCGAACAAACTTAAGTTCACCATGCCATGTGAATCCGCCAAAGAGCGATTGGAACTGGTGGACCTGCTGCTGTCGCAGCTCGAACAACACAGCGTCGGAGAAGAATAATAATGTTCCGCAAAACCGCACTATTGGCAGCTTTCTGTCTGTTGCCACTGAGTCAGGCCTCGGCTGAGTCCTGGTTTGAGGTGGAAGTTTTTCTGTTTGAACGAAATCAGCCCAGCGCCGAAGTGTGGCCTGAAACGCCTAAACAACCGAATCTTGCCAAAGGTCGGGATTTGATTACCCCAGCATTGATAAGTGCGCCGGACAGCAGCATGACGCCTTGCAGCGCCGATGAGCGCGCAGTCGACCAACTGCGCTGCGACGCACTGGATTTGCAAATCGGCGCCTACGTGCCTGAGTATCCAAAGCCATTCCCCGTCACAGTTGCCGCCGCCAATCCGGCCAGCGCCACGCCGGGCGCATCTGCGGTATTACTTGGCAAAAACCAGCTGCAATTTACCGATGCGGTGCGTCAGCTCAGCCGTGAAGCCGGGGTAAAGCCGCTGCTGCACATGAGCTGGCAACAGGCAATGCAGCCGCGCCATGCCTCAGTGCCGGTACGTCTGTTTGCCGGTGAAGATTTTTCAGACCGCTTTGTGGCCGCCGGCACCCGGGTGCAGCCATCCCAGCCCTATCCTGAAGCGCTTGAAAGCACGCCCCTTGGTGAAGCCAGTGCCACTGCAGCCAGTGCAGCCAGTGCAGCAGCTAGCGCCGAACAACCCCAAGACAGCAACCTTGCGGCGCTGCTTGGCGGCGAACAGGCGCCTGTTGCGCTTCGCCGTGAACGGCCCGATCCGGTATGGCAGCTCGATGGTCTGCTGAACATCTATCTGAGTCACTATCTGTATATCGAAACCGATTTGATGCTCAGAAGCCCCGGCAGCCGTAAAGTGGAAGTGTTGGAAGAGACTGCGGCGCTGCAAGACTCAGCTGCTGGTGATCTTGCCAGCGGCGATATCGCGGCGTTGCCTGGCAGTACATCAGCGCTACCAGCCACCAATGAACGGACGATTGAGGCGATGAGTACCGAAGTCGTGATGGAAGAGCAGCCGTTTCTCTACTCCATTCCACTGACGCAAAACCGCCGGGTTCGCAGCGGTCAAATCCACTACTTCGATCACCCCAAGCTTGGGTTGGTTATTCAGATTCGTAAAATGGCCCAGCCCGCTGGCGCTGTGGATGCTGAAGAACCTGCCACAGAGCCCGAAGGCGATGACACGCCCGAAAATGACGTGATTAATCAGCAAGGCACAGCTCCACAAAGCGCAGACGAGCAAGGCACTCGGCCAACACCTCAGGACTGAGTAATGGAAAAGTCGAGGTAGATTTCGTCTGCCTCGTCTTCATTCACCTCAACGGCGGTCACACTGGCCGCCGGCGATCCCTCCCAGCACCAATCAATCAGCTTTTCCACCATGGGGATACTCCCCTGCACCAACAGCTGCACCGAGCCATCATCCATGTTGGTGACATAACCTGTGACCCCAAGCTCACGGGCCTTTTCCAGCGCGAAGCGGCGATAACACACGCCCTGCACCTTGCCTTTCACCCGCACCAATACTCGTCTCATAGTGAGCCTCCGCTCAAGCTGATGATTTATTGAGCATACGTCATCCTACGGTGTCAGGGAAACCGCATACATTGGCTGGAGAGGTAAATTTCGGGCAAAAAAAACAGCTAACAAAACTGCTGTTAGCTGCATCGGGCGACATACGCAATCGGTAGGTCCCTTGGGACCAATACGGCATTCTGGATACGTTTTGTTACAAACGTGTTCCGGAAAGGCCGCAACTGTACACGCTGAACCAAATAATTCAATCGCGTGGCCGCTGGTCAGGCCAAATATTTTAATTTTTGTGAACGCGATCTCAATTTATTTACCCTTTTATCGAGATTGCGTACTGTATTTTGCGTGATTTATATGGTACGGCTGTTCTAATTAAAAAACCCGGCGCAGTGGCCGGGTTTCGAGTTTCAGTTGGGCGGTAGCTGCCCCTGCAAAAATGCGCGTATGACCGGCAGGTAGGTGCCAAGTGACGGAAACTTATGTGACTGCTCCTCATCCCACAGCACCGGATAGAAAGGCGCCAGGATGGATTCGGTCCGGTTGTTATCCTGCACCTCGTCGAAGCGGGATAAGATACACAAACTCTTTCCGCTGTTCTTTTGCCGGAATTGACTGACACACTTGGCGGCAATATCGGCGTACTCTTCAGGCCGGTCTATGCGCCCCGCCATATTTTCTTCCGGATGCAGATTGGGGTTAATCAGCACACTGCGAATACCGCTCAAAAAACCGATACGCTCGGCCCAAAATCCCCCCAAACCGACGCCAACGGCGATAACCTCATCTTTGTTGGCGCCGTCCAGTTCACGGGCAACATCGTGCAGCATTTGCTGCATATCGTAACGCGGATGCGCGGTTGAATAGCTCACCAGCCGTACGTCGGGATCGACAAATTTGAGCTGGCGCATCTTCTCGTGATTGCCGGGGCTGGTTGAATCAAAACCATGGAAATAAAGGATCATAAGGTCATCCCTACACTCATTGATGACACAACCCTAACAGGGGATGCGGCCGGAAAAGTTGCGCCGCATCAAGAAAATCACAAACTTCGTGATCCAATCCCACTTTCGACTCAGGGCCGATAACCTATGGTAAGCGCGAGTTCCCTCGCCTTTTCCCAGCGGGTGGAATTCTCAAGTGCCCTGATGGTTTTGGCACTGTCGGGCCTTAGGCTGGCGGCGCTGTTGGCAGTTGCCGGCACCGGCAGTTCGGCGCCAAGGACCTCCAGCACGCCCTCGCGGTTATTACACACCAAAATCATGTCGCAGCCGGCGTCGAGGGCCGCTTTGGCTCTGGCGGCATAACCGCCGGCAAAGGCTGCGCCTTCCATGCCCAGATCGTCCGAGAAAATGCGGCCATCAAAGCCAAGCTCACCCCGCAGCTTTTGCTGCAGCCAAAAGCGCGAGAACCCGGCCGGATTGGGATCCAGCTGGTTATACACCACGTGGGCAGGCATCACGCCATCGAGCAGCTTGTCACCAATCAGGCTGACAAAGGGCTTCATATCGAAATTGAGGATTTCCTCAGCACTGCGACTATCCACCGGCATCGCGATGTGGGAATCGGCCTGAACACTGCCATGACCCGGGAAATGCTTACCAACAGCCCGCATACCGGCATCGTTCATGCCGCGGATAAAGGCGCCAGCAAGCTCGGCCACTTCATCGGGATTACCCGAAAAGGCCCTTTTGCCAATCACTTCGCTGATGCCATTCACATCCAGCACCGGGGCGAAGCTTAAGTCAATGTCGCAGCCAAGAAGCTCAATCGCCATCAGGAAACCCAGCTCTGTTGCCCAGCGTTTGGCAAGTGTAAGGTCGTTGCCTGCCGCAGGCAGGATATCGCCCATGGCCGGAATTTGGGTGAAGCCCTCACGAAAACGCTGCACCCTGCCCCCTTCGTGGTCGACGGCAATCAGCAGATCCGGCCGGACCCGACGAATGTCGGCCACCAGGGAGACGAGCTGCTCACGGCTGGTAAAATTACGGCTGAACAGGATAAGGCCACCGGTTTGCGGTGCCTGCAGCAGCGCCTCTTCGGCGGCGTCCAGCCGCGTGCCTTCAAGATCCAGCATCAGAAAGCCCATAAATTCTCCCTACAAAAATTCATCTCAAGTTTGGTGGATGGAACGGGGCACACGCCGGGCAATGCCGGTACCAAGCCAGATAGCGGCTCCGTGCCCCTTATTCCATTTGATGCCGTTTCAACCTTAGCCAGACTAATCCGAACAAGGTGACATAAGAATTACTAATGAAACTATCGAAAAAGTTTGTGGGATACTTGAACGTTGCGACTTAAGGCATTGATCCCTTTTCTTCGACACTGGTCGACATCCGGGATCAGAGATTACCGTAAAGCGCACCGGTGGGCGAGCAAGCACCGGACTTACGACTAAAATAACAACGAAACGCAAACAGGGCCCGAGCTTATGATCAGTGTATTTGACATCTTTAAAATTGGAATAGGTCCTTCCAGTTCCCATACCGTTGGCCCCATGAAGGCCGGCAAAGAATTTATTGCCCGTGTCGACAACATGGGGCTGCTTGAGCGCGTGGACGAGCTGCGTGCCGAGCTGTTTGGTTCGCTGGGGCAAACCGGCAAAGGCCACGGTACCGGTAAGGCGGTGATCCTGGGGCTGATGGGTGAAGATCCTGAAACCGTGGATACCGACGCCATCGACGGCATTCTTGCCGATGTCAGCAACCAGGAAGTACTGAAACTGGCCTGTGGCAAAGCGGTGAAATTTACCCGCGAAGACGGCATCATCTACCACAGACGCAAGTCCCTGCCTGCCCACGCCAACGCCATGACCCTCTACGCGTTCAGTGAAGGTGAGTGCCTGTATCAGCGCACCTACTATTCTGTTGGCGGCGGCTTTGTGCTCGATGAAGATGAAATCGACCAAAAGAATCCGTCTCCGGCCACGCCAATCAAGGCGGCGCCCTATGATTTCAACAGCGCCCAGCAGCTGCTGGAAATGTGCACCACCAATGGTTTGTCCATTTCATCGCTGATGATGCAAAACGAGCTTATCCTCGCCAGCGAGGACGAAGTCAAAGAGAAGCTGTGGCACATCTGGCAGACCATGAAGACCTGCATCGAGAAGGGCTACAAAAAAGAAGGCATGTTGCCCGGCGGCCTTAAACTGCGTCGCCGCGCACCTGCCCTGTATCGTCGCCTGAAAGCCGAAGGCCGTAACAACGTCGACCCGCTGACCGCCATGGACTGGGTTGATCTGTTCGCTCTGTCGGTAAATGAGCAAAATGCGGCCGGCGATCGCGTGGTGACCGCCCCCACCAACGGTGCGGCGGGCATTATCCCTGCAGTGCTGTGCTACTTTGATACCTTTGTACAGCAAGTGGATGTAGACATTTGCGCCCGCTATCTGCTCACTGCCGCCGCCATCGGTATTCTGTACAAGAAGAATGCCTCCATTTCCGGCGCAGAAGTGGGTTGTCAGGGGGAAGTGGGTGTTGCCTGCTCCATGGCAGCAGCGGCTCTGACCGAAATCATGGGCGGCACTGTTGAGCACGTTGAAAACGCGGCTGAAATCGGCATGGAACACAACCTCGGCCTGACCTGTGATCCGGTTGGCGGCCTGGTGCAGGTGCCCTGTATCGAGCGTAATGCCATGGGCGCGGTGAAGGCGATTAACGCCTCACGTCTCGCACTGCGTGGCGATGGTAACCACAAGGTATCACTTGATAAGGTTATCAAAACCATGATGGACACAGGCCGCGATATGCGCAGTAAGTACAAAGAAACCGCCAAAGGTGGCCTGGCTGTTAACATCGTTGAGTGTTAATGCCTCCAATCTGCTGATTGCAAACATAAAAAATCCCGCCGAGGCGGGATTTTTTATTATCTGTGCTTTTTGTATTCTGCGAGCTAACCACTGCAGGTTTGCTGCAATTACCCTATAAGTCGACTCAGCGAACCGGCAGTTCCCGGTCGGCAAACATCTCTTCAATCAGCACAGGGTCACGCAGCGCCACCGCCTTTTCAACCACGTCACGGGTCAGGTGCGGTGCGAACAGCTCAATAAAGTCATACATGTAGCTTCGAAGGAAGCTGCCCTTTCTGAAACCGATTTTGGTGGTCGAGTGGGCAAACAGATGGCTGGCGTCAATGGCCACCAGATCGCGGTCAATGTTCGGATCGATTGCCATGGATGCGATAACCCCCACCCCAAGACCAAGGCGCACATAGGTTTTCAGCACATCGGCACTGGTGGCGGAAAACACCAGACGTGGCTCGAGGCCTGCGCGATTGAAGGCGCGCTCAATTTCCGATGCCCGGTCAAAACCAAACACATAAGTTACAAGCGGGAAACGGGCCAACTCTTCAATGCTCACCTGGCTGCGACTGGCAAGTGGATGGTCGCGGGTCACCACGATGGAGCGGTTCCAGTGGTAGCAGGGCAACATAATCAGATCGGAATATAGATGCATCGCCTCGGTGGCAATGGCAAAGTCGGCATCACCGCGGGCGGCCAGCTCGCTTATCTGGGTTGGCGTACCCTGGTGCATGTGCAGATTCACCTTGGGATAACGCTTGATAAAGCCCTTGATAATGTGCGGCAGCGCATACCTTGCCTGGGTGTCGGTGGTGGCAATGTTCAGCTCACCCTGATCCGGCTTGGTGTATTCCTCGGCCACTTTTTTAATGCTTTCCACCTTGCCAAGAATATCGTTGGCGATGGCAATCACCTGTTCACCGGCGGGGGTTACGTGGGTCAAATGCTTACCGCTGCGACCGAAGATTTGGATCCCCAGTTCGTCTTCCAGCATGCGCACCTGTTTACTGATCCCCGGCTGAGAGGTATAGAGGTTTTCAGCCGTGGCAGAGACGTTCAGATTGTGATTCACCACTTCGGCAATATATCTGAGTTGTTGCAGTTTCATCTCTTTTCCTTCGCCAATTCCCGGGGCCGGGAGGCCAATGTTGACCCTGACATCTATAATGATGGGTTATAGTACAATGAATTAATTAAATCAAACAGGAATAACAAAGCCCTTCCTTGGAATTTGGGCGACACTTACAGCAAGCTGAGCTAAGATAACTATGCTAGTTTATTGATTTATTGTAGCATTGGCTGACTTGTAACAAGAACGGACGACCTATGTTATTAATGATCCTGCTCGCCTGTGGGGCCTTATTGCTGCTCATTATTGGTGTGAATGTCGTTCAGCAGCAAAAAGAGCGCGAAGAAGCCGAAAGGCGCACCGAAGTCGCACGGCAACGGGCAATTATCGATGAGACCGAAGGAGTACTGTCCAATACGGGTATGTTTCCCTGCTCATCGCATCTGGTGATGGTGTTGTATCGCCGCATCCAGGAAGCCCTGGCAGTTGCCGTGGACATGAGCGTCGGTCAGCCCAAAAACGACTATCAACGCCGACTGCTGGATGTTCAGGCACAGATTGAAGGCCAAAAGGACGTGACCAACGTGCCGCCGGTCGAAAGCTTTCGCCTGCCCGATAACGACAAGCAAATCCTGGCGATAGTGCAAACCCTGAAAAAGCTCAAAGCCATTTTGCGTGCCGAACACAACAAGGGCAAAGTTGACCCTACCGTGTTTGCTCAGGAAGAAAACCGTATCGACAGCCTGCAACTGAGGATCAATGTGGAATCGATGATTTCCCGTGCCCGTGCAGCCTGTTATATGAAGCAGTACGGCTCTGCCAAGCAGATGGTGACCAAGGCGCTGTCTACCCTGCACGCCATCAAGGCGCAAACCCCCAACGACCCTTTCATTGGCCGCAAGGTAGATGAAGCCAAGCAGCTGCTTGACGAAATCATGGGCGCGCAGAAGCAGTCGGAGCCCAATGCCCCCAAGCAAAAGAAAGAGGGCGACGATTTGGACATGTTGTTCCAGCCCAAGAAAAAGTGGTAAGCCTGCCGTTTATGAAAGCCCCGCCTCTGCGGGGCTTTTTTATGTGAGCCGTTTCGTGTGAACCCTTTTCTGTGAACTTTGCTTTGTGAATCACGTGGGCGCAATTTATGTTGCTGACGTCAAATGCAAACAAGGTGGCATCTGCCTGAGCTTGGGCCTGCTCATCACCGCGCTTTGTCTTTAAGCGTTAGCGTTGGAGGCTGTAGTGGCACCGTGACGGTGGCTGTGCAGCCTCCTCCAATCCCCGGGCAATAAAAAACGGCGCTCAAAGCGCCGTTTTAATGCTATCAGTGTCAGTTAAGCCTGTTATTTACCTTTGGACTCAACCCACTTACCGCCGCTGAAATGGGCACTCCAGCCGGTGGCTTTACCGTTAACCTCGGTGGCAACGTATTGCTCCTTGGTCTTACGGCTGAACTTCACCAGTGCCTTGTTACCATCGGCATCAGCAACCGGCGCATCGGCAAGATACTGATACTTGGGCCACAACTGCTCGCGGTACTTTCTCAGCTCTTCCACCAGCGGCGCACGGGTTTCGCGCGAGCGTGGGAAAGTACTGGCGGCAAGGAAGATACCGGCGGCGCCGTCACGCAGCACAAAGTACGCATCTGACTTACTGCATTTAAGCTCAGGCAGATGAATGGGGTCTTCCTTCGGCGGCGCTGCCTCACCATTTTTAAGCAGCTTACGGGTGTTCTTGCACTCGCTGTTGGTACAGCCGAAGTACTTGCCGAAGCGGCCGTTTTTCAGCTCCATATCATTGCCACAGCGGTCACACTCGATAATGGGGCCTTCGTAGCCCTTGAGCTTGAACTGGCCCTTCTCGACTTCATAGCCGTCACACTCTGGATTATTACCACACACATGCAGCTTGCGGGTTTCATCCAGGAGGTAGGAGTCCATTGCGGTGCCGCACTTGTTGCAGCGATGCATGGCTCTGAGCGCATCGGTCTCGGCATCTTCACTGTTGTCAGCGATGGCTTCTTCGCCGGGCGTCAGGTTAAGGGTGGTCTTGCAGCGCTCTTTGGGTGGCAGCGCGTAACCGGAACAACCGAGGAACACCCCGGTGGTGCCGGTACGAATACCCATCTGACGACCGCAGGTAGGACAAGGAATATCGGTCAGCACCATCTGATTGGGGCGCATGCCGCCAGAATCTGGCTCGGCCTCAGCCTGCTCCAGCTTGGCGGTAAAGCCGCTGTAGAAGCCGTCGAGCACCTTCTTCCAGTTTTTGTCGCCCTTGGCCACATCGTCGAGGGTCTGTTCCATGCCCGCGGTAAAGTCGTAGTTCATCAGCTCGCTGAAGCTTTCAACCAAACGCTCAGTGACGATTTCGCCCATTTTCTCGGCGTAGAAGCGGCGGTTTTCAACTTTAACGTAACCGCGATCCTGAATGGTGGAAATAATGGCGGCATAGGTAGAAGGACGGCCGATGCCGCGCTTCTCCAGCTCTTTCACCAAAGATGCCTCGCTGTAACGCGCGGGCGGCTTGGTAAAGTGCTGCTTGGGATCGAGCGATTCGAGTTTCAGCACATCGCCTACGTTCACGTCAGGCAAGGTGCTGTCTTCTTCGTTTTTCTTCTTCAGAGCAGGCTGAACACGGGTCCAACCGTCAAACTTCAGAATACGGCCTGTGGCCTTAAGCTCGTAATCGCCTGCCTTAACGGTTAAACGGGTAGCATCGTACTGCGCCGGTGTCATCTGACAGGCCACAAACTGGCGCCAAATCAGCTCGTACAGACGCTGAGCATCACGCTCCATGTCGGTCAGGCTGACCGCCTCGACCTGCACATTGGATGGACGTATGGCTTCGTGCGCTTCCTGAGCGCCCTCTTTGCTGCCATAACGCACCGGAGCCGCTGGCAGGTACTTGGCACCATATTCCGACTCGATATGCGCTCTGACGTTGTCCAGCGCCTCTTGGCTGAGGTTGGTGGAGTCGGTACGCATGTAGGTGATGTGGCCCGCTTCGTAGAGGCGCTGTGCCAGCATCATGGTTTTCTTCACCCCGAAGCCAAGACGGGTGCTTGCCGCCTGCTGCAGCGTTGAGGTGATAAATGGTGCAGATGGCTTGCTGGAAGTCGCTTTGTCTTCGCGATCAAGTACGGTGAAACTGGCTTTTTCGAGCTCAGCGACAGCAGCCATTGCCTGCGCCTGATTGATAGGCTCGAAGGCGGCATCACGGTAGCGACTGACTTCCATCAGCAACTTGTCAGCGTTTGGCGTTTTCAGATCGGCATGAATGTCCCAGAACTCTTCCGGCACAAAGGCTTTGATCTCAGCTTCGCGCTCAACCACCAGACGCACAGCAACCGACTGCACCCGCCCGGCCGACAGACCGCGGGCGACCTTTTTCCACAGCAATGGCGACACCATAAAGCCCACGACCCGGTCGAGGAAACGACGGGCCTGCTGAGCATTCACCATGTTGGTGTTCAAATCGGTGGGGTGGCTGAAGGCATCCTGGATAGCGGTTTTGGTGATTTCGTTAAACACCACCCGCTTGTAGCGTTCTTTGTCGCCACCAATGATTTCCTGCAGGTGCCAGGCAATCGCTTCCCCTTCCCTATCCAAATCCGTTGCGAGGTAGATTTGGTCGGCGCTGCTGGCCAGGGTCTGAAGCTCTTTAACCACCTTCTCTTTACCAGGCAACACCTGATAGTTGGCGCGCCAGCCGTGCTCGGGATCAACCCCCATGCGAGCGACCAACGCCTGCTTATCCTTTTGCTTCTTATATTGTGCCTTTTCTTCGGCACTCATTTTGCGAACTTCAGTGGCAGATTTGCTGCTGGTTTTGCCTTCGGCCGCGGAGGACGTGGGCAGATCACGGATGTGGCCCACGCTCGATTTCACAATAAATTCTTTACCAAGATACTTGTTGATGGTCTTGGCTTTCGCCGGCGATTCGACAATAACGAGCGATTTACCCATAGCTTAATTTGCGCCAAACAGTCTCGAGAAGGTAGAAATTGGCACCATATATAGAGGGTTGAATCCCCAGTTTCAAGGAATTCCCTCAGATATGTGGCCCAGCGAGTCACTTTTTAGTCAATATTGAAAAAAATGTTTAAAAATAACTTTGCGTAATTAAAAACTAATATTTCATTATCCGCCAGCAAGCAAGCAATAGTTATGCAAATCCGGCGAAAGTCACGACTTTACGCCCCGGAGCCTGGCTTGTGAAGCTGATTTGCCCCGGTATACTGAGGCCTCGATCACATAAATTCTGAACAATAATTAAGAACCGAGACCCCAGTAAGGACAAGCAATGAAGCATTTCGAAGCAAACTTTGATGGTCTGGTTGGCCCTACACATAACTATGCCGGACTGTCATTCGGCAACGTGGCCTCCCAGAGCAATGCCGCTCAGGTATCCAATCCTCGTGATGCCGCCAAGCAGGGGCTGAAGAAAGCCAAGGCGCTCGCCGATATGGGTCTGGTTCAGGGCATGTTGGCGCCGCAGGAGCGCCCGGATCTGCATACCTTGCGCCGCATCGGTTTCAGCGGCTCAGATGCAGATGTGTTGAATCAGGCCGCCAAACAGTCACCAGTGCTGCTGCAGGCCTGTGCCAGCGCTTCCAGCATGTGGACGGCTAACGCCGCTACCGTTTCCCCCAGCGCCGACAGCGCCGACGGCAAGTTGCACTTCACACCGGCCAATCTGGTGGACAAGCTGCACCGCAGCATTGAACCTGTTACCACCGGCAATATCCTGAAAGCAATTTTTGCTGATACCAAACATTTTGCCCACCATGAGCACCTGCCTGAGCACCCCACTTTCGGTGATGAAGGCGCGGCCAACCACACCCGTCTGTGCCATAACTATGGCGACGCCGGTGTAGAAGTATTCGTTTACGGTCGCAGCGTCGCCGATGCCGCGCGCCCTGCCCCCAGGAAATACCCCGCCAGGCAAACTCTGGAAGCCTCACAGGCGGTGGCAAGACTGCATCAGCTGCGAGACAGCCACACTGTATACTTGCAACAGAATCCTGATGTGATTGACCAGGGCGTGTTCCATAACGATGTAATCGCTGTTGGGAACCAAAACGTGCTCTTCTACCATGAGCAGGCGTTTTTGGAAACTCAGGCCAAGCTTACTGAAATCGAACGTAAAATGAATGGCAACATGCACTTCATTGAAGTGCCGACGGCCAAAGTCAGTGTTCTGGATGCCGTTAAAAGCTACCTGTTCAACACCCAAATTATCACCCTGAGTGATGGCAACATGGCCATTATTGCGCCGACGGACTGCCAGGAGAATCCAGCCGTTTATGCTTACCTGAATGAACTGGTTACCCTGAATACCCCCATCAAGGCAGTGCATTACTTTGATGTGAAGCAGAGCATGCAAAATGGCGGTGGCCCCGCTTGCCTGCGCCTGCGGGTAGCCATGAATGATGCCGAGCTTAAGGCTGTGAACCCAAATGTGATGATGAACGATGCGTTATTTGCCCGCCTGAACCAATGGGTAGACAAGCACTACCGTGACCGCCTGAGCGCCGCCGATCTGGCTGACCCTCAGCTCATCATTGAATCACGTACCGCACTGGATGAACTCACACAAATCATGCAGCTCGGCAGCGTGTATCAGTTCCAGCGCTAAAACTTATTGAAAGGCGGATACATTCCAAGAATGGTGCTTAGTACTTAACTTACTTAGTGGAAATGCATCCAACACCCGAAAAGAAAAAGGCCACTCAACTGAGCGGCCTTCTTACTACTTAATGTACTTTTACATCCATACTAAGTACTTGCGTAACAAGTCCACCAGGTGAAGTGACTGTTACCGAAAAAACACCTTCTTCTGCTTGCTCGCTCCCCTTAATCGCCACTGTAAACTCTCGGGCGCCATTATAGTTGGAGCTAGGCCAAGTCAGACTTGCTGTACTAGCAATAGACCCAACAGAGGTTTTGAAGTCTACTTTGGTACCTGCCGGCATCTGTTGGTTATGAAGATCTGAAATATCAAATGTCACTTTCGCAATAGACTTACCAAGAATATCTATCTGGCCATCGTTGTTGGTGCCTTTGACGTTTGATTTGTAAATAGCCTTACTATCTGCATCAAAGCCATCGAAATCTTTTTCGATCCCAACTTTTGCCGCTGGAGTGGAGAATGCCTCACTACCAGACATAACAATGACTAAACTTGAACGAACATTGAGGGACTGGGATTCACTAATCCCATCGGCGCAACCAGCATGAGCAGGAATAGAACACAAGACGCCGTTGTATTTCTTGTCAGCCAAATCGAAAATACCATCACTGTTGAAATCGATCAGTCGGTCATTAGCACCACTGTCCGGATCGCCACCAGCCTGTTGAGGATTAAAAATACCGTCTTCGTTATAGTCGACAAAGGCTTCATCCAAATCATATGGACGTCCACCGGCATCTTTACCTGTCAGAAATGCGGTCATTTCAGCTTCATCAAAGCGACCATTACCATTGTTATCGGGGAAAGACTCTTCACCCACAGCGGTAGCGGTAATTGTCGCGCGGCCACCGTAGCTTTGTCCGTAGTAGTTCCCACCATTTTTTAATTGTGACTGAGGCCCCTCTGCTTCCAAGGTTTTTCCGTCAGGTCGGGCATTCTGGCTTCTCCACGTTACAAAGCAAGCTCCGTTTGAGGTCGTGCAAGATGAATCAATCGCGCCACCTTCAGTCGTGAAGTAAACTGCAGTACCGTCAGGAACTGGGTTGTTGAATGCATCTGCCAATCGGGCTACTACTTTTACTTCAGTTCCATCGACACTCCACCCCTCTGTGTTAAACACGTCAGCAGAAAGCGAGAAGCTGTCTTGATCCGGTTTACCGGTCGAAATAACCAGCACATTTGACTGACTCGAAATCAGTGGTGAAGAACCGACGATTGAGGCTGTAACCCTTACAGAGGTTGCAACGGTGCCTGAAGTCACTACAGTTTGGGCTACACCCTGGCTGTTTGTAGTTGCTGTCGTAGGATTCAAGCTTAATTCACCGACCGAGGTGTTCAAAGAAAATGAGACTTGCTTGTTTGCTACAGGGTTACCATTGGTATCGAGCACTTTAAACTTAACGGTGGAAGACTCATCGCCTCCAGTACCTTTAATGCTGATGTTTTCAGGCACCGCACTAACGAAAACAATGCTGCCTGCATCAGCAGCAATAACATTCAGAGTTCCTGTCGCTGACAGGTTTTTACCACCTACGTTCGCAGTTACGCTGATATTGTCATCACCTACACAGCCCTTCGCGAGATAAGTGCTGGTTGCAACACCACCGATTGCAGTAACAGGCGTACTGAGTTCAGCTTCAGGATTGGATTTGGATGCACAGGTCGATGTGAAGTGAACTTCAACAGGTTCAGTAAAGGCAATGCCCTGTTCGTCCTGAAGTTTAACCGATACGGTAGCAGTGCCACCGGCAGAAATACTGGTTGCACTGACACTGGCCTGCCCAGACACAAAGCTACCTTCAGAGCTCCCCATAAGCACGTTGGTTGCACCTATGACAAACACCTTCTGACCTTTTTCCCCGGAAGTTAGGGAGGCTGTTGCTTCGGCGGCACCAGGCTGGCTACCAGCGTACACGTCCACACTGGCCTTACCATTTGCGTCAGTAACGGCCGTTTTGATTGGTAAGTCACCGAGGGTAGAGCTGAAAGTCACGATTACCGCTTTGGAGATACCGGTCACAGTAGCAACCAGTTTTCCAGGCTTAGTTGACGAGATGGTATCAATTGCAGTGCCATTGGAATCGGTAAGAACTAAGCTCACCTGCGCTTCTCCGCCGGTTGAACTGCCGCCATCACCTTTCATCACAAAGCCAACTGGCTCACTTGCCTCGCCTGAGTCAACACTCGCCTTTACCGTGCCAGCACCATTAATGTCAGCCGTACTCAGCATGATAGAGGCATTGCCATTCGCATCTGTCAGCGCTGTTGCGGTCGATGGCGTAAAGGTTCCCATTTTGTCATCGTTAAGAGAAAAGGTAACCAATTTGCCTGACTTAGCACCGGAAACAGACCCTTTTACATTAGCTGTCACGGTTGCTGGTGTGTCTACGCCAATAGTGCTATCTGACGAGCTAAAAGCGATTGATGCTGTAACCGTAATTGTGTCGGTTGGAGGCGTAGTACCACCATCGCCGCCCGTGTCTGTGATCGAGCCGCCCCCTCCACAGGCAACCAATAAAAAAGAGAGGAAGGTGGCTAACCATAACTTTAACGCTGACTTCATTGTCAGACTCCCTGTTACTCTAGTTAAAATACTTAAGCTATCCGCTTATTACTTATAGGCTAACAATACACAATTTTCATGTAACTTTTCTATTACCCTGTTCTTTTATTTCGTGGTTTTACCAGAAAACTTTAGCTGATTGCCCGTTTCCTCCGCATCGCTTTCTTGTTAGGCTTTAGTGCGCCAAAAAACAATGCATAAAAAATATACAGGAAGGATTATGGTTGCAGCACAACCCAGCAAAATTGGCCTCACTGGCAAAATCCTTATCGGCATGGGAGCCGGTATTCTTATTGGTCTGATCCTTCGTAATCTGCTCGGCGAGAGCCAGTGGGTTCAGGACTACATTACCGACGGTCTATTCCACGTTATCGGCACTATTTTCATCAACAGCTTAAAAATGTTGGTGGTTCCTCTGGTGTTTATTTCCCTGGTCTGCGGGACCTGTTCATTGAGCGAGCCCTCTAAACTCGGCCGCCTTGGTGGCAAAACCCTCGCGTTTTACTTATTTACTACTGCGGTTGCGCTGGTGGTGGCCATTTCTGCTGCCGTCTTGGTACAGCCGGGTAATGCGTCTCTCGCTACTGAAAGCATGCAGTATTCAGCCAAGGAAGCGCCCAGCCTTGCCGATGTGCTTATCAACATAGTGCCCTCTAACCCGATGAAGGCGCTCAGCGAAGGCAACATGCTGCAAATCATTATTTTTGCAGTGATCTTCGGCTTTGCGATTTCCCATATCGGTGAGCGCGGCCGCCGCGTGGCAGCCTTTTTTGATGATCTCAACGAAGTCATCATGCGAGTCGTAACCCTTATCATGCAACTGGCCCCTTATGGCGTATTCGCGCTGATGGGGAAACTGGCGCTCACCCTGGGGCTGGAAACTCTGGAAAGCGTTATCAAGTACTTCCTGCTGGTGCTCGTGGTGCTGTTGTTCCATGGCTTTGTGGTGTATCCAACACTGCTGAAACTCTTTTCAGGCTTAAGCCCACTGATGTTTATTCGCAAGATGCGTGACGTGCAGCTGTTTGCCTTCAGTACCGCCAGCTCCAATGCCACCCTGCCAGTGACCATGGAAGCCGCTGAGCACCGTCTGGGGGCCGATAACAAGGTTGCCTCTTTTACGCTGCCACTCGGCGCCACCATCAATATGGACGGCACCGCGATTATGCAGGGCGTGGCCACCGTATTTATCGCCCAGGTCTTTGGCATTGAGCTGACCATCACCGATTACGCCATGGTCGTGATGACCGCCACCCTGGCATCCATTGGTACCGCGGGCGTGCCTGGAGTAGGTCTGGTGATGCTGGCGATGGTGCTCAATCAGGTAGGCCTGCCGGTAGAAGGTATCGCGCTTATTCTCGGTGTAGACCGTCTGCTGGACATGGTGCGTACCGCCGTTAACGTGACCGGCGATACAGTGGCAACTGTGGTTATTGCCAAGTCAGAAGGCGCCCTCAACGAAGCCGTGTTCAACGACCCCAAAGCCGGGAAGACCACGGGCAGTTTCGATGCCGAGGTACACCGCGGCGAATAAGCCCGGTGACAACACTCTGATGAAAAAAGGCGCCCAATGGGCGCCTTTTTAATGCTTATCAATTTGCCCCAGTTTAGATATCTGCCGGGGCATGGGCACAAACTAAGTATCAGCGTTCCCAGTATGACTCTTCGAGGCTATCTTCGCGTTCAGGCAGGCCACGGGACAAACGCGGGCTGTGCTGAGCCAGCACCTCGTAAGCTACCCGGTTTGCGTACTTACAGATCTGCGAAAATGATGAATAGCACAGGCCGTCATTTCGGTGTTTGCTCGAACCTGGAACATTCACCCGGTGGAAGTTATTGGCGGCGAGATCGTGCAGCAGCGCCGACAGCGCACCATCACCGGCGCCATTGGTATTACGGATCTGCTCAGGGCCACCCATATAAGGTGAAATGTGCGCATACACCTTAATTGGCTCGCTGCAATCGCGCTTACGCATCG
The DNA here is from genome assembly GCF_003957745.1 of Shewanella khirikhana. Lineage (NCBI taxonomy): Bacteria > Pseudomonadati > Pseudomonadota > Gammaproteobacteria > Alteromonadales > Shewanellaceae > Shewanella > Shewanella khirikhana. The sequence continues at coordinate 1,035,852 of NZ_CP020373.1, read as the reverse complement.
GACGGGAGAACTCGAAGCGGTTAAATTCAGGAATCGCACCTGGCAGCAGAGTATGGCTGGTTTCGCGCTTGTCAGCTTCTTCGGTGTAGCCTGCAGTATAAAGCCCAATGGGGCCTGCGGTGGTCAGTACCATATCGCACCACTCCAGTGCCGCTTCACTGGCCAGCAGCGGGTCGGCAAAGCCGGTCAGCGCCTCACCTTCATCTTCATTCATCGCCAGAATGGTTACATTGTCACGGATAAACGCCTGCCACCAAGCCGGATCTTCCTGAATAAGGAAGCGGGTACCCAGGGTGAGCACTACAGGCACATCGGCTTCTTTGGCGTATTCGATGGCGGTCAGTGCGGCCTGACTCATCCCATCGCCCGCCGCAGCGCGCATCAGATAAGCGGTCAGCACCAGCGCGGCGCTACCCTGAATCACCTCTTTATCGATAAAGTCCGGTGTCAGTTTGTCCATCGAGCCTTTACTGATGGCAAAGGTGCGCTCGCCGCAGTCGGAAACCAGCGTAAAACAGCGACCGATGGGGCCATCCACCGGCTGCAGGTGGTTCAAATCCACTTTTGATGAGGTGTGGCACAAATACCGATAGGCATAACTGCCCACTTCGATGGACTTGCTCATCACCCCAAACAGCACCGAGCGGTCATCAGCCAGAATAGAGTAGTTGTGTACCGTATTGCCGATGGTGCCACCGGCAAACTCATCGCTGATAAGGTCTTCTTTTTTAAGCTCTTCATACAGCGCATGGGCGGTAGCATCGTCAATCAGGGTCGAGTTACCCTTGGGCAGTCCGTAGCGTTCCAGCAGCTCCTCGGCCACCTTGGCCTCAATGTCCACCAGGGTCTGATCAATCCCGCTGATATAGGTTGGCTGCGGCTGGGGAAGCTGAGTCAATTGCTCAAGCAGGGGGTCGCGGGTTTTGACCGGAAAATAATGTTTGGACTTGCGCTGACCAGGAAACTTCATATCGGATTCTCTGCAATCTCTGCACTTTGCAACTTGCGAAACGCAACTTGCCTATCGGCATTTCGCATCCATGCCATCGACGCCCGGCGCCCTCGCCCGGCGAAAGAAGAAAATAGGTAACTTGATTGTAGGCCGGACCGATTTTCATCGTCAAAAAGGCGGGGAGTTTATCTGGCAAGAGAGCCGAATACCGCCGCCCGGCGCAAAGGCGGCAGATTCTACCATATTTTCAGCCGCTGACCAGTGACAGCGGCTGCAGAGCATTAACTTAACTGCCAGCCCAGGCTTTGTTCGCGCACAAGCTCGGCAAGTAAGCGAATATGGGCATCATCGTCATTCAGACACGGGATCACCCGGTACTGCTCGCCACCGGCGTGAATAAAGGACTCCTGGCCACCTTCGGCAATTTCTTCGAGGGTTTCAAGGCAATCCGCCGCAAAGGCCGGACACATAATATCCACCCGTTTCACGCCCTGAGCAGGCAGGCTTTCCAGCAGCTCGTCAGTGTAAGGCGTAAGCCACTCTTCTTTGCCGAAGCGTGACTGGAAACACACCTGCCACTCATCATTGCCAAGTCCAAGCTCCTTAGCCACAAGGCGCGCAGTTTCGAGGCACTGAGCCTGATACGGGTCGCCTTCGGTAACATAACGAAGCGGCACACCGTGGAACGACATCAGCAAACGGCCAGGCTTGCCTTGTGCATCCCACAGACGGGTCACCGACTCCGCCAGAGCACGGATATAGAGCGGATGGCGATAATACTCACGCACCATGCGCCAATCCGGCAGACGACGCCAGCTTTTGAGCACACCGGCAACACCATCAAACACACTGGCGACGGTGGAGCAGGAATACTGCGGATAAAGCGGCAGCACCACGACCTTATCAACGCCCTGGGCACTCAAGGCATCGAGCCCGGATTGCAAAGACGGCGTGCCGTAGCTCATCCCGAGGGCAACAGGCACCTCGAAACCACAAACCGCCTTGAGCTCAGCTGCGAGTTTGTCGCGCTGGCGCTCACTGATCACCATCAGCGGCGAGCCTTCATCCCACCAAATGCTCTGATACAGCTTGGCCACCTTAGCCGGACGGGTATTGAGGATGATGCCATTGAGAATGGGCTTCCAAATCCAGGGAGACAGATCCACCACACGGGGATCACTTAAAAACTGTTTCAGAAAGCGGCGCACAGAAGCGGCATCGGGGGCATCGGGCGTGCCCAAATTGACCAGAAGGACACCAAACATAGGATTTACCTGGCTCACTCATCACCTCAGCGTTGCAAAAATATGGATTAGCCTAACACAGGGCAGAAAACAAAAAAGCCTGTTTTCACAGGCTTTTTCGCAAAGTGCGAACTGGCTTCCAGCGCTGGTTTCAGACCAGCACAAGGCTGAGGTTCACATTGGGCTGAACGTTATCAGCTCAGCCCAGGGCTCTATTCTCAGCTCAAGGCTGCCTGGATGAGCTTGCTCACCTCGGCCACAGACTGGGTACCGTCGAACTTGCTGTACTTGGTGTTACCTTCAGCAGCCACTTTGCCATAGTAGTCAACCAATGGCTTGGTTTGCTCGTGGTAAATGCCAAGACGCTTACGCACTGTGCTCTCTTCGTCGTCAGGACGGATAACCAAGTCTTCACCGGTCACGTCATCCTTACCTTCCACCTTGGGTGGATTGAATACCACGTGGTACACACGGCCTGAGCCTGGATGTACACGGCGACCACTCATGCGCTTAACGATTTCTTCGTCAGGCACATCGATTTCAATCACGTGGTCGATGCTGATGCCGTTGGCAGCCATAGCATCGGCCTGAGGGATGGTACGTGGGAAACCATCCAGCAGGAAACCCTTGGCACAGTCGTCCTGGGCAATGCGCTCTTTCACCAGACCGATAATCAGCTCGTCAGATACCAGCTGACCGGCGTCCATCACTTTCTTGGCTTCCAGACCCAGTGGAGTGCCCGCCTTAACAGCGGCGCGAAGCATGTCGCCGGTGGAGATCTGGGGAATTCCGTAGTGTTCCATGATGAACTGAGCCTGGGTACCTTTACCGGCACCTGGGGCGCCCAATAGGATAATGCGCATCGGGGGAGTCCTCTTAATTTCGCATCGATATTCTTCTTAGGGCCGCGATCTTCGCACATTACCCCGCGCTTTAGAAGGGCTGCGCTTTCGACTTTAGCCTCAGTTGGCGCAAAAAAACGCCAACTCAGGCCGACCCAGATTCATTCCACCGCTCAGTACAACAGGCCGTAGAGCTTGCGTCTGAATTGATTGGCCAGGGCACTGCCCTGCCCCATGGCGGTTAAAATATCCATAAACGCTTGTTTTACATCGCCACCCTGACAATTCAGGTCGTTGGCAAGTACGTCAAACAACAGACCGAGCGCTTCTTCTTCGCGCTTGGCCTGAGCGAGGGCTCTTGCCAACTCAATACGCAGCAAGGCGTTATCCGGATCAAGATTAAATTTTTGCTGTAGTTCACGAATTTCAGGCGTATCCGCCGCTTCTTTGGCGAGCGCGAGTTTCGCCTTAAGGCTCTGATAGTAACTATCCTGATCCGCAAGCCCAACAGTGCCAAGACGGACTTCGGCGCTACTGACATCCCCCATGGCGAGTTCAGCATCGGCCATGGTCAGCTGAAACTCGGCGCCAGCCGCCTGGGCCTCAGCTTCAATGCCCTTGAGGAGCCCATAAGCCGGCTCACTTTCGCCTGAGGCCAGCAGCGCTTTAGCGTCCTCCAGGGTTTGCTTCCACGCCGGTGGCAGATGTTGCTCCAGAATGGCACCAATCTCTGCATCGGCCTTTTCACCGGCAAAGCCATCCACCGGCTGCCCCTGGCTCATTACCAGCACAGTTGGCAGTGCCTGAATGCGAAAATAAGAGGCAATTTCCATCTCGGCTTCGCAGTTCACCAGTGCCAACGGACAGCGGCCCTGAATAAGGCGCGCCAGGGTGTCGTTCATGGCCACACTCTGGGGGTGGGATGGCGCATAAAAGCTGATGATAACGGGGCCCGTTAATGATTGTTCCAGCACCTGCTGAATGTTGTCGCGGCTAAGCTCTACGACCGCCAGTGCGTCGCCCGGATTCGTCCCTTGCATTGCTGTGGGCTCTCCTGTTCCTGTCGCAAATAGACAAACGGGGGCGCATGGCCCCCGCTATGAGTTTAGTTCACCGATTTAAGCAGCATCGCATTGACGAGCTTAATAAAGGCGGATGGATCTGCCAGGCTGCCGCGCTCTGACAAAGTCGCCTGGGACAGCAACAGCTCAGCCCACTGGGTGAAGGCTTCTTCATCCTGCTCGGCATCGAGTCTTGCCACCAGCGGATGGGTGGGGTTGAGCTCAAGCGTCGGCTTACTTTCCGGCACCGGCTGACCGGCCGCCTGCATCAGCTTGATCATCTGGCTCGACATTTCGCCTTCACCGGCCACCACACAGGCTGGGGTGTCGGTCAGACGAGTGGTCACTTTCACCTCTTTGACCTTGTCACCCAACGCTGACTTGAATCTGTCCACCAGGGCTTCGGCCTCTTTGGCAAGCTTCTCCTGCTCGGCCTTTTCGGCTTCATCTTCCAATGCGCCCAGATCCAGATCGCCACGGGTCACAGAGTGCAGTGATTTCTCTTTGAAATCATGCAGGTGGTTAATCAGCCACTCATCGATGCGCTCAGACAGCAGCAGCACTTCGATGCCCTTTTTCTTCAAAAGCTCCAAGTGCGGACTGTTGGCAGCGGCTTCATAACTGTCGGCCACTATGTAGTAAATCTTTTCCTGACCTTCCTTCATGCGGCCGATGTAGTCATCCAGCGACACTGAAGGCGTGGCATCGCCACTGTGGGTCGAGGCAAAGCGCAGCAGGCCTGCGATGCGCTCACGGTTGGTAAAATCTTCCGCCGGACCTTCTTTAAGCACAGTACCGAACTCGGCCCAGAACTGCTGATACTTATCGGCATCATCCTTGGCCAGCTTTTCCAGCATCGACAGCACGCGCTTGGTCAGTGCCTGACGCAGGTTACGGGTCACCTTGTTGTCCTGCAGGATTTCACGGCTGACGTTCAGTGGCAGATCGTTGGAATCAATCAAGCCCTGCACGAAGCGCAGGTAAGACGGCATAAACTGCTCGGCGTCATCCATGATGAATACCCGCTGCACAAACAGCTTCAGCCCGTGCTTGCGGTCGCGGTTCCACAGATCCCATGGCGCCTTGGCAGGGATATACAGCAGACTGGTATATTCCTGATTACCTTCAACTTTGTTGTGGCTCCATTCCAGCGGGTCGCCGTAATCGTGGGAAATGTGCTTGTAAAACTCTTTGTACTCTTCGTCAGTCACATCTGACTTGCTGCGGGTCCAAAGCGCGGTGGCTTTGTTCATCGCCTTCCACTCACCTTCGGTGGCAGGGATTTTCTCGCCGTCAGGGCCCTCGGTTTCAGGGGTGCCTTCCTGATACATCTCTACCGGGATGGAGATATGATCTGAGTACTTGGTGATGATGGAGCGCAGGCGCCAGTCGTCGGCAAACTCTTTCTCTTCATCGCGCAGGTGCAGCACGATTTTAGTGCCGCGAGTGGCTTTGGTGATGGTTTCAACGCTGAAGTTACCTTCGCCTTCTGATTCCCATTTTACGCCTTCATCGGCGCTGTGGCCGGCGGCGCGGGTGAACACTTCTACCCGTTTGGCCACGATAAAGGCCGAGTAGAAGCCGACACCAAACTGACCAATCAGCTGCGAGTCTTTGGCGCTGTCACCGGAGAGGTTTTTGAAGAACTCGGCGGTGCCTGACTTGGCAATGGTGCCCAGATGTTCGATAACGCCATCGCGGGTCATACCTATACCATTGTCTTCAATGGTCACTGTGCCCTTGTCTTTATCGGCACTGACGCGCACTTTCAGCTCGCCGTCACCCTCGTACAGGGCGTCGTTGGTCAGCGCCAGATAACGCAGCTTGTCGGCGGCGTCGGCGGCATTGGACACCAGTTCACGCAAAAAGATCTCTTTGTTGGAGTACAAAGAGTGGATCATCAAATGCAAAAGCTGTTTGACTTCTGTTTGAAAACCATGGGTTTCTTGATGCGACATCTCAGTTCCCTTTTCTTTCAGTGTTGCAAAATACGTGGGCGTTTGCCCGGATAGAAAAGAGATGGGGTCTGTGGTTTGGATTTCAAGGGCTGTAATGCACGACGCGCTTAAATGGCCAAAATTCCAACAAAAAAGCCCCAATAATTGGGGCTTTAGCATGAATATTCAAATGGCTTACAGCGGCAGACGACCGTTGAAACTGAGCGCCAGGGTGGTGCTGTCCACATATTCAAGTTCGCCGCCCACCGGTACACCATGGGCGATACGGCTCACCGAAACACCGGCCTTGCGGGCGATATCGGCAATAAAATGCGCCGTGGCATCCCCTTCCACCGTGGGATTGGTGGCGAGAATAAGCTCATTGATGCCGCCCTGCTCCAGCTGAGATGCCAGCAACGACAGCCCCAACTGCTCCGGACCTATGCCGTCCAGCGGCGATAAATGCCCCTGCAGCACAAAGTAGCGGCCCTGGAAGTGGCCACCGGACTCGATGGCCAACACGTCCGCCGGCGTTTCCACCACACACAGGGTGTCAGCATCGCCGCGACGACTGCTGGCGCAAATCGGACACAGAGGCTGCTCGGTGAAGGTACGACACTTCTGACAGTGGCCCACATCACTCATGGCCCGCGACAGGGTATCGGCCAGCCGAATGCCCGCCTTGCGATCGCTCTCAAGCAGCGCAAACGCCATGCGCTGGGCCGACTTGGGCCCAACGCCCGGCAAACAACGCAGGCTCTGGATAAGCTCATCCACCAGCGGACTGAATTTCATTCGACGCAGTTCCTCAGAAAGGCATCTTCATGCCGGGTGGCAACTGCATACCGCCAGTCACTTCGGCCATTTTGGCTTTCTGGTTTTCTTCCACGCGGCGCGCGGCATCATTACAGGCCGCAGCAATCAAATCTTCCAGCAGCTCTTTATCGTCTTCCAACAGGCTTGGGTCGATTTCCACTTTACGTACATTGTGGGTGCCGGTCATGGTCACTTTAACCAGGCCAGCGCCGGACTCACCGGTCACTTCCATGCGGGCAATCTCTTCCTGCACCTTGGCCATTCTTTCCTGCATCATCTGGGCTTGCTTCATCAGGTTGCCCATACCGCCTTTTCCAAACATACGCTCAATCTCTTTCGGTTGTGGCCCGCAGCCTTGCAGGCAAAAAGGAATTAAAGTTGGCTAATCTTACTGAAATCTGCGCCCTTGGCAATTGCCACACTTGTCCGCTGGGATCAGGACGACGCAATTTCATCCTGAGTCTCTGCCAGCGCCGGTGGTTGTGGCAGGGCTCTGCCACGGGCTGCCAGTCTGTCCTGGGGATAACTGATACTGTCTTCATCAATCCAGGCGCCAGCTTGTTGCATCAGCCGCTGAGCCACCGCATCAGTGCCAAGGGCCGTCTTGGCGTTTCTAAGCAGTTCCTGGTGGAAACGGCCACGAATATCGAGGGGGGTTTCGCGTCCCGGCACTTCACCCACTTCAAGGGCAATCCAGGCCGGATGACCCAGGGCATTTGAGAGTGCCTCATTGAGCTGCTCAATCGCCACAGGCGCCGCCAGGTGCTTCTGATCTTGCTTCAGCACCAATGGAATGGGATTGGTCCACTCAAGACACACTGAATTCACCGCCAGCTGACGCACCCGGCCACCAATCTCCAACGCGCCCATTAACTTGTACCAGCGCAAGTCGGTTTCATCGCCATTAATAGCATCGCCAGATACAGCGGACACTGGCTGCTGTGCCTGTGGCGGCGTTTGTACTGCGGAAGCCATTTGAGGCTCTCCCGCAGCCGCTTGCAAAGATACAGACTCTGGCTGAGCAGCAGATTCTGGCTGAGGCACGGGTTCCGGCTGAGCTGTAGGCTCTGGCAGCTGTGCATTTGCCCGCTCAGACGGAGCTTGCTCACTTGGCGCTATATCAGCTGTAGCGGCCTTACCCTCGGCATTGGAGGAGTCTTTACCGTCTGCCTGACTCTCAGCGACAGCGGCTTGCTGAGTCGGCGCCTCAGTGGCTTTGATGGGTTCTTCCCAGGGCGGCCGGTCATCAATCGCACTCACGGCCTGGCTGGCATGAGCTTGGCTGGCATGATGAGCTTCGTTGGCATCAGCAGCATCAACATTCTGGGCAGTCGCAGTCGGCGCTGTCGCAGCAGGCTCAGGCGCTTTGGTCGATTCAGCAGTTGCGGCAGAGTCAGCGCTGGCCTTTGCCGTCGCCAATTGACGACGGGCGAAACTGCCCGGGGACTTTTTTGATTCATCCTCTTTCGCCTCCTCACTGAGCCCAGCCAGCAGGTCGTCCCGTGCCGCCAGCACGGCATCGAGAATGTCGTCACCAAAGGCCGCGCCCGCCTGAGCTGAAGGGCAAGTTTCAGGGCTTGGCTCAGTTACAGGGCTTGGAGCAGAACTTACGTCCGCAGCGCTGTTTTGAGTTTGCGCTGCAGGCTCTGCCTGCCCGGGCTCAGTCAATACTTGGCTGCTTTGACCAGGCTCGGCAAACAAATCCTCACCAGAGGCAAAGGCTTCATAGTCATGGGAGTCAGACGCAAACAGCGAACCATTATCATATTCGGCATAATCAGCCGCTTCACCGTAGCCGACAAAGCCCTGACTTTCGGCCTGGGACATCAGCAGTGTCTGCTCGGCCAAAAGCGCAGCCTCGTCATGGGTATCTGCATCCGTGCTGGCCTCGGTAATAATGTCAGCGCCAGGCTTGTCTGCTGCTTGTGCCTCTTCCCCGGCTGAGTTATCCACCTGCGGTAACGGCTTTTTCACCTGCGGTAACGGATTGTCATCACTCACCACGGCCACTGCTGGCTTTTTGGGGGGCTTGGCAGGATCAAGGGCAGGTTTTACAGGTTCAACCGCTGCGGGAGTCGCAGCAGGTTCAGATACGTTTGCTGATGTCGCGGCCGTTGATGTAGCTGTTGTTGATGTAGCGGCTGTTGATGTAGCAGCAGGTGTTGCAGCCACTATTGCTGCAGCAGGCGCCGCAGCGGCTAAGCTGGCGACCTGGGGTAGCCCTTCGCCTGCCTGCCAGGTTTTTACTGGTTTTTCAGGAACAAAACCCACGGCGCGAAGCAGCGTCATCTCCAGACCGATGGCCGGAGTGGGCGCAAAGGCCAAATCTTTTCGACCGGCGAGTAAAATCTGATAGAAGAGCTGCACCTGCTCTGGCTTGAGCACCTGCGCCCAGGCGAGCACCACTTCGGTGTTATCACTCACCTGCGCCGTCGCCGGGGCAAATTGCGCCAGACTGATTTGATGCAACAACTCCAAAAGTGCCCGCAGCACTTCGTCGGCATCGGCGCCAAAACCCAGAGCCGAGCGGGCGCTACTGAGCAGCGGCTCAATCTCGCCCTGACACAGGGCATCGAACAGCGCGGCTATTTGCCCCTTGTCGATGGCGCCCAGCATGGTTTGCACCTGCTCGAGGCGCACTTCACCGGCGCCAAAGGCGATGGCCTGATCGGTAAGACTCAAGGCATCGCGCATACTGCCTGCGGCAGCTTTAGCCAGCAGTTGCAGCGCAGGCTCATCAAAGCCAACGTCCTCGCCGCCAAGCACGGCAGCCAGCTGCTGCTGGATTTGCTCCTGGGTCAGCGCCTTTAAATTGAATTGCAAACAGCGGGACAACACAGTCACCGGCAGCTTTTGCGGATCTGTGGTAGCCAGCAGGAATTTAACGTGTTCAGGGGGCTCTTCGAGGGTCTTTAGCAGCGCATTGAAGCTGCTCTTGGACAGCATGTGCACCTCGTCGATAAGGTACACCTTGAAGCGGCCTCGGCTGGGGCGATATTGAACGTTATCGAGGATTTCCCGGGTGTCATCCACCTTGGTGCGTGACGCCGCATCCACTTCAATCAAATCGACAAAGCGGCCTTCGGCAATTTCACGGCAGGCGCTGCACTGACCACAGGGAGTGGCAGTAATGCCGGTTTCACAGTTCAGCCCCTTGGCAAACAGACGCGCCAAACTGGTCTTCCCCACACCGCGGGTGCCGGTAAACAGATAAGCGTGATGTAATCGTTGCTGACCGAGGGCGTTGGTCAGGGCATGCAGAACATGGGACTGCCCCACGACCTGGGCAAAATTGGCAGGGCGCCATTTTCTGGCCAACACCTGATAAGACATGTCACTCCCCAATCGAAAAATCCGTCGGGAGCTTGTGTCCCGTCATGGGGCAAACATACCACGCGAAAGTGGCTGATGCCATCAAACCATAACGGGACGGTCAGTGTGACGAAGCGAGCGGCGGATTAATCGCCTTCGAACTCACACAGCTTGAAGATTTCAAGCCCAAGGTTTTCAAGACGCGCTTCACCGCCAAGATCCGGCAGGGAGATAACAAAGGCAGAATGCGTTACTTCACCACCGAGACGGCGGATAAGTTTCACAGTGGCTTCGATGGTGCCACCGGTGGCCAGCAGATCGTCCACCACCAGCACCTTGTCACCGGCTTCAATGGCATCCACATGGATTTCCAGCGTGTCGTGACCATACTCCAGCTCATAGCTTTCGCTGATGGTTTCGCGGGGCAGCTTACCAGGCTTGCGCACAGGCACAAAACCTACGCCCAGCTCCAGCGCCAGCGGCGCGCCAAACAGGAAGCCACGGGACTCAGTGCCCACAACCTTGGTAAAGCCGGCATCCTTGTAGCGGTCGACAAACAGCTTCATGGCCGTTTGGTAGGCGGTGTGATCCTCAAGCAGGCTGGTCACATCGCGGAACATGATGCCGGCCTTGGGATAATCAGGAATGGTTTTAATGCTTTGCTTGATAAGCGCTAAGCTGTCTGTGTTCATAGTATGTTCACATTCAATTCGCCGGGGTTAGCCGGGTTTAAACAACAAAAAAGTCCACAGGACGTGGACTTCATATTTAATCCGGCTAAAGCTTAAGCCCCTTTGCCAGTGGATGCAACCGTGTCACCCCGGTTACATCAGTGTTACTGGTCACAAAAAGCGCTATTGATGCTCATCTTCAAGCTCGGGAATACTGCGAAGGTACAAAAGCAGCGCCAGCAACATACATCCCAGCATTATTTTGACCCATATCAATGGCACTACGGCAATACTCGCCATAAAACTCAGACTAGACAGCAGCATCGCCTTTCGCTTCAAGCCTTTACGAATGGCCTTTTTCTGCTCCCAATTGTTGAGCGCATCAGAAAACCAGGGGTGCGCCAGTAACCAGCGGTGCAACCGTTCACTGGAACGGGCAAAACAAAACGCCGACAGCAGTACAAAAGGCACAGTGGGCAGCAATGGCAAAAAGACTCCAGCGATCCCCAGCAGCAAACTCACCAGTCCGGTGACAAGCAGTAAACTGCGTTTTATCAATTCCCGCTCCCCGTTTCATAAACAGCGCTATAACCGGCTTAAAAACCCAAGGCCCATAAAAAACAAAAGCCACTCCAAAGAGTGGCTGAGTATACCCTTGCCGCGGGCTTAAATTAAACCGGCAAGCTTCAGCCAAGAGAGGCTGGCAGGCAGGGTTGGAACCAGAAGAACCAACAAGAAACCAATCAGATACAAAGCGTTAAAGGGCTCTTTGAAATTAGCGTCCATGTGGACTCCTCTAAAATGTACAACCATTGGGTGTGACAGGGGTCACAAAATGGCCGCCATTCTAGCGGTTTGGTCCGGGCAATAAAACCAACTAAAAGTAAGGTTATTGCAACTTTTTCACGACAACGCCACGCGCCGCCATTTGCCCAAGCAAACTGGCAAGACCGTCGCGAATAACCACCACCTCAAAGCCGCTGTAGAGCGCCTGAAGACGCTGTACCAGCTGCTCGAAATCAAGTCCGGGTTCGGCATCCAGAATCGCCAGTACCTGAGCGCTGAGCGGATTGAGCTTCAGGAAGCTTACCTCGTCGTCCCAATCGCGAAACAGGCAGAAAAACTGCGCCGCTGCTGCGGGTTCCTCCGGGCGATAATCTTCAGAAATTTTTTCCACTTCAAAGTGATACTGGGCCACCCGCGCATGGGCAGCCAGAGCCAGCGAAGCGTGCTTCCAGGCCCCCGCCTCCATTTCCTGGCCGGAAAACACGCTGCGATCCTCCTTGTCCATCGCCGTTGCCACCGCAAGCTCAAGCCACTCGTAATGGGCCAGCTCCAACATAAACACCGGGTCGTGCTCAGTGGGCTCCCGCCCTTGCAGGAACTGCAAAAACTCACCGGCAATGCCAACAAACAAAGGGTTCTGGCAGTTATGGTGGATAAAAAACTCCCGCACCAGCGCCTGCCAGTCGTCCGCCTGATACAGGCTTTTCAATACCGGAAAGGCATTGGCAACAAAGCCACTGACATTATTGAAAAAAAGCTCGCGGTAAACCGCCATGCGAACCTCGGGTACGCCCTGGGGGCAAGGCAGCGCCGGTTCGCGGATGGCTGCAATAAAATCGTCCTGAATGGCTTTGAAACTCATACGGCCCTCCGGGATGCGGATACGCCTGCGGCCAGCGCCTGATAATCACGGATACGGCGGATTTCCTGCAGCAGCACTTCGGTGGGTGGAATATTAAAGTCCCGCTCCAGCAAGGTCGGCAGCGGACCGTGGATGGCGTAACAATCGGCGAGCAGCTTCCACACTGGGTCAACGATATCGGCGCCGTGGGTGTCGACAATCAAATCCTCCGCCTCCACATAATGCCCGGCCACATGCAGATAGCGAATACGCTCTGTGGGCATGGCGGCGAGATACTCGCTGGCATCGTAGTTGTGGTTCACCGCATTCACATAGATGTTGTTCACATCCAAAAGCAGCTGACAATCGGCCTCTTCCAGCACCGCCAGCACAAATTCCTGCTCGCTCATTTCGGCGCCGGGGGCAGCGTAAAAGGAAATGTTTTCAAGGATGAGCGGCCGCTCGATGATGTCTTCAACCTGTTTTACCCGGCTGGCCACATGGCGCACCGCTTCCTGGGTAAAGGGCATGGGCATCAGGTCGTACAGATGGCCTGCGCCAGAGCAATAGCTTAAGTGCTCTGAGTAAATCTCGATGCCGTGCAAGTCCATAAACGCCTTAACGCCTTTCACAAACTCCACGTCCAGTGGCGCACTGCTGCCAATGGATAATGACAGGCCATGGCAGAAAAATGCATGACGCTCGGTCAGGGTTCGAAATTGCTTTCCAAACTTCCCCCCAAGCGCCATCCAGTTTTCCGGCGCCACCTCGAAAAAGTCGATTTCGGTCGGCACCTTTTGACAAAACTCATCCAACATTTCACGGCGAAGGCCTAAACCCGCCAGGGAAGGGACTGCCATTTTGATTACTCCTTCTCAGACTGTGAAATCGGCAGGGCCAACGGCCCTGCCCTTCGGGTACGGGTGATTAGTGGCTGCCGCCACACTTACCTTCACCACACTTACCTTCTTTCTTGGCTTTGGCTTCGCCTTTTTTCATGCCTTCGCCACATTTGCCTTCGCCGCACTTACCTTCTTTGGCTTTTTCGTGACCCTTGGCCATGCCTTCACCGCACTTGCCTTCGCCACACTTACCTTCTTTGGCTTTTTCGTGACCCTTGGCCATGCCTTCACCGCACTTGCCTTCGCCACACTTACCTTCTTTGGCCTTCATGCCTTCGCCGCATTTACCTTCGCCGCACTTGCCTTCTTTGGCCTTTTTACCTTCGCCACACTTTCCTTCACCGCACTTGCCTTCGTCGCCAACCAGCTGGTAACCGGCGTGCATTTCATCGAAGCCAAAAGGGTTGGCCTGCGCTTCCGCTGCGAACGCAGCACCTACAACTACGCTTCCCAGTGCAACGGCTGCGGCAGTTTTCTTGAATGTATTCATATGCATGTTCCTTCTTGGTTTCAGTGAGTATTCACGGCCGCCTGTTGCTGCCGGTCTGGCTAACTAGACCTATGGCGACTTATTTTTATTTCACAAATTTGCTCACGCCCGCAGAAAATTTTTTCAATGCGTGCAAGGCAATGAAACTAAGCTAGTCATTTTTATCAGTATCATCAAGTTCTTGAACCGCAAACCGCTGCAGTTATTTCAGCTGTAAAGAGCGCTCACTGGCGCAGCCGACATGCGGCTTTCTGTGGTCGTGTTCTTTCTCTCACAGCTTGGTTCCCGCGAGTGCACAGGGTAAAATGCCGCCCCCGGATACACTTGATAATTGGAACCACCCGCTTGCGCATCGTTCTTGCCCCCATGGAGGGCGTACTTGACCATCTGATGAGAGAACTGCTCTCGTCCATCAATCCCTATGACCTGCTGGTCACCGAATTTGTGCGCGTGGTGGATCAACTGCTGCCGGAGAAGGTGTACTACCGCCTGTGCCCCGAGCTTAAAAACGGCGGCCTGACCAAAAACGGCACCCCGGTGCGGGTGCAAATTCTCGGTCAGGAGCCCGGCTGGATGGCAGAAAACGCCCTGCGCGCTGTGACCCTGGGCTCCCGCGGCGTTGATGCCAATTTCGGCTGCCCGGCCAAAATGGTAAACCGCAGCAAAGGCGGCGCTGTATTGCTGCAATATCCTGAGTTGATTCACGATATTGTTAAAGCTATGCGCGAGGCTGTGCCAGGCGAGCAACCGGTTACCGCCAAAATCCGTCTTGGCTACGAAGACAAAAGCCTGTTTATGGAAAATGCGCTGGCGGTCTATGAAGCCGGTGCCACCGAGCTTGCCATTCACGCCCGCAGCAAGGTCGATGGCTACAAGCCGCCCGCCTATTGGGAATACATTACCGAGGTGCGCGAGCGTCTGCCGATCCCGGTGATTGCCAATGGCGAGATCTGGAGCCGCGAAGATGCCGAGCGCTGTATGCAAGTGACCGGCTGCGACAGCATCATGATAGGTCGCGGCGCCTTGTCGCTGCCGAACCTTGCCGCCAGCATCAAAGGCGATGCACCTTTTGATTGGCAACGGACCCTGGATTTGATGATCCATTACTCCGAGCTGGAGCTGGATAACCAGAAGGCGACCTACTATCCAGCCCGCATCAAACAGTGGTTCAGCTATTTAAGCCGTCAGTACCCCGAGGCCGATACCCTGTTCCGTGAAATCCGCATTCACAAAACCACAGATGCCATTCTACAGGCCCTCAAGGACGCTGCCGCCAACCTGCGCCAACCCGGCTGAAGTAAACAGCCGCCTCCCCCTGTTTAAGCCGTCATTCTTTGATCCCACAAGGGTTTCAGCCTGAGTGACGGCTAAAATCGAACGCTGTTTTGATCTTTGTCATAGTCGGTGGCCACAGGCCAACTAGACTGAAATCCGATGAGAGTTGTATCAGAACCACCACGACAGGGGACCACAGTGACCACACAGAGCACAAGACAAGCGTTATTACAGCTTGAAGCCAAACTCAGGGAAGAGATTGCGGCACTCCCCTTCCCAGATATACAAAAGGCCGCAAGTGGGCAATCACTGGGCGAGCTTATCGACACCCTGACCGCCCTGCATCTGGCGGACGAGCCCATCTACGAGCGGCTGACCCGCCTCGATGCCGCCCAGTGTCAGTTGGATTTGGGGCTCTATGGCCTGTGCGCCGATTGCGAGTCTGAAATCGAGTCCGAGCGTTTGATAGCCGATCCCACCGAGCAGCGCTGCCTGGCCTGCGACGACCACTTTCGCCATGAACACCGGCTGGAGCTGCGGCTTAATCACTGATGTTGTTTATCGAGGTTCGCGGCCATAAAAAAAGCCTCCCAAGGGAGGCTTTTTTGTCAGCTAACGGCGGCGAACAAGCCCGCGAAGCAGGGACGGAGCTTGTTCACAGCACCCTTAGAACTTCTGGTTCAGACGCAGGTAGAAGGTGCGGCCCAGTACATCGTACAGACCCACGTTGGCATCGCGGTAATCTGCGTAGGTGTAGTAGTTTGGCGCCTGCTCATCAAACAGGTTGTTCACACCCAGGGTGATGGAGCCATTCCAGGCATGCTGGTAACCAAGCTGCACGTTGTGACGGAAGTAAGATGAGTAGTCCTTGTAGTAGTCCTCACCGCTTAAGTCACGCCAGTACTGGGCATCCTGGGCACCGATGTAAACCGTGGTCCAGGCGGCGCTGAAATCTTCATGCTTCCAGCTGGCAGTGAAGTTACCGCGCCAGTCAGGAGTGTCGGTCAGGCCGGCATAGTCAATCATTTCAGACTCGGCATTGTCCTGCTTCTTGAACTCCAGTACGTGGGACATTTCCAGCTTGAAGTTGAAGTCACCTATGTTGGTTGGCAGGTTGTAAGCGGTCACGAAGTCCAGACCAGAGGTCTCAACTGTGGCCAGGTTACGTACGCCGGCTTCCATGTATTCAATCTTGCCATCGGCGCCGCGGTGGATATAAGGCGAGCTGCCGTTACGGATTTCTTCACGCAGCAGGTCATCCACGTCCACCGACTCAATCTTGTTGTCGTAGGTGATGGCGTAGTAAGACAGTTCCACGTTCCAGTCGTCGGTGACATTCCACACCGCGCCCAGGGTCAGGGAGTTGCCTTCTTCGGCTTCCAGATCCGGGTTACCGCCGTACCAGGTTTTGTGCTGGTTGGCTGTGCG
This sequence comes from Shewanella khirikhana, assembly GCF_003957745.1. NCBI lineage: Bacteria > Pseudomonadati > Pseudomonadota > Gammaproteobacteria > Alteromonadales > Shewanellaceae > Shewanella > Shewanella khirikhana. The sequence goes on along the minus strand of NZ_CP020373.1, from coordinate 1,019,295 downwards.
GCAATAGTTCTCGTCAGTATTGCCCGGCGCATTACACCAGAGGGTATCCAGCGCCGACTCGAAACTCAGCGACTGAGAGGAGAACATCTCGCTCATGTTGGGGGCACGGAAAGAGTCACCGTAGCTGGCACGCAGCAGCAGGGTGTCAACAGGACGCCAGCTGATCCCAAACTTTGGCACCACAGCATCAAAGGTTGAGCTGTTGACCACTTCGCCGGTGGCGCCGGTCAGGCTGCCTTCCTGCTCGTAACGCTCGTAACGCAGGGCGGCAGAGATTTCCACATCGGCGGGCAGGCCCATCTGGAATTCCACATAACCGGCAGTACGGTCACGGGTGGCATCCACATCGTCACCGCCCGAGCCGCCAGAGATGATACCGGCCGCAGATTCAGGATCTGAAGTCTGCTTGAACTTGATCATCTCGTATTCAGCGCCGGTCACCATCGCCAGAGTCAGGGTATCGTTGTCCACCAGGGTGGTCGAGAACAGGCCATCAATCTGGGTGCTTTCAAACTTACCCTGATACACGCCAGTGTGCGCCGCCGCCATGTAGAGCGCGGTCATCTGACTTTCCCAGTCGGCATAGCTCATGCCCGAGGTATTGAAAATATCGTATTCACCCGAGTCGATTTCACGCTGAATGATGGAATCGTTGATGAGGTTGTAGTTGAACGAATTGGTCTTCGAGGTGGAATGCTGAACATTCACTTCCCAATCGATACCATTACCCACATCGGCAAAGCCCACCAAGCCGCCGAGTACATCGAAGCTGTCGGTTTCGGTCAGGGTGTCACGCTCACCAATCTGTACCGAACGCATGTACAGCGTCATGTCGGCACCGGTTGGGTTGTACGGGTTATCGGCGCCCATTACCGGGTAGTTGGTCGACACAGGTGTGGCGGCATAACGGGTTTGGGTTTCGGCCAAAGAGGCACTGGCACGGCCACGGAAGCTCAGGTTGTCGCTGATTTCATAGTTAAAGTTCGACAGCAGCGAGTTACGGGTCTGATCGCCAAACAGTTTGGTCACTTCACCATAGCTGTAGAAGCAGCGGCCGTTGTTGCTGCCATCGGTGGCATCCACCACGTTCTCGGTGCCTTCACAGATAGCCGAGTTGCTGTAGAAGCCGTAGATATCTTTGCCGTTGGCATCCTGCTTCCCTGTGTTGTAATAACCGTTGGGCACAGAGCTGAAGCTGGAGTATGCGCCATAGGATGGGTCATCCAGGTTCCAAACGTCGCGGTCAAACACAGCCTTGGTATCGTAATACTCGTAGGTCAGGGTGATGTTGCCGCGATCTGAGTTAAAGCCGGTGGCAATGGCCAGACGGTTGGCATCGCCGCCCTCAACCTGAGGCATTTCCAGGTTGTAATCCAGCTCTACCCCTTCAAATTCTTTCTTGGTGATGATGTTGATTACACCGGCTACCGCATCGGAGCCATACACAGCCGAGGCGCCATCGCGCAGAATTTCAATGCGCTCAACAATAGCCATGGGGATCTGCGAGGTGTCAGCCACGGCGCCCGAGCTTGAGCTGGTGCCCGGCATGCGACGACCATCCAGCAGCACCAGAGTGGCAGATGAGCCCAGACCACGCAGGTTTACACTGCTGGTAGAGCTGGCGCCGGAGCCATAACCTGAAATACCACGCCAGGAACCAAAGCTGTTGATGGCAGAGTTGTTCAGCACGTCAGCAACGGTTTTCTCACCGCTCATCTTAATGGCGGCAGCGTCGATAACGGTGACCGGGGATACGGTTTCCATATCCACTTGCTTGATGCGTGAACCTGTTACTTCAATACGTTCTACTTTGGCTTTTTCTTCTTCGGCGAAGGCTGAGGAGCCCAATGCCACTGTAGTGGCAGTAGACACTAATAAGGCACTTCGAATAGCACGAGCGGCTAACGACATAGTTGTCATATTTATCTCCCTGAATTCAATTTCAACTTAAAAAAGTTGCGTCTGCTTTTTGTTTTTATTAATCGCTTGTTGCGATTCGGATATTAATATCCCAATTAAATCGCAATATCGTCAATCTGATTAACGTAAAAACAAAGGCACAGAAAACAATTGATACAGGTGTGGACTCATAAATATAACCACATGTTTTTAATCATATTTAATAGTTCGCCAAGCTAAAAATAAAGATACAGATTAATACAAGTGAAACGCAAATGTTTATTAACACTCCACAGGTTAAAATTTATTAAACAATTGTGAGTTATAAACATACAAACATAAAAAAGCCCCTGCCATAGGCAGAGGCTTTAAAGTGGTATTTATTTCACATTAAAAGGTCATTTCAACAATGAAATAATACTCACGACCCACTACCGAATAATAAGAACGTGGGTAGTGTGGCCAGGTGGTCTGGGTGTAATCGATTTCCGGGCCCGCATCAAACAGGTTGTTGATACCGGTAGACAACTTAACGGCATCGTTCACCATGTAGCTGGCCGCCCAGTTAACCTCAACGTGGCTGTCTACTGTCACCGCATAATCAGCATCGAAGCCGTTGTCGACGAAGTAGTCCATATTCTGGCCGTTCATGCCATCGATGTACTTGATAAGCACGTTGGTGCTGAAGTCATCGTAGCCCCAACCCAGATTCAGATTGGCACGCAGTTGTGGTGCTGAGCCTTCGCCGTCAATCAAATCCAGCGGCGCAGAATCCGGCGTCAGCTGCTCTTCCCACTCCAGCAGGTAAGTGCCTTCAAAACGGGCGCTCCACTCACCAAAGTCACCGCTGTCGTAGCGATAGCCCATAGAGAAGTCGATACCTGAAGTCTTCTGGGAAGACATGTTGATGGCCTGGGTGTTGACCTGAATGAGCTTGCCATTTTCGTCACGAACAATCTTGTCACCGAAGGCATCGGCGTGATCCAGAATGTACTGAGCCGATGGGTCGTTCACCAGATTGTCGATATCCACCATCCAGTAATCCAGGGTCAGGTTGAAATCGTTGTAATCCCATACCATGCCCAGGTTGTAGTTCTTACCGGTTTCGGCTTCAAGCTCGGCATTGGCACCCACTGTGATTGGCAGAGACTCGATTTTGTCGCACTCGCCGTAGGCTTCGCAGCGCGGAGTGTCAATCACAGTGCTGTAAGCCGAGGTAGGCTCGCCAAACAGCCGCTGCATGTCAGGGGCGCGGAAAGTTTCGGCATACAGGCCACGAATAAGCAGGTTGTCTACCGGACGATACTCGATGGCGACTTGCGGGCTGAACTGGCCACCCACATCGGAGGCGTCATCGTAGTAGTCGTAACGGCCCGCCAGGGTCATGGTCAGGTTTTCCAGTACCGGCACCGCCACTTCAGCGTAGGCGGCGTATTGCTCGCGCTCGCCTTCGGCAGAGCTGCCGCCCTTACCAATCACACCGCCATTGCTGGTGAAGCTGTCGGACTTGTCATAGAACCACTCTTTGCCGTACTCCACACCCACGGCGTACGCCAGGGCGCCGGCGGGCAGTTCGAAGCCTTCGCCGGTGATGCCGGCGGTGAAGTTGGATAGGGTGCTCTGGCCTTTTTTGCTGCCTTCATAGTTGAGCATGGCGGCATCTTCGGCGCTGATCACATCAAACAGTGACTTGCCGTTGTCGCCGGAAGTCAGGTAATCGAACATACCCTGAAAAGTAGGCGAGCCTGTGCTTCTGGACTCCACTGTCTGGCGCGCAATCGACCAGGAGGTGTCGTATTCGATGTTGTCGGTCAGATAACCCTTGCCGCCCACCAGGAAGGAGAAGTTATTGGTCTCGAAATCTGAGGTACGGGGGCCAAGCTCGGACAGACGGCGGGTATAGTAGTAATCGCCATCGGCGGCTGCGGCAAAGTCACCGCCAAAGGCGACATCTTTATCAAAGCTCTGTGACAACCCTTTGTTCTTGTTGAAGATGGTGACCTGATCGCCCGCCACATTGAACATCAAATCGTTGCCCATGGTAGCAGACTCGATTTCAGTAAAAGTAGAGGCGTGGGTGTAATCCATGCGGGCATACAGCTGATGATCGTCGCCCAGCTCCTTGGTGAGGTTCACCATGGTGGAGTAACGCTTCTGCTCAGGCATAAAATCGCGCTGGGCAGAACGGTCAAAGCCGCAGCGGCCATTGGCAAGCACTTCATAGCCACGGGCTTCGCACTGCTCTGGGGTCAGGGTAGAAACCAGCTTGTTATCGGCGGTGACCAGGTTGGCGCCGTAGGAGCTGTAACCGGCATAGGGCTGACCCGGGATAACGTCTGTACCCCACTCCGGACGATCACTGCCTTTGAGGGCAGTTCTGTCTTCGTATTCGGCGAAGAAGGTCAGATTGGCATCATCGCTGGACACCCCGGTCATAAAGGAGAACTGGTTGTTTCTCAGGCCACCGTCCACGGTGTCGGAGAAACGATATTTAAGATTGGTCTGCTCCACGTCCTTTTTGAGGATGATGTTAATCACCCCGCCCATGGCGTCGGAGCCGTAAATCGCCGAAGCACCTGTGGTCAGGATTTCGATACGCTCGATGGCGCCCAGGGGAATGTTGGCGGTATCCACAAAGCTGTCGGTACCACCGGCACCGAATGGATACTTGGGCACCCGTTTGCCGTTGATCAGCGTCAGCACACGGCCTGCACCCACACCGCGCAGGTTAACCGCCGACGCGGCCGGAGTAAAACCGTGGACTTCCTGCTGAGTCATGGAGCCGCCGGAGTTTTGTGACAGGTTGCCGAGCACATCCTGAACCGAGTTAAAGCCACCTTTCTCGATATCATCGGCACTCACCACCACCACAGGAGACGCGTTCTCCAGATCGGTACGCTTGATGCGTGACCCGGTGATCTCGATGCGTTCCACCTGAGCACCGGCCTGAGCTATCTCATCCTGAGCCTGGGCCGACATGGCCATGGCGCCCATGGCAAACAAACCAAAGCGTACGGCCTTGGCAACTGCAGTTTGCGTTGACATTGTGACTTTCCTTTACTGTGTTATGGCAGCGCGAGGGAGAGGTTATGGAGGGCGCACACTGTCGCCTTTCACCACGGACACTTGGCTCGCGGCGACGGCACAGGACCTGTTGCACCCACCTTGGACGCTGCACTTATTATTGATAACTGAGTCACTCCCCAAGCGAAACTTATCAATAACAGCAACAATATCAACAGGTTAATTGTTATCAACAGGATGCAGCAAGGTTGCAATTGTAATCCGGTTGCCGCTAATAAATTTCATGCGATCATACGAAAGTTTACACTTATCAAGCGCTTGTACGGAAAAAACGCCGGGCGGACATCAACAGCCCGGTTACATCATGGCGTACCAAAAGTTCCCGAGGGGAAAATGTGGGATATCAAAACTGTGAAGGGGCTCACATCTGCGTTTGGATGCGGCAAAAATCGGCCATAAAAAAAGGAGCCAAATGGCTCCTTTTTTAACCTTCTTAACCGATTAGCGAGTACGTGGGCACAGCTCGTCGGCAGCGAAGAAGTAAGCGATTTCGCGCTCGGCAGAAGCCAGAGCGTCAGAGCCGTGAACGGCGTTTTCATCGATGCTTACAGCGTAGTCAGCGCGCAGAGTACCGCGGGCAGCTTCAGCTGGGTTGGTGGCACCCATGATTTCACGGTTAGCCAGAACAGCGTTCTCACCTTCCAGAACCTGAACCATGATAGGACCAGAAGTCATGAAAGATACCAGGGCGCCGAAGAAAGGACGCTCTTTGTGCTCGGCGTAGAAGCCTTCAGCCTGCTCTTTGGTCAGGTGCAGCATTTTAGAAGCGATGATCTTCAGACCAGCAGATTCAAAACGGTTGTAGATAGCACCGATGTGGTTTTTGGCAACTGCATCAGGCTTGATGATAGAAAAAGTGCGTTCGATCGCCATAACTAGCTTCCTTTGATAAGCAAGTTGGAAAAATTCGCGCGGATTATAAGGGATTTCTTTCGTAAATCCTATCTTTATCACACAGGCAAACCCCAGGCGCCGTCATCTGGTCACTATTGCGTGTGCAAAACAAGGTGACCAGGACAGTGCCCGGAAGTCAAAAAGGCGAGTCGATTACTTACGGCCCCTGGCCCACCACCAGGTGCCGGCAATGGCAATCAGTGCAATCGCAGGCAGTAAATCCATCAGGTGATGGAACAGCCCCACCCCACCGTGGCCCTCGTGGGCCATGGCAGCGGCGGGAAACAGGAGCAGCAGGGGCAGTACAGATTTCATGGCATTGTCCTTATAAGCGTTCTGGCCGCCTTCGGGCAGCTATGGAACCAGCTTACGCCGACGCTCTGTGATTGATTTGATAACGATCAAAGTTCACATTCGCCAACAAGGAGTTAACCCTAAAATCTCGCCGAGATCACAAAATGCCGGTCAGCCGCGTGCGCCCACCAGTTTGGGTCTTTTCAGCGCCGCTTTTTCGATATAGGCAATGATGGATGACGCCACATCCTTGCCGGTGGCGCCTTCGATGCCTTCGAGCCCCGGGGATGAGTTGACTTCCATCACCAAAGGCCCGTGGTTGGAGCGCAGCAAATCCACACCGGCCACACTGAGACCCATGGTTTTGGCGGCGCGAATGGCAATGGAGCGCTCCTCGGGGGAGAGTTTAACCAGGGTCGCGCTGCCGCCGCGGTGCAAGTTTGAGCGAAACTCGCCGGGCGCCGCCTGACGTTTCATGGCAGCCACCACTTTATCGCCAAGCACAAAGCAGCGAATATCCGCGCCATTGGCTTCGCGGATATACTCCTGCACCATGATGTTGGCTTTAAGGCCCATAAAGGCCTCAATAACGCTCTCAGCGGCCTTGCGGGTCTCGGCCAATACCACGCCAATACCCTGGGTGCCTTCGAGCAGCTTAATCACCAGCGGCGCGCCGCCGACCATCTCAATCAAGTCAGGAATATCCGACGGCTTGTTGGCAAAACCTGTGATAGGCAGACCAATGCCACGGCGGGACATCAACTGCATCGAGCGCAGCTTGTCGCGGGAGCGGGTGACCGCCACCGATTCGTTGAGGGTATAGACCCCCATCATCTCAAACTGGCGCAGTACCGCGCAGCCATAAAAGGTGATGGCAGAGCCGATACGGGGGATCACCGCATCAAACAGCGGCAGCTCTTCCCCGGCAATATGAATGCTGGAAGCCCGCATGTTGATATTCATATAGCACTCTAAGGGGTTGATAACCCTTACCTCATGGCCCCGGGCGCTGGCAGCTTCAACCAGACGACGGGTGGAATAAAGTTCAGGGCCCTGAGACAAAACGGCGATCCGCATTCATAACTCCGAAATGGAAAAAAACGAGCGCATCATACGCGCCTTTGGCATAAAAGCAATCATGCCTGCAGCGCAATGTGGCCAATGCGAATAACTATAGCGAGCAGGCATAAAAAAAAGCCAGTCAATTGACCGGCTTTCTTGTAACACTGACCGAAATCAGGCGTTAGCCTTCGCTCACCATGTTGATGGTGTACTTAGGAATATCGACCACCAGATCGGCATCCACAACTTTGGCCTGACAGGACAAACGGCTCTCAGGCTCCAGGCCCCAGGCCTTGTCCAGCATGTCGTCTTCCAGCTCGTCAGACGGCTCCAGCTCGTCAAACCCTTCACGTACCACCACGTGGCAAGTGGTGCAGGCACAGGACTTCTCACAGGCGTGTTCGATATGAATTCCGTTTCTTAAGGCCACATCCAGAATGGACTCACCCACTTCGGCCTGAACCACTGCACCATCCGGACACAGTTCTTCGTGGGGCAAAAATACGATTTGCGGCATGATGTTACCTATTTGATGTTTGGCTAAATAGTGTCTACCGACTGCCCCTTGAGGGCGGCGCGGATGGAGTTGTCCATACGTCTGGCGGCAAACTCCTGAGTGTGGCCGTCGAGACGTTCAATGGCTGCCTGAATGGCATCAGTATCTTCGCCGCCAGCCAGACTGGCAAGCTCAGCCAGGGCGTCGGTGATGGTCTTGAGCTCGTCCTCAGACAAGAGTGCTTTGTCTTTGGCCAGCGCCGAGTGCAGCGATTCCAGCACCCGGGCGGCCTCTACCTGCTGCTCGGCCAGCATACGGCGGCTGATGTCTTCCTTGGCATGCTTCATGGAGTCTTTGAGCATGGTGGCAATTTCAGTGTCTGACAGACCAAATGACGGCTTCACCTGAATGCTGGATTTCACCCCGGTGGATTTCTCCATCGCAGTAACGCTGAGCAGGCCGTCGGCATCCACCTGGAAGGTCACCCGAATATGAGCCGCACCGGCTGCAAGCGGCGGGATGCCCTTGAGGGTAAAGCGTGCCAGGGAGCGGCAATCCTGCACCAGCTCACGCTCGCCCTGCACCACGTGGAAGGCCATGGCAGTTTGCCCATCTTTGAAGGTGGTAAACTCCTGGGCACGGGCCACGGGAATAGTGGTATTGCGGGACACGATTTTCTCAACCAGACCGCCCATGGTTTCGATACCCAGTGACAGCGGGATCACATCCAGAAGCAGCAGATCAGACTCAGGCTTGTTACCCACCAGAATGTCGGCCTGAATAGCGGCGCCAATGGCCACCACGCGGTCAGGGTCGATGCTGGTCAAAGGGGTCTTGCCGAAGAATTTTTCCACTTCGCTGCGTACCAGCGGCACACGGGTCGAGCCACCAACCATTACGGTTTCAAGCACTTCGCTGGCATCAATACCGGCGTCACGCAGCGAGCGGCGGCAGGCGGCTATGGTCTTTTTCACCAGCGCAGAAATCAGGCTGTCAAAGGTCTCGCGGGATACCTCACAGGCATACTCCTCGCCATTGAAGCTCAAACGGGCTTCGGTGGCATCGGCGTCAGTTAGGGCTTCTTTCACCCGGCGCGCTTCAATCATCAGCTTACGGCCAAGCTCGCCGCTGTCGCCATCGAGGCCCCACTGGGCAGCCAGAAGGTTTGCCAGCAGATGGTCAAAGTCATCGCCGCCAAGGGCTGAATCACCGCCGGTGGCCAGCACTTCAAATACACCGCGGCTTAAGCGCAAAATAGAGATATCAAAGGTGCCACCGCCGAGGTCATACACGGCAATCACCCCTTCCTGACCCGAATCCAGGCCGTAGGCAATGGCGGCAGCGGTAGGCTCGTTCAAAAGGCGCAATACTTTCACACCCAGCAGCGAAGCCGCGTCCTTGGTGCCCTGACGCTGGGCGTCATCAAAGTAAGCAGGCACAGTGATCACCACGCCTTCGAGGGTACCACCAAGGGTCTCCTCGGCGCGGCTGATAAGCGGCCGTAAAATTTCAGCGGAAACCTGCACCGGGTTGAATACGCCCTGGGCGGTATTGAACAGTGGCAGGCCATTATCGCTGGCAGAAAACTGGTAAGGAAAGCGCTGGCTGCCGGATTGAATATCGGCAAGGCTGCGGCCCATAAAGCGCTTTACAGACACTATGGTATTGACAGGATCGACGGCGCTGAACGCCTCGGCAGCCTGACCCACCTCAATACCATCCTGGCCGAAACGCACGATGGACGGCAGCGAGTGACGGCCTTCGGCATCCGCCAGAGTCTTGGCCTCACCGCTGCGAACGGCGGCTACCAAAGAATTGGTGGTGCCAAGGTCGATGCCAACGGCGAGTTTATGCTGGTGAGGCGCGGCGCTCTGGCCGGGCTCGGCAATTTGCAATAAGGCCATAGGTTTCCAACTTAACTTGCAATGGCGGCCAGGGCCGCCACGGGGTAATGAGAATTGTCAGTCCAGCAGGGCGTCTTCGGCCCGCTCGAGTTCCTGATGCAATTTTGCCATAAACTTGAGCTTGCGTACCTGATCTGCCGCAGCTTGCCAGTCATCTTGATTGTCGCTGATAAGCAAGGGCTTGAGCCTGGCGGTCACCTGCTGCTGAAACTCGCCGAACGACTGGTACAGGGCTTCAATCTCGCTGTGGGGATCGCTGGCATGGGGAATCTCTTCCAGCGCCTCACGCCACTCCATCTGCTGCATCAAAAAGCCAGTGTCACGCACAGTCTGGGTTTCATGGCGAATGTCCACACCCTTTAAGGTCAACATGTGCTCGGCGCGCAGTATCGGGTCTTTGAGGGTTTGGAAGCCGTCGTTGACCATGGCGGTCCGGCTCACGGCAAGCAGCTTTTCCTGCTCACTGGCGGCGGCAAATTTGTCGGGATGCACAGCGCGCTGGAGCTCGCGGTATTTTTCCGCAAGCTCGGCGCTATTCAATTCGAAGGTAACGGGAAGATCAAACAGCTCGAAGTAATTCATAAAACCGGATCAGACGGTGAAGCTCTCGCCGCAACCGCACTCCCCTTTGGCGTTGGGGTTGTTGAACTTGAAGCCCTCATTGAGGCCTTCCTTGACGAAATCGAGCTCGATACCCGCAAGGTAGATAAAGCTCTTGGCGTCGATGATGATGTTCACGCCATCAATCTCGTAAACTTCATCATCGTCGTTCACATCGTCCACAAACTCCAGCACGTAGGCCATACCCGAGCAGCCGGAGGTTTTAAGTCCGAGACGCAGACCAACGCCTTTTCCCCTGTTGGCCAGGAAGGCTTTAACCCGCTCATTGGCTGCTGGTGTCATAGAAATCGCCATACGGACTCCGAATTACTTGGCTTGCTTGTGCTTGTACTCTTCCAGGGCGGCCTTGATGGCGTCCTCTGCCAGAATGGAGCAGTGGATTTTCACCGGTGGCAGAGCCAGCTCTTCGGCGATGTCCGTATTCTTGATGGCAGCGGCTTCTTCGATGCTCTTGCCTTTTACCCACTCGGTAACCAGTGAGCTGGAGGCGATGGCGCTACCGCAGCCGTAAGTTTTGAACTTGGCGTCTTCGATAATGCCTGAGTCGTTGATCTTCAGCTGCAGCTTCATCACGTCACCGCAGGCAGGCGCGCCTACCATGCCGGTTACTACGCTGGGATCGTTTTTGTCGAAAGAGCCCACGTTGCGTGGATTCTCATAATGATCAATTACTTTTTCACTGTAAGCCATGATTACTGCTCCAAATCTCTCAAACCACTATCAGTGGTGAACCCAATCAACCTTGGTCAGGTCTACGCCGTCTTTAAACATCTCCCACAGAGGAGACATTTCCCGCAGCTTGCCGATAGAGTTACGGATAATGTCGATGGCATAGTCCACTTCTTCTTCGGTGGTGAAACGACCGATAGAGAAACGAATGGAGCTGTGTGCCATCTCGTCGCTCAGACCCAGGGCACGCAGCACGTAGCTGGGCTCGAGGCTGGCTGAGGTACAGGCCGAACCGGACGAAACCGCCAGGTCTTTCAGGGCCATCATCAAAGATTCGCCTTCAACGAAGTTAAAGCTCACGTTCAGGTTGCCGCAGTAACGCTGCTCGACATCGCCGTTTACGTAAGTTTCTTCGATGTCTTTAATGCCGTTCCACAGGCGGTCACGCAGTGCGTGGATACGGGCGTTATCGGCTTCCATATCGGCCTTGGCGATGGCAGCAGCCTCACCCAGACCTACGATTTGATGGGTTGCCAGGGTGCCACTGCGCATACCGCGCTCATGGCCACCACCGTGCATCTGGGATTCCAGACGAATACGTGGCTTGCGGCGCACATACAAGGCACCAATCCCCTTGGGGCCGTACATCTTGTGGCCGGAGATGGACATCAGGTCCACTTTGGTTTTCTGTACATCGATTGGCAGCTTGCCGGCGCTTTGAGCGGCATCGACGTGGAAGATGATGCCCTTGCTGCGACACAGCTCGCCAATGGCGTCGATGTCATGCACTACGCCAATTTCGTTGTTCACGTGCATCAGGGTCAGCAGAATGGTGTCATCACGCATGGCCGCTTCGAGGCGCTCCATCGGGATGATGCCGTTTTCGGCTGGCTCAAGGTAAGTTACCTCAAAGCCTTCACGCTCAAGCTGACGGCAAGTATCGAGCACGGCTTTGTGTTCGGTCTTGCTGGTGATGATGTGCTTGCCTTTCTTGTGGTAGAAGTGGGCAACACCCTTGATAGCCAGGTTGTCTGACTCGGTTGCACCCGAGGTAAACACAATCTCGCGATGGTCGGCGTTGATCAGCTCGGCCACCTGGGCACGGGCAATGTCCACCGCTTCTTCGGCTTGCCAGCCGTAACGATGGGAACGGGAAGCCGGGTTACCAAAGACGCCGTCCATGGTCATGAACTGCATCATCTTCTGCGCAACGCGCGGATCTACCGGGGTCGTCGCGGCATAGTCAAAATAGATAGGAAGCTTCATCACACACTCCGTACTTCGCAGTCTCAACCGAGGCTACTTACAACGTACACGCTTTATTTTTATCGATGCGCAGGGCTTATGCTGAGGCCCTGTGCCCTTTGTGTATCTCGTCCTGCTGCACCGAGATGTACTGGACATCCCGCTTTTTCATCAAAGCAGCGAGGCTGATACCGTTCAAAAAGTCTGAAATCTGTTTGCTGAGGTCGCCCCACAGAGAGTGGGTCAGGCAGCGATGGCCGCCCTGGCAGTTACCGGCACCCTGGCAGCGGGTGGCGTCTACCGACTCATCTACGGCATGTACGACCATGCCAACGGAAATATCTTCGGCTTCGAGGCCAAGGCGATAACCGCCGCCGGGACCACGAACACTGGCCACCAGGCCGTGTTTGCGTAATTTGGCGAAAAGCTGTTCGAGGTAGGAAAGCGAAATGCCCTGGCGCTCGGAAATATCGGCCAGCGGCACAGGCCCTTGGGCTGAATGGATTGCCACATCCAGCATGGCTGTGACTGCATAGCGGCCTTTCGATGTCAGTTTCATAACTACCATAGCTCCCGTCTGAATCTGGGAGCAATTTGAACATATCTGAGTAAAATAGTCAACTATTAGTCCTACTAATTTACTCAAGTATTGACTTGATGGAAGCGGGAAAATACCCCCGCGCTCAGCTGGGGTATTTAACCCTTTTTTAAGGTGAGTTTCAATGTAAAAAGGCCGATTTCACGGCCTTTGTTTTCAGATTATGGGATCAAACTCATCCAGCGCTTTCTGACGCTTCTCGGCGGCAGCCGCTTCGGCCTCGCTGAATTCACCCACATCAAGCTCCGGCAGCTTCTCGGTGCAGACATTGCCACCGAGGCGTTGCAGCTCCTGGCAAAGGTCCTGCACCTTGGAGTCCATCAGGTGCATATGATCGAGCATTTGACCAATGGCGTTGGCCACAGGGTCCGGGTTGTCCGGCGATACCGCGTAAGCATCGAAGCCATACTTTTTGGCCATGGCCGAGCGCCGCTCGCTGGTTTCCTTCGACTGACTGGATGGCTGCGCCACCGCGCGGCCGGGGATCCCCACCACTGTGGTATGTTCCGGCACGTCTTTTACCACCACCGAGTTGGAGCCAACCCGGCTGCCCTCTTTCATGGTGATAGGGCCGAGGATTTTGGCACCTGCGCCCACTACCACGTTGTTTTCAAGCGTAGGGTGACGCTTACCGGCGTTCCAGGTGGTCCCACCGAGCGTCACACCATGGTACAGGGTGCAGTCATCGCCGATTTCAGCGGTTTCACCAATCACAATGCCCATGCCGTGGTCGATAAAGAATCGGCGGCCAATGGTGGCGCCCGGGTGGATTTCCACCCCGGTCAGCCAGCGGGAGAAGGTAGACAAACATCGGGCCAGAAAACGCCAATCCCGCTTCCACAGTTTGTGGCTTATCCGGTGCAACCAAATGGCGTGCATGCCCGGATAGTTCAGCAGGATTTCAATGGCGCTGCGCGCCGCCGGATCCCGGTGATAGATGGAGTTGATGTCTTCTTTGAGCCTGGATATCACACCCATGTCGTTTCCCTAATGTTGCTGCCAAGACGCTGTTATTTTTTGCCGCCCACCGCTTTTTCGATAGAGCTTAAGATGCCGCGCAGAATGTTCATTTCATGACTTTCGATGCGCGCACGGGTAAACAGGCGGCGAAGTTTGGTCATCACTTGCCCCGGATGGTTTTTGATAATAAACCCGGTACCGAGCAAGGTTCTTTCGAGGTGCTCAAAGAAACGCTCGTTTTCTTCGGCGAAAGGATACTCGCTGACCTCTGTCGGCCCTTGTTCCTGCGCCAAATGGGCAATACGGGTTTCGTAGCAGATGATCTGCACCGCCTGCGCCAGGTTCAGCGACATATACTCGGGGTTAGCCGGAATGAACACGTGGTAATTACAGGCCTGCAACTCTTCGTTGTTCAGACCATGGTTTTCACGGCCGAACACAATGGCAACCGAGCCGCCCACCGCTTCGGCGGCAAGCTTGGTGCCGGCCTGACGCGGGTCAAGCATCGGCCAGTCGAGGGTACGACTGCGGGCCGAGGTGCCAATCACCAGCGAGCAGTCTTTGATGGCCTCGGCCAGAGAGTCCACTATGGTGACGTCTTTTAAAATGTCACAGGCGCCGGCGGCCAAAGCCACCGATTGACCATCCACTTCGCAGCGGGGTTCAGCCAGATAAAGGTTTGATAAACCCATGGTTTTCATGGCCCTTGCGACAGAGCCAATGTTACCGGGATGAGAGGTGCCCACCAGGACAACGCGGATATTACTGAGCATGAAACGACTTAATTTAATTCACAAAATCTCAAGCGATGCAGTCTACCACAGGGGCGGGTAAAACCTTATATGAAAATCTGTAATTGATATAACTGCCAGATGCGGTATAATGCGCGCCGCTCATTTTTCGTTCTTTAACATCCAGGGGATTGCAATGCATCCGATGCTGACCATTGCCGTGCGCGCTGCCCGCGCTGCAGGCCAAACTATTATGCGTGCCTATACTGATCTCGACCGCGTTGAGGTAAGTACCAAAGGTATCAATGACTTTGTCACCAGCGTAGACAAAGAAGCAGAAGCAGCTATCGTTTACCAGATCCGCAAGTCATACCCCGACCACACCATCGTTGGTGAGGAACAGGGCGAAAACCGCGGCACCAACAAAGATTACATCTGGATTGTTGATCCACTGGATGGCACCACCAACTTTATGCGTGGTATCCCTCACTTCGCCGTTTCCATCGCCCTGCAATACAAAGGCAAAACTGAAGTTGCCGTGGTTTACGATCCTGTTCGTGACGAGCTGTTCAGCGCCGTACGTGGTCAGGGTGCCAAGGTAAACGACTTCCGTATTCGCGTCAGCAATGCTCAGGAACTGGGCGGCGCCATCATTGCCACCGGTTTCCCATTCAAAGCCCGTCAGCACACCCAGACCTACATGGCCGTTCTGAACGAAGTATTCGGTCAGTGTGGCGACCTGCGCCGCGCCGGTGCCGCCTCTCTGGATCTGGCCTACGTTGCCGCCGGTCGTATGGACGGTTACTTCGAGCTGGGCCTCAAGCCATGGGACATCGCTGCCGGTGACCTTATCTGCCGTGAAGCCGGCGGTACCGTGACCGACTTTACCGGTGGTCACAACTACCTTATTTCAGGCAACATCGTTGCCGGTGCTCCCAAGGCGACTATCGCTCTGGTGAAAACCATGCGCCCACTGCTGAACGAAGCCCTCAAGCGCTAAGTTACAGAAAGCGTTATTAAAATAAGAACCGCCTCACGGCGGTTTTTGTTTTTGTGCGCTACATCAATTTACATGCATATTTTTAGCACCTTATAATAACCAACAAATTTACTCAGGTTTAGGTGCGCCACATGCTGAATATCGACGATCCACGCAAAACCCAGGCTACCCCGGCGCCGCTGCGTCTGGGCTTTCGCCCCTTCTTTCTGCTCGGCTCACTGGTCAGTCTGGCCGGGATTTCCCTCTGGGTGCTGGCACTGTCCGGCGCATTTCACTTCACGCCCCATGGCGGCGCGCTATGGTGGCATGGCCACGAGATGCTGTTTGGTTTTGTGGTGGCCATCATCGCCGGTTTTTTGCTGACAGCAGTACAAAACTGGACCGGCGTGCCCGGCCTCAGGGGCTATCCGCTGCTGGCACTGGTATTGCTGTGGCTCGCGCCAAGGTTGCTGCTGCCCTTCTCAGCGGTGCCCTTTACACTGGTTATGACCCTCGACCTGGCGTTCCTGCCTGCCACCGCCCTGGCACTCGGCAGCAGTGTGGTGAAAGTTAAGCAGTGGCGAAATCTGATTTTTGTGCCGATATTGCTGCTCCTTGCCAGCTGTAACGCCCTTTCCTATTTTGCGTTGCTTGATGGTAATGCGGTGCTGGCCCAAAAGGCACTGCACGGCGGCGCACTGGCAATTATTCTGATTGTGGCGCTGCTGGGAGGCCGGGTTATTCCCTTCTTTACCGAGCGCGCCAGTGATTATCAGCGCAAACCTAATCTATGGTATCTCGACGCAGGCACCTTCGCGTCCCTGCTGGCATTGCTGATTGCCATTGTATTTTCCGTTGAAGAGATGATCCGCCCTATGGCTGGGATCGCATCGGTGATTATCTTCCTGCGCTGGCACCGCTGGGGATGGTTGCAAAGTTTTCAGGTGCCACTGCTGTGGTCACTGCATTTAAGCTACGTGTTTATCCCCATTGGCCTGGCGCTGATTGCCCTGGGACAGCCATTTTCAGCAGGCTTTCACGCCATGACCGCTGGCGGTATGGGCGGGATGATCCTGGCGATGATGGCGCGGGTATCTCTTGGTCATACAGGCCGCACCCTGACGCCGCCCAAGCCAATGGTATTTGGCTTCGGAATAATGCTGTTTGCGGTGGTGATGCGAGTGCTGGCAGGGCTTTTCAGTGCCTATTATCTGAGTTTTATTGCCCTGTCGGCGCTGACCTGGGTTATGGCCTTCGGGATCTTTATCCTGTTTTATGGCCCTATGCTGCTGACGCCAAGAGCTGACGGTCGTCCCGGCTAACGAACAATCTCATCCTGCAAAACAGGTCAGTTTCAGGCAATTTCAACCTTTGTGACGGCTATCACGCAGGTTTATCAGGTGTTTTAGCCAAACATTGGTACCATCTTCCTTATAAGTGTTATAGGGAGACCGGGATGAACCTGTATCGCCAATATGGCTCGAAGCTGCTGAAACTGACTGAAAATCTGGTGCTGGTGATTATCGCCGTCGCCACTGTGGCTGCCATTGGCCAGGAAATCGCCCACATCGTCAATATGGGTAAGGTGCAGCTGGCCGATTTGCTGCTGCTGTTTATCTACCTCGAAGTGCTGGCAATGGTTGCCAACTACGCCGAATCGGGCAAGTTGCCTGTCCGTATGCCGCTGTATATCGCCATTGTGGCGCTGGCCCGCTATCTGATTTTGGACATGAAGAGCATGGATGACTGGCGCATCCTTGCCATTTCCCTTTCTACTGTGGTGCTTGCCGGCACCGTTATCGTTATTCGCTGGGGCCAGCTGAAAATGCCCTACCCCAAGAATCAGGAGTACGATAACTGAACCCAATCCTTCCCTTTAGCCGGCTTATGCCGGCTTTTTTTTATTCCGTTTTTCACCAGCATTGGTATTCTCAAGAAAAAGCAATTATGCTGATTTTTAAGCGCTTGTTACGCGCCAGAGGAGAAGGCCGCAATGGATGACAATCCAAAAGACTACGAAGAAAAACGCAGATCGCTCAGGGTAGACATGGAAGCCGAGCGCATTGTGCTCCGTTGGACTGAAAAAGACGGTTTGGAACGCACAGATGATGGCATTTGTGTCGATTTGTCCCGCCGGGGCATTTTGCTCGAATACCGACAACCCTTTGCCCTGGGGGAACTGGTTGAAGTGACCTTTAATCCCGGCACCGAAAAAGAGAACACGATTCAGGGGCAGGTTTGCCGTTGCACTGAGTGTAAGGCGCAAAGCTACCACATAGCTATGCAGTTGATTTAAGCGACGCTTTTCTATCGCTTCTGGCATGCTGTTCTATACTGGTGGGTAAAGATTGGCTAAAACGGAGCACAAATTATGATTTTGCTGGTCGGTGGGGAAAAAGGTGGCAGTGGCAAGAGTTGCCTTGCCCAGAATATCGCAGTTCACATTACCCAAAAGTTTGATGCCAATGTGCTGATGGTCGACTGTGACCCTCAGCGAACCACCTCTGACTGGATCCAGGCCCGTAATAACGATCCCAGCCTGCCGCAAATCAACTGTATTCAGTTATACGGCAAAATCCGTAACGACCTGCTGAGCCTCAATGAACGCTTCGACTACGTGATTGTGGACTGCGGTGGTCAGGATAACCTCGCCATGCGCGCCGCCATGTCGGTAGCCACCTATGTGGTGGTACCGCTTCGTCCCAAACGGCGGGATCTCAAGACCTTGCCGCACATGGAAGACATGCTCAGCACCTGTAAAATGGTCAATCCCAAGATGGTCGCCACTGTCGTGCTGACCCAGTGTCCGTCGCTGCCTACTCAGGGTAAACGTATTCTGGAAGCCAAAGAAGTGGTCGCCTCGTTCGGCTTGAGGGTGCTCGACTCTGTTACCTTCAGCCGTAACATTTACGATGACAGCGAAGAAAAAGGCTCCTCGGTCATCGAAATTGAACCCGATGGCAAGGCCGCCGAAGAAATCCGCGCGATTGCGGATGAACTCCTCGCCATACCGCCAGAAAATTCTTATGAGCTTAACTGATCTTAAACGGAAAAAGCCGAAGCTGGATCGCGACAAGATCTCAGTGGAAGACTTTATCGAAGATGCCAACAATTATGCCTTGGGTCGCCCCACCATCATTGATGAAGAAGGGCGTAACCTGCGAATAAAGCTTGGCCTCGATAAGTCCACCACCAAGGTTTATCGCCACGCGACCTTCAGCCTGACTACCAAGTCCATTGAACAGCTTGACGATCTGGCCAAGCAAACCGGCATCGCCAAATCCAAGCTGCTGCGCATTCTCATCAAAGAGTTCCACGATAAAAGTTCAGGCGAGCAGCATCATATCTTGCTGCGCGGCGAAGACGACAACTAACCATTCGAACGCCCCATCAGCCCTCGCCATTTGCTGCGGGGGCTGCGCACCAATCTCTGCGGCACGTGCAGTGCTTTTATCTCCTGCTTACACTCAGTCAATCAAGCTCGTATTCAACCAAGCTCGCGTTCAATCAAGCTCACGTTAAATCAGGCTAGCCACTTAACTAGCACAGGCCACGCCTGTGGTGTTGGCAGGTGACGTTTAATACTCACGCTGCTTATCGGTCGTAACCCGCTTCTTTCACGGCTATCAGTGATTGCAAATACGGCTCGATTCGGTAGCAAATCCTTCAGAAGATTCAATAAACTTTCCCTTCTGCTTTAAGAAACCCACCAGTTCGGCCGCGGTCATACCTTCTGCGCTACAGGTATGAAAACGGGCATCGCCACCGAAGGTATCCATAATCAGTGTGATAAGTGCTTCTTGAGTCAAAGGTTTACCGTGGGCTAACATCAGGGCCATAACTTCATGGCCGTGGACGGACTGGGTCATAGGTTTCTCCGCTGGCTGCACAACGCCAAATAGGCAATTTGCAGGCATCTTATCGTCAGCGGCGTTGCCTTTCCCTGCGCCAGCGCAAATATCCGTAATATTGGCCGCTACCGGAGTGCATTCTATGCCGCTCATCCTGCTGTTGA
Organism: Shewanella khirikhana; assembly: GCF_003957745.1. Taxonomy (NCBI): domain Bacteria; kingdom Pseudomonadati; phylum Pseudomonadota; class Gammaproteobacteria; order Alteromonadales; family Shewanellaceae; genus Shewanella; species Shewanella khirikhana. The sequence continues at coordinate 999,844 of NZ_CP020373.1, read as the reverse complement.
CCCAACAGATGTGTCTGTATCTGGTGATAGTGTATCTCGTCAGTAAGACCCCACTGTTCAAGGTGCTGACCGAAAACGCACCGCGGCTGCCCCATAAAATCATCATCTATGTGATTTTTTCCGCCTTTTGCGTTATGGCCACATACTTCGGCGAGCAGACCCACGGCGCCATTGCCAATACCCGGGCCATGGGCGCTGTGCTGGGCGGCCTGCTTGGCGGCCCGGTTACCGGCTTTCTGGTGGGACTCACCGGAGGGCTGCACAGATACAGCATGGGCGGCTTTACCGACGTGGCCTGTGCCCTGTCCACAACCCTTGAAGGTCTGTCGGCAGGCCTTATCAGCCTGACCTTGCGCAGGGCAGGTAAATCCGAGCTGATATATCATCCTCTGGTGGCGGGCTTTGTGACCTTTTACGCCGAAATCATGCAGATGCTTATTATCCTGCTGGTTGCCAAACCCTTCGACGATGCCTGGGCGCTGGTGCAACAAATTGCGCCACCGATGCTGCTGGTGAATTCCATGGGTGCGGCGCTGTTTATGAGCATGCTTAAAGACCAAAAGGCGATGTTCGATAAGTTGTCATCCGCCTTTTCTACCAAGGCGCTCAAAATTGCCGAGCGCAGTGTGGGACTCCTGTCCCAGGGCTTTAACGAGCGCACCAGCGCCGAGGTAGCCCGCATCGTAATTGAGGAAACCCACGTTGGCGCCGTGGCCATTACCGACAGAGATAAGCTGCTGGCCTTTATCGGAATTGGCGCCGACCACCACCTGCCCGGCACCCCCATCGCCTCCCAAATCACCCTGGAAGCGATTAGGGAAAACAAAGTAATGTTTGCCGATGGCGTCGAAACCCCCTATGCCTGCTCTATTTCTCCCCAGTGCCGATTGGGCTCGAGTCTGGTGATCCCACTACGAAGCGACACCGAAGTTATCGGCACCATTAAGCTGTACGAGCCGAAGAACAAACTGTTTTTGAACATCAACCGTACCCTGGGCGAAGGCATTGCCCGGTTGCTGTCGAATCAGATCCTGTATGGCCGGGTCGAGGCACAAAAAAACCTGCTGACTCAAACCGAGCTTAAACTGCTGCAGGCCCAGGTGAATCCGCATTTCCTGTTTAATGCGCTCAACACCATTGGCGCCATTATTCGCCGTGATCCGGATATGGCCCGTGGGCTTTTGCAAAAGCTGTCGCAGTTTTTACGGATAAATCTCAAGCGCAGCCCCGAAATGGTCACCCTGGCCGACGAGCTTGAACATATTGATGCGTATCTTGGCATTGAAAAGGCACGCTTTATCGACCGGCTAACGGTTGAAATCAAGATCCCCGACAGCCTGATGCACCATCGACTGCCCGCCTTTACCCTGCAGCCGATTATCGAAAATGCGGTCAAGCACGGCACCTCTCAGCTGCTGTCGCCCGGACGAATCGAGGTCCATGGCAGCGAACGTGGCGATTTATTAATATTGGATGTCACCGACAACGCCGGGCTCTATCGCCCCAGCGACAACAGCGAAGGCCTTGGCATGAACCTGGTTCACAAGCGGATCCAGAACCAGTTTGGCGTCCAATATGGCATTGAGGTCAACTGCGAAGCCGATGTGTTCACCCGGGTCAGCATTCGGCTGCCAATTACTCAGGATGAGCTAAGCCCAGCAACACACACAGGAGCAACAGATTGATTTCCTGCATTATTATTGATGATGAGCCCTTTGCCAGAGACGAGCTTGCCGAGCTGCTCAGCGCTCAGGGTGATATCGATATCCGCGGCTTTGCCAGCAACGCCATCGAAGCTATGCAGGCCATCAACAGCCACAAGCCTGAGCTGATTTTTCTGGATATTCAAATGCCTAAAATCAGCGGCATGGAATTGATTGCCATGCTCGATAAGGATGAGATGCCAAGGGTGGTGTTTGTTACCGCCTTCGATGAATACGCCATCAAGGCGTTTGAGCACCACGCCTTCGACTATCTGCTCAAACCCATCGATGAGGCCAGGCTCAATAAAACCCTCGAGCGGGTACGAAAAGACCTGACGCCAAAAGATTTGGCGCTTATCTCCCCGGCCACGCTGCCGCACCTGCCCTGCTACAGTGGCAATAGGTTACGGGTGGTACCTGTGGTGGAGGTGGAGTATATTTTCAGCGATGTGGGCGGCATTCATGTGGCCACAGCAAGCGGCATGGTGCACACCCACATGACGTTGAAAACACTGGAAGAAAAAACGCCGCTGATTTTTTGCCACCGCCAGTATCTGATAGCACCCTCGGCCATTGCCGAGATTGAGCTTCAGGATGGCGGCGGCGAAGTCATCACCCGCAGTGGCGCCAGGGTACCCGTGTCCCGCCGCTATCTGAAAGAGCTTAAACAGCATTTTGGCTTCTAATAATCAGCCAATTCATCAGCACCGCTCACAGACAGCCGCCGGGCGAAACCGCTCGCGGCTGATAACAACCGCTTAACCCTGCCATTCGACCACTCACCCAAATGGGTCACCCAGCTGATTTTGCGCCCCTTAGAATGTAAGTACTCAAAAAAGGGGAGACAAACAAAATGACCTGGTTCCTGCTTTGTGTCGGCTTGCTGCTGGCCGGCTACTTCATCTACGGCACCTTCGTTGAGAAGGTGTTTGGGATCAATGCCACCCGGCAAACGCCGGCCTTCACTCAAACCGATGGCGTGGACTATGTGCCCATGTCAAAGGGCAAGGTGTATCTTATTCAACTGCTGAACATTGCCGGTGTCGGCCCGATTTTCGGCCCCATCCTCGGCGCCCTGTATGGCCCTGCCGCCATGCTGTGGATTGTGGTGGGCTGTATTTTTGCCGGTGCTGTGCACGATTACTTCTCGGGCATGTTGTCGGTACGCAACGGCGGTCAGTCGGTTCCCAACCTCGCCGGTAAGTACCTTGGCAAGAGCGCCAAACACTTTATGAACGTGTTCGCCACCATATTGCTGCTGCTTGTGGGCGTGGTGTTTATTTCGGCCCCTGCCGGACTGCTGGGTAAACTCACAGGCCTCAGTGTCACCCTGTTTGTGGGCATCATCTTCGTTTACTACCTGATTGCCACTATCGTTCCGGTCGACAAAATTATCGGTCGTCTCTACCCCTTCTTCGGCGCCCTGCTGCTGTTTATGTCTGTGGGTCTGACCATTGCACTGATTGTATCGTCCGAACACAGCCTGCTGCCCGGAGTGACCGCCAGTGACTTCCTGACCAACCTGAACCCCAACGACATGCCGCTGTGGCCTGCGCTGTTCATCACCATCGCCTGTGGTGCCATCTCCGGCTTCCACGCCACTCAGTCACCGCTGATGGCCCGCTGCATGGAAAACGAGTCAAACGGCCGTTTTGTGTTCTACGGCGCCATGATTGGTGAAGGTATTATCGCCCTTATCTGGTGTGCCATCGCCCTGTCGTTCTTCGGCGGTGTAGAAGGTCTGGCAACCGGCATGGCTGGTAACCCTGCCAACGTGGTGTATGAAGCCTCAACCGGCCTGCTTGGCGCTGTGGGTGGCTTTATGGCCGTGCTGGGTGTGATTATTCTGCCTATCACCTCAGGCGATACTGCATTCCGCTCTGCGCGTCTTATCCTGGCTGAGTTCTTCAATCTGCCGCAAACCGCGCTGCCCAAGCGCCTGATGCTGGCCATTCCGCTGTTTATCATCGGCGGCATCCTGACTCAGGTCGACTTCGGCGTGATTTGGCGCTACTTCGGTGTCGCCAACCAGGCAACTGCGGTGCTTATGCTGTGGACCGCATCAGCCTACCTGCTGCGCCACAACAAACTGCACTGGATTTGCACCATCCCCGCCATGTTTATGACCACAGTGGTAGTGAGCTTCCTGCTGAACTCTTCTACTCTGGGCGCTGGCTTGCCAATGACCCTGTCGACCGTGGTGGGCGTGGTAACGGCCTTCGTGGTGGCGACTCTGCTTATCATCAAAACCAAAGGCAAGGCGGTGGAGCTGGCTGAAGAAGCTTAACCCCTAAGCGCTCACGCACTGAAAAACAAAGGTCGGCCCCGCGCCGACCTTTGTGTTTATTGATGCGGCCAAGGTACAATAGCTGCTCGAATCAACCTCAGCCCAAGGCTCGCCCCAATCCATGTCTTCACCCACGTCTTCACAGCCCAATAATCCCCTCCACGGTGTCACCCTTCAGGTGATGCTGGAAACCCTGGTGAAAGAGCTTGGATGGCCACGCCTTGCCGATGAAATTCGTATTCGCTGCTTTGCCAATGATCCCTCGGTCAAATCCAGCCTGACCTTTTTGCGCCGCACCCCCTGGGCCCGCGCTAAAGTCGAATCGCTGTACCTTTGCCGTGAAGTCAGTAAAGCCAAGGCCAGAGAAGCCCGCAAAGCGGCCGACAAAGCAGCAAAAGCTCCTGGCACTGTACATGCCAAAAGCGCAGCTAAAGCAGCAAAACCGACCAGGGCAGCAGTCAGAATAGACAACCCCAAGAAGCCACCCACCCCTGGCGCGAAGGCCGCGCCAAAGCCGAAGAAGCCCTCGCAAAACACCTTGAGTTTAAAAAAGAAAACTGAGGATGATGCCGCCACAGCCGCGGCTCCCGTCAATGCCAATGTGTGGGGCAAGGCGTCAAAGGACTGATGACAGAGAACTGAGGACTGAGGACTGAGCGCCGGACGCTTACCCCTTCAACGAAAAAGCGCCCATTGGGCGCTTTTTTGGTGTTTGTACGTCGCAGGTAAAGGGAAGCGGCTAAAGCGGCTGACTGAAGAATAAGCGCCACACACCTTCACTTCCCAGCAGGCTGTAACTGAGCCCTACCCGCTCAACGGTCACAGGCGCTATACCAACGGGCTTATCAAACGCCAGGCTCAGTCCAAGTTCGAAGGTGCTGTCGTCCATCAGCGCGCCCACCAGCTCATCGGCCAGTTCACCGCGGCCAAACACCCAGTGCAGGGCGCCAAAAAGTCGTGGCTCCATCCACACATCCATTGCCGAAAAACCAAGCCCCAAGCCGCTATCCACGCCTGTGGTCAGCGCCGAGTAACGCTCAGACGCATCCCCCGCCATGCTGCGATAACCGGCGCTGTAAAAGCGGCTGATCCAAAGGGGCCGATAGGCTTCACTGCCAAACTGATACAGGGCAGACACGCCTGCCGACAGAATGCCCACATTTGTACTGTCAGCAAAATTATGGCCAAAGCCGATGTCGAGATAGGCTTCCATGGCCAGCTTTTCGCTGGCTTGCCAGTGGTATTCGATGCCGGGAGTTAAAGTCAGGGTGCCAACATTGTCGGGCAAATCCCCTTCCGGCAAGTCATCCCACTGATAATTGAAAAAGCCAAGCGAGAGCGGCATACGCAGCAACAGTTCGCTGTCGGCGGTTTCTTCGATGGTAAAAGACAGAGGAATATTGGCGACGGCGGCACTGTCGCCGGTGCTGCTGTAGATACCACTGCCAAGATAATTGGCAAAGGCAAAATGCTGGATTTCAGCCGCATCGTCGGCTACTGCCAAGGCGCTGAAAAATAAAAAAAGAAAGGCGCAAAAAGACTTCAAGACAGTCGGTACATCCACAGTTGAATGCACCGACTATAAAAGGTTTTCCCACGGAAAACCAGAGAACGGCGTCCGGGTCAGTCCTGGTGATCAGCGCTGAAATGCACTTCGGACATCATATGCCCCAGTTGGTCGGATTTGGTTTTCAGATAGGCTTCGTTGTAGCGGTTTTTACCCACCTGCAGCGGCACCCGCTCTACTACATCCATACCCACATCCTGCATGGCTTTCACCTTGCGGGGGTTGTTGGTCATCAGCCGTACCCGCGACACGCCAAGATGTTCCAGCATGGGGGCAATCATATCGTATTTGCGCATATCGGCGGCAAAGCCCAGCTTTTCATTGGCTTCTACTGTATTGGCGCCCTTGTCCTGCAGCTCATAGGCACGGATCTTATTCAGCAGACCAATGCCGCGGCCTTCCTGGCGCAGGTACAGAATAAAACCACGGCCGGTTTCGGCAATGCGCTGCAGTGCCGTTTGCAGCTGGAAACCACAGTCACAACGAAGGCTGAACAGGGCGTCACCGGTTAAACACTCGGAATGGATCCGGCCCAGCACAGGCTCGTCACCACTGAGTTCGCCAAAGGTCAGCGCCACATGCTCTTTACCGGTTTGGGTATCTTCAAAACCGTGCATGGCAAAAACGCCCCAGGGCGTAGGCAACTTGGAGGTGGCGACATACTTTATCGACATGAATTTATCCTAACGACAACGCTCAATCCGTGAGACCAGAACTTTCCCTGACAACTCAACATCTTTGGCGAGAAGCCTCACCGGGGGGCCTATTCTAAGCGCTTTTACCGCTCGCAGGAATACCCAAGTGAACAACTGGGACTTTACCCGGCTATCCATTGGAGGAATGGCTGCTCAATTGGCTGGAGTATACCAGCGAGTAGCGTCAACCGACAGAACTAAGCCGATATTGAGATAAATCCGCTGCGTCTTAGCTCTGCCAGGGGACAAATCCACCTGGCGTTCGGGCCAAAATCCGCTGATTACTGCTGCCGCGAAACCGCAACTTGGGGTCAAACAGCGCCTTCTCAAAGCGGCCATCCACTATCACATCCACCAGCGCCGCCAAGCTGGCCTGGGCCGCGGAAAAGTCTTCGAGGCGATAACCGGTCCACAGCCAGATGTCTTTACCGGGGCACTGCTCGCGCACCTCGATGACCAAGCTGCGCAGCGCCTCAATATTGGCGGGCAGCAGCGGATCGCCACCGGAGAGACTAAGCCCTCGGCGGCGAATGCGGCTGTCATTGAGATCGCTGATAATCCGCGCCTTCATGGCCGCATCAAAGGGGTGGCCACTTTTTTCATCCCAGGTGGACTGGTTATAGCAGCCACGGCATCGATGCTCGCAGCCGGACACAAACAGGGTCGCCCTGGTGCCCGGCCCGTTGACCACATCCAGCGGAAAGTACTGATGGTAGTTCACCTGATTTCCGCCTTCAGAGATGCTTGACCCGGCGCTTTACTTCTTCCTGCTTGCCGTGGTTGAACGGACGTGCATCCGGGCTGCCAAGGTAGCCACACACCCGGCGGGTCACCGACACCCGGCTGGGTTCGTGGTTGCCGCAGGAAGGACAGACAAAGCCTTTGCTGGTGCAGTCAAATTCGCCGGTAAAGCCGCAGTCGTAGCACTCATCGATAGGGGTGTTGGTGCCATAGTAAGGCACGCGGCTGTAACTGTAGTCCCACACATCCTCCAGCGCCTCGAGGTTGTGCTGCATGTTGGGATATTCGCCGTAACAGATAAAGCCACCGCTGGCGAGTTCAGGGTACGGCGCCTCGAAGTCGATTTTGTCAAAAGGCGACACCTTCTTTTCCACATCCAGGTGGAAGCTGTTGGTGTAATAGCCCTTATCGGTCACCCCGGCAATTACCCCAAAGGCCTTGGTATCCAGCTTGGCAAAGCGGCTGCACAGACTCTCGCTCGGAGTGCTGTAAAGGCTGAAGCCATAACCTGTTTCCTGCTTCCACTGCTCGGTGGCTTGCTTAAGACGCGCCACAATGGCGAGGGCTTTTTGTCTGAGCTGCTGCGAGTCGTACACATGCTCCTCGGTGCCATAGAGGGCATTGACGGTTTCATGCAAGCCGATGTAACCCAGAGAAATGGACGCGCGGCCATTTTTAAAGATGGGCTCGATATCATCGTCAGGACGCAGGCGCACACCGCAGGCGCCTTCCATATAAAGGATGGGCGCGACCCGGGCTTTTACGCCTCTGAGGCGCTCGATACGGCTGTCCAGTGCCTGGCGGGCAATCTGCAAACGTTGCTCCAGCAAGGCGTAAAAACGCTGCTCATCCCCCTGGGCTTCAATGGCAATACGCGGCAGGTTAAGGCTGACCACACCGAGGTTGTTGCGCCCTTCGTGCTCCAGTTCGCCGTCCTTTTCATGCACACCCAAAAAGCTTCTACAGCCCATGGGCGTCTTGAAGGAGCCGGTTACTCTGACCACCTGCTCATAATTGAGGATATCCGGATACATGCGCTCGGAGGCGCATTTAATCGCCATCCGCTTGATATCGTAGTTGCAATCGCCCTGTTTGTGGTTGATGCCGTCACGGATAGCAAACACCAGCTTGGGGAACACCGCCGTTTTGCGGTTCTTGCCAAGACCGGCCATCCGCACCTTAAGGATGGACTGCTGAATAAGCCGCGACTCCCAACTGGTGCCAAGCCCAAAACCAAAGGTCACAAAAGGTGTCTGACCGTTGGCGGTATGCAGGGTGTTCACCTCATATTCCAGTGACTGGAACGCATCGTGACACTCTTTCTCGGTCAGGGCGCGGGCGTACGCCACCGCATCGGTAATCCCCCAATGCAGCGCGGTTTGATAATGCTTGTCATAGCTTTTGGCCACATAGGGCGACAGCACCTCGTCGATACGATTAATGGTTGTGCCGCCATAAATGTGGCTCGCCACCTGGGCGATGATTTGTGCCGTTACTGCGGTGGCCGTGGAGATAGACTTGGGCGTTTCAATCTCGGCATTGCCCATCTTAAAGCCCTTGGTCAACATGCCGCCCAAATCAATCAGCATGCAGTTGAACATGGGGAAGAAAGGCGAGTAGTCGAGGTCGTGGTAATGGATTTCACCGGCCTCATGGGCGGCCACCACTTCTTTGGGCAGAATATGGCGCTTGGCGTAATGGCGCGCCACAATGCCCGCAAGCAGATCCCGCTGGGTTGGGATCACCTTGGAGTCTTTGTTGGCATTTTCATGGAGCAGCGCGGCGTTGGTTTGCTCCACCAGCGAGCGAATTTCCAGATTCAGACGGCTGCTTGCTTCGCGGCACACATCGCGGTCGTGACGATACTCAATATAGTGACGGGCCACTTCCTTGTTGGGGCCTTCCATCAGGCAGTTTTCCACCGCATCCTGCAGTTCGTGGATGGCGACTTCGTCTTTACCGGCAACCTGCGCCGCCACAATGGCAGCCACGGTGGCAGCATAGTCGTTATCGATAACACCGGCAGCACCCTGCGCCGCAATTACCGCATCCCTGAGTCTGGTTTCATCGAACGCAGCACGGCACCCATCCCGCTTGATCACCACTGGCATCGCTAGATCCTCTTTGTCGAAGCCAACACTATATGTTGAGCTTATTTTTTATCCAGATACAAAATGTAGTGTATTAGGCGACAAATACCAGAGCGATACCTTGATATGGATCATGTTTGGGAAAAAGATAAATCTCCCCTTTTTGAAAATCTGTGGCAGGTAGCCTTTTAAAAATCTGCCCCTTGACCCACGGCAAAACAGCAGGCACGCAGCAGCAAAAAATACCCGCAAGCCACCCTCAAAAAAGCAAAAAGCCGGTTCAAAAACCGGCTTTGGCAGTAAGGAGTCAGGCGCTATTGCCCAAGGCTTGCCTCAATCAAATGAGCCTGAGCCATCACGGCAGCATATCCGGCATCGATGGCCTCGGCGGCGCGGTGAAACTCCATGGTGCCAATGTCTGCTACCTTGGGCACCAAACAGACATCGGGCGGATCGCCCATCAGTCGTGCCCGCTTGTGGCGCTGCTGGACAATTTCCATCGACTGGCTCATCACCGCCAGCATCCCGGGGTCGTCACGACTGCCGAGGGAAAACTTATCCGACAAACTGGCGACATAATCCCGCCCCCGCGCCAGCAAATCCATAAAACCGCCCTCTTGCTCGGCCAGCGCCTGGGTTTCCTCCTGGGGCGAAATCGCCTCGCTGCGAAGGTCAACCGGCAACGCCTGAATGCGGCTGCGACGCTGACCATCCAAATCCACCGCAATCACCACATCCACATCCAACGCGCGACAGGCAGATACCGGCACCGGATTGACCACAGCGCCATCCACCAACCAGCGATGGCCCTGACGCACGGGCGGTAAAATCCCCGGCATAGAGCAGGACGCGCGCACCGCATGGCGCAAATCGCCCTCACGAAACCAGATCTCCTGGCCGCTGTAGAGATCAGTCGCCACCGCAATAAAGGGCATGGCCATGGTTTCGATGTCCATCACCCCCATGTGGCTTTGCATTACATCGAATACCTTCTCGCCGCGAATAAGCCCGCCGCGGCGCCAACTCAAATCCATCAGCCCCAGCACATCCCAGCTGGAAAAACTGCGTACCCAGGTCTCAAGCGCATCCAGATGACCGTTGACATACGCGGCGCCAACCAGCGCCCCGATAGAACAGCCCGCCACCCGGTCGGGTTTAACGCCGAGTTCATTCAGCGCTTTGAGCACGCCAATATGGGCCCAGCCTTTGGCGGCGCCGCTGCCAAGGGCGATTCCAATGCGGGTTTGGGTCATGGACATTTCTCCATCCATAAGAAAAGTAACGGTGGGCAACGACTATAAACGACAAGCGCCGGCGGGTGCCAGCGCTTGAACTTAAGAACTCCGGGCTTTGACCAGGTAACCGAGCCAGCCAAACCAGGACGAGAAGGTAACGGCCAAAATCCACCAGCCCTTTTTACGGGCGGGCATCACATCGGACAGACCAATGTGTAACACCGGGATCATCCAGCCGAAAATGACTATCGCAAGCGCAATCCAAAAATCCATTTATTGCTCCAAAGACATCCGCAGCGAGTGTCTCGGGTCGTTTTTTATTTATGGTTGTTCAAACATAAGTCAAAAGCATCACTGGATAAAGTGCTTGCGTCACTTTTTTGACGAATATCACGGATATCGACACCCCATCACGCTAGGCAGGCCGCACCAAACAACCCCAAATGCCGCCTGTTGCCTTGCTTTAGAGAGTGTCATCAGGTTGCCATGGCGCCAAAGCCCCGTTGGCGCTATAATTCCCCGCTTGAATTTTTCCGGAGACCATCCATTGCAATTTTCTGATTTTTCCCTCGATAAGCGCCTCTTACAAAGCCTGAAACACATGGGCATTGAGACGCCTACTCCCATCCAGAGTCAGGCCATTCCGGTTGCCATGAGCGGCCGTGATTTGATGGCCTCATCCAAGACGGGGTCGGGAAAGACGCTGGCATTTTTGCTGCCGGCGCTGCAACGGGTGATTTCCACCAAGTCCCTGTCGAAGCGTGACCCCAGGGTATTGATTTTGCTGCCAACCCGAGAACTGGCCCAGCAGGTTTACGCCCAGCTGCGTCTTCTGGTTGCCAACACCCAATACCGAGCCATCAGTGTGCTCGGCGGTGAGAACTTCAATGACCAGGCCAAGGCGCTGGCTCGGGATCCTCACTTTATTGTGGCCACGCCAGGGCGTATTGCCGATCACCTGTCGCAAAAGCACCTGTACCTGAATGGTCTGGAACTGTTGGTTCTGGATGAAGCCGACCGTATGCTTGACCTGGGTTTTGCGCCTCAGCTTAAAGCCATCAATGCAGCTGCCGACCACCGTCGCCGCCAGACCCTGATGTTCTCGGCCACTCTGGATCACGGCGAAGTGCAGGAACTGGCGGGTGAGCTGTTGGAAAACCCAGAGCACGTTGCCATTGATGCGGTGCATCAGGGCCATGCTGATATTGACCAGAAAATTCTGCTGGCCGATCACCTGGACCACAAGCAGGCGCTGCTTGAAAAGCTGCTTGAGCAGGACGATTTCCGCCAAGTGATGATTTTTACCGCCACCCGTCAGGACACTGAGCGTCTGGCCAGCTTGCTGGCCGAAAAAGGCCACAACACAGCGGCCCTGTCCGGTGAGCTGCGCCAAAGCCAGCGCAACCAGATCATGGACGGCTTCAGCCGTGGCCACTGCCGCATTCTGGTGACCACAGATGTGGCCTCCCGCGGACTGGACATTGGCACTGTATCTTTGGTGGTTAACTTCGACATGCCCAAATTTGCCGAAGAATACGTGCACCGCATTGGCCGCACAGGCCGCGCCGGTAACAAAGGCAGTGCAGTATCGCTGGTTGGCCCGAAAGACTGGGACAACTTCCTCAAGGTGCAGCTGCTGCTTCGCAAAACCTTTGAATTCAGCACCCTGCCCGGCCTTGAGGCCAGCTTCACCGGCCTTAAACCCAAGCGTGTTCGCCCCAAGAAGGCCGATGCCGGTGACAAACCGATGAAAAAACACAGCGACAGTGCCAAGCCCAAAGGCCCCGCCAAGGCACGGGATCGTCGCTTTATCACGGGCGTGGATGTAGGCGATGCGCCTATGATCCGCAAAAAGCCCAAACCCGAAGCGCCCGTCAGCGAGGCGCCGGAAGACGATGCGGAATAAGCGCCAAATCAGCGCGATTAACCAGTAAAGATTTTAGAGAATAAGGGTTCAAAAATGAGAGTATGTGGCGTAGAGCTTAAAGGCGCAGAAGCCATCATCAGCCTGGTAAGTTACGACCGGGAAGCCTTCAACGTGCCTGAGTGCCGTAAGCACACCTTCACCATTTCCAATGCCAGCGAACAGGAAGCCATGACTGAGTTCCATTTCGCGTTCAGCAAGCTGATGGAAGACTACAAAATCGAGGCCATTGCCCTGATTGAGCGTGAGCACAAAGGCAAGGCAGCAGGCAGCGCCATCAGCTTTAAACTGGAGACCGCCATTCAGCTGTGCGGCCTGCCGGTGAAACTGATGAAGCCGACAGCCATCCGTGAGCAGTGCAAGCGCAACCCGCCTCAGGTGGACTTCGAAGTGCTGGGACTCAAGCGTTTCCAGCAACCCGCTTTCGAAGCGGCCTATGCCTTACTCAACGGTAAAATCTACGGCAAGCTGTGAGCCAATATCTGGCCCACTATCCCGAGCAGGTGCGTGCCCAGGTGGCCGCCTTGCTCGACGCGGGTAAGCTTGGCGAACTGTTGGCACGGCGCTACCGTGCCGACCACAGTATTCGCACCGACAAAGCCCTGTTCGAGTACACCCAGGCGCTGAAAAATCGCTTCCTCAAGCGCGCCGATCCCCTCGCCAAAGTCTGTTTCGACGACAAAATCAGCTTAAAACAGCAGGCCCTTGGCTTGCACACCAGCATCTCCCGGGTTCAGGGCAGTAAGCTTAAGGCCAAACGGGAAATCCGCATCAGCTCCAGACTCAAGACCGTCCCCGAGCCCTTGCTGCGGATGGTGGTCATCCATGAGCTGGCACACCTGAAAGAGCGCGACCACAACAAAGCCTTTTATCAGCTGTGCTGCCATATGGACGGCGATTATCACCAGCTGGAATTTGATTTGCGTTTGCTGCTGACAGCCATCGACGCCGGTCAGTCGCCCTTCCCGGGCTGATCCCGCAGCCCTCTCTTCACGGATTCACCCATTCAGCTCTTCAGGCCCTGTTGCCTTCGCACTCTGTTGTACATTCAGCCTTATGCCTTTGCGTTCTGATGTCTTTGCGCTGATGTCTCTCGGCGCAGTAGCAGCGGGCTTACTCCCCTTCCGCTACTGCATTGCAAATAGTGGTCAGGACAGTTGACTGATAACGATTTTCATTTAGAATGCCAGACATAGTCACCATGTTATGGCAGTCAAAGCCACAGCAGGAGTCCCATGGCCAAAGCCGACAAATGCCTGGAAAAAATGTGCCGCAAGGCAGCCCGCAAATCTTTGGGGCTGAAAAAGCGTGATATTAAGGACAAGGCGCAGAAAGCCAAAGTCAGTGAGCTTGCCGGCAGGCTGCACAGTGCGCTGCCAAAGCAGCCCTCCCCGCAGAACAAGGCCGAGAAAAAGGCCACCCGCCGCACACTGAAACAACTGGCGGCCAAGCAGCTTAAATCACTCCCAAACAGTGCCAACGACGACAGCCTGCCTGCCGTAAGAACCCTGCGCCCGGCCATAGGCAGTATGGCCTTTGCACTGACACCACTGAAACGCAAACCCTGCGGCGGCTGCGCGGCCAAACGTGGCGGCCTGTGCCAGTGCGCACTGAAACTCGTCAAGCGTAAAGCGGGCTGACGCAAGGCTAACAGCCAAATGCGGCACAGGTTACGCGGCAGAAAAGCAGCGACCCAACTCAGGTAATAGTTAAGTAATGATTTAAGTAAATTACACCAATAAAAAAGCGACCCTGGGGTCGCTTTTTTAGTTTCTATTGCCTTGGGATTAGCCCAAGTCCATCAACATCTGCCGGCTTCGAACAATAGAGATAAACTCAGACAGTTCAGACGAATTAAGTTGGGTCGATGTTGGCAGCGGCACCTTCATAGGGTCGACCGGCCGGCCATTGACGTGGAATTCATAGTGCAGGTGTGGCCCGGTGGAGCGACCGGTGTTGCCGGACAGCGCAATCACCTGACCGCGGCTGACTCTGTCACCCTTACGCACCAAGGCTTTGGAGAGGTGCAGATAACGGGTGCGGAACTTGTTGCCGTGCTCAATCACCACGTACTTACCGGCAAACTTGTGGTCGGTCACCATGGTAACCACGCCATCACCGGGGGCAACAACTCGGGTACCAATGGGCGTGGCAAAGTCGGCGCCATTGTGGGGAGATACACGGCCGGTAACCGGATGCTTACGTACCGGATTGAAGCGACTGCTCATGCGGAACGACTTCTCCAGCGGCACCCGCTGGAAGGCACGTGCCAGATTGTGGCCTTTGGCATCATAAAAGTTGCCGTCGCTGTGCTGGAACGCAGTGATTTCGCGCTTACCACTTTTAATTTGAATACCGAGGATTTGACTGGCACCGGTAGCCACGCCTTCCACGTACTGATCGTTTACCAATACCGAGAAGGTGTCACCCGCACGTAAGTCGCGGGAAAAATTCATTTTTTCTTTCAGCAGAGACTCGATTTTGGCAATTTCACCGGCAGACAACCCCATACGCTGGGCCGAGACATAGAAAGAGCCACGGATTTCGCCGCTGGCAATGCGGTTTTGCCACAGGCCATCGACAACAATTTCATCCACGTTAAAGCTGCCATCTTCGAAGCGACTGAACACCACCTGACGGGCCGGGCTGAAGTAAAGTTCGAGTTTCTGCAGCTCATTGTTGCTGTCGAGCCAAAATTTGATGCGGTTATTGGGCATCAGGGTATCGAGCGCCAGAATGCTCATATCGGCTTCCAGCACTTTATACATGGTCTGTTGATCCACACCGGCGCGGGAAAAGAGTCCGCTCAGGGTATCGCCGGAGACAATCAGGTGATCAAAATCTGCCACTGATTCGCGGGCCGCAAGCGGCAGCGGCGCATCGGATACCTGAGGCAGCAAAGACTCAATATCCAATGCAATGGGAATGCGGCCTGTCACCGGTTGTTGAACCGATGGCCACATGATGGAAGCACCAACCAGTAAACCACCCAGCAGCAGTACGCGCTTATGAAAGCTGGGTAAACTGGCAATATGTGTCAAAAACAAATTGTTTTTATTAGAGATTTGATTACTCAACCCTGAAATTTCCTGTACTGCCAGTCGTTCTTATTGGTATATAACCCTGCTATTTTGCGGGGATTGCTTCTTTTTATACCAAAAACTCAGCCTGACACAAGCCTTTTCAGGCAAAGGTGCGGCTGGCCTGCCCTTCACTTCGGCGAACATTAACAAAACTGAACGGGGAAAAATGTGAAGCGGCAGAAGATTTCTGCCGCTTTGGAGGTATTTTCAGCGCCTGAGCCGCAACCTGGGGTCAGGGAAGCGTGAGGCTGATTTTACTGCCGTCGTTGCCCTTGCTGATATCCACCTGGGTCTGGATCTGCTCTTTCATCTCGGTGACATGGGAAATCACTCCAATCATGCGCCCGGCTGACTGTAAGTCCACCAAGGTTCTGATGGCAAGCTCCAGAGAGTCCTGATCCAGGCTGCCAAAGCCTTCGTCAATAAACAGGGTGTCGAGCTTAATGCCTCCGGCATAGGCCTGCACCACATCCGACAGCCCCAGCGCCAGCGACAATGCCGCCATAAAGCTCTCGCCGCCACTGAGGGTTGCCACAGGTCTGAGCTTACCTGTGTAGGCATCTTCCACATCCAGATCCAGTCCGGACGCCCGGTTGCCTTTGGCCTTATCTTCTTTGCGGATAAGCCGGTAGCGGCCCTTGCTCATCAGATGCAGACGATTGCTGGCCTCAATCAGCACATCATCGAGCAGCACCCCAAGTACAAAACGCTGCAAACTGATGCGCCCGCCGGTCTGGCCGCTGGCGGCATCAGACAGGGTACCAATCAGCGCATAGTCGGCATCAAGCCTGGCGGCAGCCTCGGCTTCGCTGCCAAGCTGCGCCCGGGCGCGGCTGTACATTACCTGGGTGTCGTTGAGTGACTGCCAGCGCTGATTGGATTGACTGAACTCCTCCTGGGCGCTGGCTTCAGCAGCGGCAAGCTCAATCAAATCCGGTGGCAGAGCATCGCCAAGGGCTTCCTGCTGAGCGGCGAGGCGCTCTTTGAGCCCCGCGAGCTGCTGCTGCCAGTTGGCGATACTGTTTTTGGCAGCACTCATCTCATCTGCGCTCATCCGTGCCTGAGTAAAACTTTGCACATCATCAAAGCCCTTGGCCGCAAGCTCGGTATCAAAACGTGCTTTGGCGGCTGCCTGGCGGCTGCCAGCCTCACTGAGGGCCCGGCTCAACGCATCCCGGCGCTCATTACACTGAGTTTGACGGGTTTCGGCCTCTTTTTGCCGGGTTTGCAGCGCCTCTATTTGCGCGCTCATAGCATCGATTTGCTGCGACAGCATCGCAAGATGAGCATCGAGCGCCTGCTCACTGCCGAGGCGCTGACACAGCTCGGGAATAGCACTGCTGAGGCTGTCTTTCTCACCGCTGGCCTTTTGCAGTTCACCGGATTGCTGCTCGCGCTGACGCTGCAGCTCATCTATGTTGGCCATCAACTGTTTTTGAGCGCTGTCGAGCTGCTCAAGTTCAGCGTCCAGCGCCTGTAAGGATTGCTGGGCCGCCCTGGCGTTTTGGCACGCTTCCCGGCTTTGCCCAAGGAGGTGCTGCTTTTGCTCAAGACTGGTGGCCAGCGCATCACCCAGCGCTGCGGCGTCCTGAGTCAGTTCCTGCGCCATGGCATCGAGACGCTGTTTTTGCGCCTTGTAATCTGAGCGGGCACGGCTAAGCACTTCCCTCGCCTGCTGCTCGGCGTCTCTGGCAGCGGCAAGTTCATCATCGCCCGGCAGCATACCGTCATGGTGAGCTGGGTTTGGGTGATCCTGACTGCCACACACAGAACACGGCTCGCCGGGTAAAAGCCTTGCCGCCAGAATCGCGGCCTGCCCCTGATGCCAGGCAAGCTCCAGCAGTTCGCGGGCACGGGTCAGCTGTTCCTGATTGACCTTGGCCTGACGGCCGTCAGCCTCAAGCCGTGAAAGCTCGGCACCAAGCTTGTGCGCCTGCCGCTCTTTTTCAATAAATTGCTGCTGACGCTCAAACGCCTGGATTTGCTGCACCAGCGCGGCCTCAAGGCTCCCGGCGCTGCTTGCCAGCGCCGACAGGTCGCGTCGCTGCTGGGTAAGCTGTGCCATGCGGCTCTGGGTATCGCCAAGCTGGCTGCGAACATGGGCAATATTGGCATCAAGTGCACTCAGCCCCTGTCCAAGCGTGGCAATTGCCTCACTCAGCGCCGACAGTCTGCTCATTCTTGGGCGCCACTCAGCCAGTCTTTCGGCGTCCGCCCTGAGCTGCTGGCGTTTTGCATCCAATTCGGGCAGAGCGGATGCCGCCTCCCTGGCATGTGCCAGTGCCGCCTCGGCCTGTTTTGCCTCTTCAACGGCTTGCGCTGCTGCGGTTTCAGCACTTAAACGCTCTTTTTCGCGCTCATCCCAGGCATGCCATGCACCAGCAAGGGACTCGGCAAGTGTCGCGCGCTCAAGCTGAATGCCCAGAGCGGCCATAGACTCGGCCCTGGCGTTTTCGGCCTCGAGCCGCGCCCTGGTGTCATTCAGGGCGGTAAATTCACGCAGCCTGGCTTCTGCCGCCTGACGCCCGGCTTTGGCGGCGGCGAGCTTGGTCTCGGCGGCGAGTTTGGCGTCTGCAGCACTGGCAAGCTCGGGCGCAAGAGCTGATATGGAGGCATTCAGCGCATCCAGGCTTTCGGCGCCTGCGGTTTCCAGAATGCCAGCTCGTCGCGCCTCGAGTTCACGGGCTTTGGCTTTGAGCTCCAGCGCGCGCTGCTTAAGGCTGTCTTCGATACGTTTATAAATGCTGGTTTGAAACAGCTGACCGAAGATGGCCTCGCGCTCTTTGGAGTCGGCCAGCAGCAGCTTTCGAAACTGCCCCTGGGGCAGCACCATCACCTGACGAAACTGCTCAACTTCAAGCCCGAGCAAATCTTCAATCTCGGCGGTCACCTCGGTGACCTTGGCAGAGGCCATGGGCACGGCGCTGTCGCCTTCAAGCCGCTCGAGGAAGGCTTCACTCTTTTGCACAGTGTAACCATCGCCGCTTTTTTTGGCCCGCTGCTGCTCGGGAGTTCGCCTTACCCGATAGCGCTTATCCGCCAGACCAAACTCAAACACCACTTCGGTGAGCATGCTGTCGGGGGCACTATCGCAGCGCATCTGTGTACCTTCACGCTCATTGCCTGTGGTCTTGCCATACAGTGCAAAACAAATGGCATCGAGAATAGTGGTCTTGCCCGCGCCAGTGGGGCCATTAATCAGAAACAGCGGCCAGTCGCCAAGGGCGGTAAAATCCAGCCTTTGGGTGTCAGCAAAGGGGCCAAAGGCGGTCATCTCAAGGGTCAGCGGCTTCATTGGGCATCCCCCTTGTGCAGGGACGAGATAAGTTCTGTCATCAGTTGCCGCTGGGGCTCTGTCATCTGCTCGCCCTGTACCTGACTGAAAAAATCTTCAAACATGGCCAGTTCGCTCTTTTGAATGCGCTCCCTGCCCGGCCCATCCACCTGACGGGCCTGCATCAGCCCCGTGCGCTCCAGATGCAGCACATTGGGATACACTGCCCTGAGTTTGGCCATGGGCTCCAGAATCGCCTGGGTGTCGAGTAGCCGCACCATCAGGTAGTCCTCCCGGGCGGCATCGGTTTTTCCTCGCTCAAGCAGCTCAGCCAGCAGGCCTTCAATCACCCGAACATCGCGTTTTGGCGTAATCGGCAGCAGCTCGATAACAGGTGGCTGATTGGGCTTAAGCTCCACCAAGGTCACCGATTTTTTCTGGTTTTGCTCGCTGAAGGAATATTTGAGCGGCGAGCCAGAATAACGCACATGCTCGGCGCCCTTGTATTGGGGTCCATGCAGGTGCCCAAGGGCGACATAATCGAAGGGTGCAAATAACGATGGCGAGATGCGATCGGCGCCGCCGATGGACAGCGGCCGCTCTGAATCCGACTCGCTGCCACCGTCCAAAAAGCAGTGACTGAGCACGACTTTGGGCAAGCCCTGGCTGTCGTGGGCCTGTACCTGCCCAAGCAGCGCCGCCATGGCCTCTTCGTGGGTGTGCACATCTTCATCAAGCAGATGCCTGACCAGCGCTGGCTCGGCGTAAGGAATAGGATAGAAAAAGGCGCTGCCGTCTTTGCCATCTATGCGAACCGGTTTTACCTCGGCGCTCACCGGCCCGTGAATATAGAGCCCAGCCCCGGCCATCTGCCGCGCACCGAATGCGATGCGCTCCTGACCGTCATGGTTGCCGCCAATGGCAACCACGGCCACTCCCAGGCTTGTGGTGACCAGGTCCAGAAAGTCATCCAGCAGGGTTACCGCGGCCGCAGGCGGCACTGAGCGGTCAAAGATATCGCCGGCTATCAGTAAGGCGTCCACCTCATGGATGCGGATAAGCTCCAGCAGGCTTTGCAACATCCCGGCCTGCTCGTCCAGCAGCGATTGATTGTGCAGCGTGCGGCCAAGGTGCCAATCCGAGGTGTGGATGAATCTCATGAAAACGCCTTTTTGCTTTGAAATTGAGACTCATACTAGGGGATTAGCACAGCGCTGTGAAGGCAGAAAACGGCGTTTTGCTGCTATCTGCCTGCTGCTTCACCACCACTGGAATTCGTTGCCGAGCAGCTTAACACTCATCGCCACCGACATGGTCACCACCAGCGGCTTGATAATGGCCGTGCCCTTGCTGATAACGAGCCTGGACCCCAGGGTGGCACCCAGCGCTTGCCCCACCAGCATCAAGCCACCCAGTAGCCAAACCACCTTGCCGCCAAGGGCAAAAAAGATAAGCGACGAGATATTGGTGGCAAAGTTAAGCACCTTGGCATGGGCGGTGGCCTTGGCGAGGCCAAAACCTGCCAGACTCACAAAGGCCAGCGCAAAAAAGCTGCCGGTGCCGGGGCCGAAGAAACCATCGTAAAAGCCAACACCGAGGGCGGCAGTAAAGGCAAAGGCCGTAGGCGCCAGCACCCTGTGTCTGTCATCCTCGCTGACCTTTTTGGAAAACAGAAAGTAGCCGCCGATTGCCAAAATCAAAAAGGGCAGCAGCTTTTCCAGCACACTGGCATCGATTAATTGCACCGCGATGGTGCCGAGGGCGGCCCCGAGAAAGGCGCAAAAAATCGACAGTTTAAGACTGGCAAGGTCGACCATTTTCTTGCGCACAAAATAGAGGCTCGCAAAAAAGCTGCCGCCGCAGGCCTGCAACTTGTTGGTCGCCAGCGCCGCCGCAGGAGACAGACCCACCCACATCAGCGCAGGAATGGTCAGCAGGCCACCGCCACCGGCAATAGCGTCGATAAAACCGGCCACCATGGCCACCACAAACAGCACCGCAGCAAGCTCAAGGGTCAGCGAAAAATCCATGTTTACATCCAAAGGTCAGTCAGGCGAAATCGACACAAACCGGCGAGCGCCGGGTGTCGGTATTGGGAAATTCGAAACCAGCATTTAACGCTTTTTTGCCGTAAAAGGCAAAGGCAGGCAAGCGCGCAATTGTCCCCCTGAGCAAGGGGACAATTGCGGCAGTTTTCAATCAGCGAAAGTTCACATCGCTGTAGTCTTCAAGGCCGAACTGCTTGAGATAACAGGTATTGGGGTCGACCTGCGCCTTGAAGGTCAACACAGCTTCACAGTAATCAAACAACGTCTTGCCAAGATAGTCTCTATCGAAAGCATGCAGGGCACTGAGCATGCCCTCGGGCCCCATGTCGCCTTTGAGCTCTATGGGGGTCAGCACATCGATAAAGCTCGCCACCAGGCCATAAATATCGCGCTCGGCCTCGCCTTCATGCTCCCACAAAGCCGGGTCGGCATACTGGCTGGCGTAGCAGCTGGCGGCGATATCGAGTCCAACACCAAAGTTCACCAAACTGGCATTATCGGCATCAATAATAATGTTCTGCGGACAAATGGCCCCATGGTAGATATCGAGCTGATGCAAATAGTTGAGCGCGGTAAGCAGCTTGGCAAACCACAACAGAGGCTGTCCGGGCTCAATGGGGCCGCAGGCATCCAAAGCCGTGCCCTGCTCCCACTCGCGAACGATAAACAGGCTGTCGCTTTGAGGCAATTGGCCAAAGGCCAGAACCCGCTCAATATTGGGATGGCTGATACGACTTAAGCTGCGATAAAGGCTGGAAAGCATGGGCCAGGAAGCCTCTGTGCTGTGATACAGGCTCACCGCCACAGGGAAATTACCCAGCACGTGTTTGGCACGCCAAAGCTCGCTGTGATCGCCCTGCGCGGTTTGCTCCAGCAGTGCGTAATGGTGCTCAATCACGGCGCCGGGTTTGGTTTCAAAGGGCGCTTCGTCGTAATCGCAAACCCCAAGTTCAATCAGCGCGGAAAGATCAGCCCGAATGGCATCCAGGTCCACAGTCACGCCCTTGGCGGCGGCGCGGTACCACTGGTAAATTCGCGGCTGACGGGTGGCCTCGGCAATATTCAGGAAAACCGCCGCATAGGCTTTCAGATCGTCAAACTCACTGACATCACTGCGAATATCAATAAATTCCACATCGCCGCTGTCGCTGACAAAGACGCAATTCTCGGCCCAGCCCCCTACGGTGTGGCCACGGCGATGGATTTGCTGCAGCCCGGTCACCGAGCGACGCAATATCTCCAGCTTTTGATAGGTCGACAAGGGCGTGAGCGGCAGCAGATGCAGCGGCAGACCACGGGGCATACGGATCGGCAGCACCAGTTGCTCACCATCCTGGATCAGCGGGGCGCTGTATGGCACAGCGCCCAGGCCCGACAGCGCCTGCAGCCGCTGAAACTCCTGTCGCAGCCGCTCTTCGTGGCGGGCAGCTTCAGAGGCGTCTTCAAATTCAATGGGCAGAAGAATTTTCAGCAGCCAGGGAGCGCTCCAGCCGCCGGGATTATATTCCGCCTGCCAGACTTCCAGCCCCTTTTGTAAAAACAGACACTTAAGTTTAATGAAGTCCTGGATTTTGTTGTTGCGGCTCTCCACCAGAGCAACCTGACCTATGGTGTCGAGCACCAGCTCCTTCTGCGCCCGGGTCACCGGATGCTTGTGTGGCGCGGTCAGGCCCCACTCTTTGGTCAGCGCGGCGATGATTTCATCAGGGGTATAGATACTGAGGCTTTCGCCGGACTTGTCGAGCTCAATCTCCTCGCCCTTGCGGCCGGTGACAAACACCATGCCCTGACACCAGGGCGCATACACCCCGACCGGCACCTTGTGTTTAAGCTTGCCCGCCAGCACCCGCGCCACATAGTTGGCTTTGGAGAGGCTGTTATCGACATCGCGGCCATCCAGCAACCAGGCGTGCAGCCCGGCATCGAGCCTGCCGATGTAGCCTTTGACATCCACTACATACACACCCCACTGCCCTACCACCAGCGCATCGACTTCCATCGCCTGACCGGTCTTGGTGGGGATCTCCACATTGGTCAGCAAGAAGTAATCGGTGGGAAGCTCATCGGCCAGCAGACCGAAGGCCCAGCGCTCGGCATCGTTTACCGGGGTTCCAAAGCTGATGTGTTTTGCCAATCCTGCCTCCTTTCACGCTGACCGGTTGCTTCGCCCTGAAGCCTGCCCCGGCCGCATATGCCACGTTCTGTTTATAAGCACCTGAGTTTACGGCAATAAAAAACCACCGCAAGCGGTGGTTTTCATGAGTTTTTACTCAGGTCTATCAGTGGTTGCAGCCGGGGCCACAGTCGTGATGCTCATGGTCTTCGTCGTCCATGAACTCGTCATCACCTTCCTGATGCTGCATCACACCCCAGCCATCGCTCTGACCGTCGAACTGACCGGCAAAGGTGTTCAGTTCAAGCTCTTTGGCGACCAGCGCGTCGTATTCAGGCAGCATGTTGATGCAGACAATCAGCTCCCACTTCTCGATTTCTTCGTTGAAGTTGAGCTCAATCTCGCCGTCGGCCTCCTGGGCAACCAAGTCTTCCAGTGCTGATTCGGCATCGCGTCTGTCGTCAAACACCAGGAAAAAATCCACGTCCAGCGGCTTGGACAAATCGATACCCGATTCGTGCATTGCTTTGAGCATCTGGCCGTTATCGTCTTCTGGGAAATGCATTTTTTACTCCTTAGGGGGCGAGGATCTCGACGGTTTCACCATTGAAGGCAACAGTGTCACCGGCAACCAGTTTCTTACGCTTGCGGGTTTCCACTTCACCGTTCACCAACACCATGCCTTCGGCAATGACACGCTTGGCTTCGGCGCCGTCTCCGGTCATGCCTTCTACCTTAAGTACTTTATAAAGCTCGATATAGTCTTCACCCGCATGCAGGGTGAGGCTGGATGCTGAACCGCTCAATGCCGCTCTCCACTGATTATAAACCGCTGCATTATACACATAACCGCCGCCTGTCGCGTGAAGTTGCGGTTAATTTACATCACCGCGATCATCGGCCAGCAGACCATAAACGCAGTCGTTGTGCCATTCATCGCCGATAAGGCTGTGGCTTTTCAGCACACCCTCGAGCTGAAAACCAAGTCGCTCAAGCACGGCGCGTGAGCCGAGGTTTTGCTCACTGCACCAGGCAACAAATTTATGAATATTAAAAAGGTGAGCGCCCCAATCGATAACGGCGCGGGTAGCCTCGGTGGCAAAGCCCTTGCCGGACATTGCCGGACTCAGCATATAGCCCACTTCGGCGCGCCGCGACAGTGGGCAGTCCTGATGAAAACCCGTGTAGCCAACAAAGTCGCCCTCAAGGGTTTCAATCACCAGGGTAAGCCAGTCGCCACTGTCGTACTCCCATGGAAGCAACCGGGCTTCAAACTTGGCTTCCACCTGAGGCAGGCTTTCGCATACCCGCACATATCGGTTTACGCCTGCATCGGTTTGCATGGCCACAAAATTAGCCTTGTCGTCGGGGCCGAGGGTTCTGAGTTTGAGGCGGTCGGTGAAAAGCTCGATATGCACAGGGGTATCCTTTCTGAACTGGCAAGAATAAAGGTCAAAAGTGGTGGATGACGAACACTATGAGCAAAAGAAAACGGCTGCCAGTGCAGCCGTTTTTTAATCTATCATCCCCGACTGGTCACTTCCACCAGATGGTAACCAAATTGCGTTTTGACCGGCCCCTGGACCACATTGATGGGGGCACTGAATACCACTTCATCGAATTCCCGCACCATCATGCCGGGGCCAAACGCACCGAGTTCACCACCCTGGGTACCCGATGGACACGCGGAGTGCTGTCTGGCGATATCGCCAAAATCCGCGCCGCTTTCGATAAGTTGCTTCAGGATCTCGCAGTGTTCCTGCGAGCTGACCAAAAGATGTCGCGCTGTTGCCCGAACCATAGCTTTCTCCTTATCAGTATCGGGGCAAACGCCCCGGCTATTTACAGCTCATGGCCTGCACACCGCAGCAGGAAATCCAGTATAGGGATTCCCATACCAATTAAAAAGCCGGAGACGAAAAAATCATCAAAGCTGGCTTTCGACCCAGCGATTGATTTTTTGCTCCATCACCGCCATCGGCAGCGAACCCGATGTCAGCACCTGATCGTGGAAAGCGCGCAGGTCGAACTTGTCACCCAGGCGCTTCTCGGCATCGGCGCGCAGTTCCAGGATTTTAAGCTGGCCCACTTTATAGGACAGCGCCTGGCCTGGAATGGCCATATAACGTTCCACCTCGGCGATAATGTCGCTTTCGGCCATCGGTGAGTTGTCCTTCATATACTGAATGGCCTGCTCTCGGCTCCAGCCCTTGGCGTGCAGGCCGGTATCGACGACCAGACGCATAGCGCGCAGCATCTCATCAGACAGCTTACCAAAGTACTGGTATGGGTCGCTGAAGAGCCCCATTTCGATGCCCAGATACTCGGCATAGAGCGCCCAACCCTCTTCAAAGGCGGTATAACCGCTGAAGCGCTGGAACTCAGGTACACCGGTCAGCTCCTGCTTGATGGCAATCTGGAAGTGGTGCCCAGGCGCGGCCTCGTGCAGCGACAAGGTGGTCATGCCCCACTTTGGCTGGGCTTTGAGGTTATAGGTGTTGATGTAGAACACACCCGGACGGCTACCATCCACTGCGGGCGCCTCGTAGGAGGCTCCGGCGGCGGATTGCTCACGGAAGGCTTCCACCGGCTTAACAACATAATCGGCTTTTGGCATTACGTTGAAGTACTTGGGCAGCACCTTGTTGATGTCATCCTTGATGGCCATGTAACCATCGACCAGATCCTGGCGCTCGCTGAAGAAATACTGCGGCTCGCTGGAAAGCGAGGCAAAGAAGGCCTTGAGGTCGCCTTCGAAGCCGACCTGCTGACGCACCTTGTCCATTTCAGACAGGATGCGGGACACTTCGCTAAGGCCGATGTCATGGATGTCGTCCACAGACTTGTCGGTGGTTGTGTGCAGGTTGGCCAGATGCTGATACCACAGCTTACCGTTGGGCAGCCCCCACCAGCCGTCAGACGCTCGGGCGGCAGGCAGATAACTTTCTTTGAGGAAACCTTCCATACGGGCAAGAGCTGGAAGCAGGCGCTCGCTAATCAGTACCTGATAGCGGTTTTCAAGCTCAAGCTTGTCTTCGGCGCTGAAGGACTCAGGCAGTTTGCTAATGGGCGCGTAGAAGATGCTGTCTTTGGCATCGGCCACTTGCTGGGCAGTAAACTGAGGGATCATCCGCTCCACCAACACCCGTGGCAACACCACTTTGCTGGCCATGCCTTCTTTCATGCGTGCCTCAGCCCTATCGAGCCAAGCGATAAAACCATCAACCCGCGATTCCCAATTGAGGTAGTCCTGTTTGGTCGCAAAAGGCTGCGCCGCTTCACCACTGCCCAGCTGGATCATGGTGATCACTGTGCTGTAGAACTGGTTCATCGGCAGGAAACGCGCCGGGAAGGTCTCGTCCACGAGGGCGATGTTACGGTCATAGACGAACAGGTCGTAGGACAGCTGCAAATCGGCTGGTAAGGCGTCGCGGTTTATCTTCTTCACCTCGGCAAGATAGCGGGTATTGAAGTCGTGACGGGCTTTCAGGTATTCATCGGACAGATCGCCGCCAAACTGGTCGTTGTAGTCATTCACGCCAAAGAAGGTAGCGTAGATAGGCTCAAGCTTGAGGTAGTCCTTAAAGTAATTGTCGACCATCTCCAGATAGCGGGCCTCGGCCGACACCTCAGGGCTGCTTGCCGTCTCGGCTTTGGCCGGTGCCTGAGCTGGTGCCTGCGTCTGGGCTTCACCACAACCACCCAACCACAGCACGGACGATACTGCCAGTGCCAATATACCTTTTTGCATTATCCTTATCTCCCTTTCGCTATAAACCCGCAAAGTTTCCTATACTGGGATCAGAACCTTTGCAGGAGTTCGCCTTATGATTTATTCATTTCGTAATTCCGGATTCAGGGATCCGGAGACGGGCGTCTACAATCAAACCTATTTTTTGGAAGTGTTCAATCGCGAATGGCACAGGCACATTCGTGAACAACAAAGTCTGGCGCTATTGTATCTGTACCCTCACCTGCGCGAAACCATTAAACACCCCGGTATTTTAGAGCTGTTTACCAAAGAAATTGAAGGCGCCCTATTACGGGCGACTGACCTGCTGGCAAGGATGAGTGATGACTGCTTCGCGCTGGGACTGTTTAACATAGATACCGAAGGTACATCTGTGGTGACCGAGCGCATCGAAAGCGCTATACGGGAGTTTGTACACAAATATGATAAGGACCACAGCGTGCAAATGGAGTACAAGCTGGCCGCCTGTGTCTGCAGTCCCAATCGTGAGCAGCGGATCGAAAAGCTGTTTACCAATACCGAAACCATCGCCAAATTACTCGAGCAGGACAAAGGCAAACATTCGGTGATGGAGCAGCTGCAATAGTCTGTCAGTAGATCTAACGGATATTGGCAAGACACGTTGCCGCAAACATTCACAGAGGCAATCACTAAACAGTAAACCACCTGTGAGGCCTGGGCACTAACAGCCAGTCAGACACCCATTGGCAACTTGCGTTTCCCTGTTTCGCCGCCAATAAAAAAGCCACCCGAGGGTGGCTTTTTTGAGCTTGGGATCAAGCGCCGTTACAGAGTCACGTTGTTGATACGTGCTTTCTCTTCGATGTAAGAGACATAGCTCTTGGCACTGCGCTCGGTCTTCTTGTCCTGGGCAGCCAGTTTCGCACGGCGATGTGCGGACTTGTACTGCTTCAGTTGAAGATGAGCCAGAGCCAGTTCGAAGTGAACTTCACCTGGGTGTTCAACACCGGCATTGAGCGCCTTTTCGAGAACCGGGATAGCTGCAGAGTATTTCTCAGCCAGTGCCAGCATGCGGCCCTGCTTCAGATACAGCTTGCCATCGTTCTTCTCTTCTGCAGCCTTGCCATAGAATTCGGCAGCTTTTACCGTTTCTTTGGCATTGGAGTAGAAGTTAGCCAATTGCTCGTAGTTCTTGGCGTTGGTCTCAATCACACCAGCCTTCATGTATTTTTCCATGATGGTACTGGCACGATAAGGAGCGCCCTGGCTGGCAAGCAGCTGAGTGAAGCGAGTCAGGTTGCTGCCGTCTTCTTTCAGGAAGCCGTTGCGGTAGCACAGATCATAGGTCTGCAGCGAACGAGGAAAATCCTCGGTCAGCAGATAAAACTGTGCCAACTGGATCCAAAGACGTTTGTCGTCCTGGAACAACGGAACCATGGTCTCAAGTACCTTTACAGCGTTCTTGTACTGCTTCTTCTCAAAGTAAGCAGTCAATTTCATCTGATACAGGTTCTTATCGGGCTCTTTGGCGTGAGACAGACCTTTGTCTGCAACCTCAACTACCTTGTCCCACTGCTTCAGTTCGCTGTACGCGATACCGATGCGACGATATACCACAGGATCGTCAGTCTTACAGGCAAAGTCCATCCACTTATAGTAAACGGCAATAGCCTCTTTCCACTTCTTCTCCTGGATGAGCAGATCCGCATACAGCTTCATCGAGGCTGCATGGTCGGTTCCGCCCAGTACATCGGCGTCAACGGCTTGCTTCATGTACTTGATAGCAGTGCCCATCTGGCCCTTCTCGGCATAAAAGTTACCCAGCATACGGGCAACATAGGCCTTGTCAAAGTCACCTTTGGCATTGGCTTCAAGCAGAATAGCAATCGCTTCGTCAACCTGGCCGTTGGTGTAGGCTTCGAAGGACTTTTGTACCTTCTTACCTACACTTTCTCCAACAGCTCGGGACTGGCGCTTTTCCATTGGACACTTTTCAACAGCCTGCGCCATGGGAACAACCAAGGCGCCGGCAGTCAGGGACAGCAACAGAGCGCTGGCAAGTTTATTGACTTGACGCATCCTTATTTGCCTCCCTTATCCAGTTTAAAGTCCAACTGTACAGTCATACCGGTTTGCTTCTGGGCTTGGCCATCAACAACCTTTGGCTTGTACTTCCACTTTTTGAGCGCGCGAATCGCTTCTTTATCGAATACACGCTTGGGTTCTGCGGCGATAACTTCAACGTCATCAACACCACCAATCTCGTTAATGGTGAAGCGCAGCTGTACCCAACCTTCCTTACCGTCACGTGCCGCAGCAATAGGATACTGAGGTTCGATACGCACGATTGGCGTTGCATCGCCATCGCGGGTCATCATGTTACCCAGTTTAAACCCAGTGCTGGCACCACCGGCCTCAAGGCCACCCATGTTAAAGGTAAGGCCGCCGTCGATGTTAGTCGACGTGTCTGGCGGAGTGGTATCCGGCTTTGGCGGCTGCTCTGGTGGTGGGGGTGGCTTAGGCACCACCCTCGGCTTGTTCTGCGCCTTCGCATCCTGCCTGTCCATGGTGATTTCAATCACCGGGGACTCGGTGGAGTTATCGTGGCGCGTGGCGCCACCTCCGACCAAGGCAGCCATGAACCAGAACAAACCAAATGTCACCAAAGCACCAATAATGATAGATACTAGTGCTCTCAACATAATTAGTCGTTCCCCGCAGATACCGCGATCTTGTCGATACCGGCAGCCTTCACCTGGTCCAGAACCTTAACAACGATGCCGTGTTGGGCTTCTTTGTCGGCCTGGATCAGAACAGAGGCTTCCGGCGCTTCCGCCAGCATACGTTCAACGTTTGCAGTGACGCGCTCGATGTCAACCTGACGGTTTTCCATCATGATCACACCAGTCTTGCTTACACCGATAAAGATGTTAGCAGATGGCTTCTTGGTCGCCTGTGCTGCCGGAGGCTTGTTGTAGTCCAAACCAGATGGCTTCACGAACGAAGTAGTTACGATGAAGAAGATCAGCATGATGAACACGATGTCGAGCATCGGGGTCATGTCGATTTGAGCTTCCTCGTCTACGCTGGAATGCTTTTTACGAGCCATGTTAAATCTCTCTTTAGTGGTGTGGCAGGCTGTCTTTCAGCCGCTCAAGGCTAATTCTCATTTTGGCATCCAGACGGGTACTGAAGAATACCCCTGAGAGTGCCGCAACCATCCCAGCCATAGTTGGCATAGTTGCTTGAGAGATACCAGCCGCCATCATACGAGCATTACTGGTGCCCTGTACTGCCATCACATCGAACACTGTGATCATACCGGTAACGGTACCGAGCAGACCAATCATGGGGCAAAGCGCCACTAAGGTCTTGATCATCAGCATACGCGCGTTCATATCTTGCTTCGCTTGGGATACCCAAGCTTCACGGATACGGTGAGCATACCAGGAAGTTGTTTCTTCCCTGGCTTCCCATGCAGAGATGATGGCCAGATGCTCTTTTGGTGCTACCCAGTTCAGGTACCAAAAGCGCTCCAACATCAACACCCACATGACAAACAGCACAACCGCTACAAGCCAGAGGACGTCGCCCCCGGTGGCCATGAAGCCCCTGACGGAATCCCAAACATCCATCAGGAATAGCATCATTAGTTAGCCCTCTTCTCAGCGTGTTCAGCAATGATACCCGCACTCTGCTCTTCGAGAGTTTGTACGATAGTCTTGCTGCGAGCTACCACGATAGCGTGAACCAGCATCAGTGGCAGTGCGGCAACCAGACCCTGTACAGTAGTAACCAGCGCCATAGAGATACCGCCGGCCATCAGTTTTGGATCGCCAGTACCGAACAGCTGGATGCTCTGGAAGGTTGCAATCATACCGGTTACGGTACCCAGCAGACCCATCATAGGAGCGATAGCGGCCAGTACTTTGATGATAGAGATACGAGTCTCAATCGCAGGAGTTTCTTTCAGGATGGCTTCATCCAGTTTCAGCTCCAGAGTTTCAACGTCGGCATCTTTGTTGTCCTGATACACTTTCAGGATACGGCCCAGAGCGTTGTTACCTGGGTTGGCCACGTTCTTGGACTGAGCCTTAACTTTAGAACCGATCACGAACAGAGTCAGCAGACGCTCAAGACCAATCAGCAGACCCAGAGCCAGAATACCGATGATGATGTAACCGATAGGACCACCGGCTTCGATACGGTCTTCGAAAGAGGCTTTCTGAGTGAAGATGTTCAGCAGAGTACCGCGAGCTGGATCGATGTACATCTTCTCAGCACCGCTGGTAGCGGCTTCCCACTTGGCGATAGGTGCAACCTGGTAGCCTTCTGGCTGAGCAGACAGCTGCTGGATCAGACCCAGTTCTGGGTTGTAAACAACATACTTGCCATCGGCAGTCAGGTTGAATGCACCGATACGGTGTACAGTGGTGTTCACTACGTTACCGTCGATGTCGGTTACGGCAGCTTCGAACTTAACCACTTTGCCAGACTCGGCCATTTCGAACAGCTGCTCTTGCCAGAACTTTTCCAGTTCTTCGATTTTTGGCAGCTGCTTGCGAGAACCCAGGTCAGCGATGAACACGTCACGCTTAGGGTACTGAGCAGAAACGTTAGAACCTACCAGCTTACCAGCGAAATCACCGGCTTCACCTTTAACCACACCGAACATCTCACCCAGGTCACCCTGAGCAGTTTTCAGGTCTTCTTCGAGCTGAGCGATTTTACGCTCGTTGTCGATGAAGGCTTGGTTCAGGTCCTTGCCACGCTGCTTTTCGGCAGCCAGGGCAGATTTTTCACGCTGCAGCAGTGCCGCTTTATCACCACGCTCAGCTTTGAACTCGGCTTCGCGCTTGGCGTTGACTTTGCCTTCAGCTACACGCTCGGTTTTCACCTGCTGCAGCAGCTGATCGATAGTCTTTGGCGCGTCGGCAGCACTAACCATACCGGCAGTGAGTGACAGACTGGCCGCAACAACGGCGGTAGAAATTAGCTTCTTCATTATTTTGCAGTCTCCGCAGCTGGAATTGGTAACGCAAAGAGGTCAAGAGCGCCCTGCTTACGGGCAATGCGGATGCCTTTGGTCAGCTCACGCAGGTGGCTGTCTTCCAGCTTGTCCCAACCTTTGGTTTCAGTGTTGTACATCCAACCGGTCTTCTGGTCCAAGCTCTGAGCATACAGAGCAACACGGCCCAGGTTGAAGAAGTCAACCAGCACTTCTTTACCGTCGAGGTTCAACTTACCAGTGTTAACTGCAACGAAAGTGCCGTACTCACGCTCGATGCTGTAAGCATCCAGGATAAGACGATATTTTTCGGCCAAGGTAACTTCAGCAGTGCTGAGGAGGTTTTTCAGGTTATCAATACGCTCTTTGCGTACTTCGGTGTTGAATGGCAGATCCAGAGCAACAAACTGCTCCAGTGACTCAACCATTTTAAACATCAGGGGCACAACACCCTGACGCAGCTTATCAACACCGTTGATGTCGTCCTGGATAGACGTCATGGTCTTCTGCTGGTCAGCAACCAGCGAAGCCAGGTAGTCGTTGTAGGCTTTCAGCGCTTCGCGCTCATCAGCGACAGAGCCGTATTCAAACAGCATGTCCTGAGCCTGATCAAAGTAGCCATCTACTTTTTTCTGAGATGCAGCCGCATCGGCGTGGATCTGGGCATCGGCTTTCTGAACCTCTTTCAGAGGATCTGCAACTACCAGGTTGCTGCCGGCCAGAGCCAACGCGCCAACGAGTGCAGTAGCGATTTTGGTTCTATTGCTTACCTTGGACATAGTTCCCAACCAATTTGAAGTGAATAAAGGTTTAACTTACGAGTAACTCAGACGGTTTGACGGGTCAAACGCCCGTTTATCACACATAAGTTGGTCTTTCTCTTGTGATTGTTAGAGTTTTCTTCCCTTTCCTATGCCCCGCAGGGCATAGACCCGCTCGCATCATTTCACAAAATGTTGACCTGTGTCAACATGCGATAATGACTGAATACGCGGCCTTTACAGCCTAAAAGCGAGCCTCTTATCGAACCGGTTTGATTATATAAACTTGATATCAAATGCGACTGTCATTCTCTGGTGATTGGCGCTAAACGACTCAGTCCCATGCCACATATAAGATGGAAATACAACGAGCAAACCCTCTTTGGGTTGAACAATGAAGTCAGGATGATCTTTGAACCACTCGCCTAGTTCAGCCTGACCAAACTTCAACCACCCTTCTCCAGCCACCTGACCCACACCTGATACATCAAGGTAGAGACATGCACTGTAGTCACCCGCATTGTGAAAATGATTTGCGTGAAAGTGCCCTGAATGCAAAAGAACAGACCAAGAGTCTTTGATGATTAAGTCGTCTGAAGCGATATTGGCCAGAGGGCTCAATGAACCTATCTCATCGCCACGTTTCAGTCCCGTCAACTGCCGCAATATCCGCTTCTTCAACTCAACGATCACCGGAACCTGACTATCAAACAGTTGCCCAACGGTCTGACTCCCACCGCGCAACGACTGTTCAAACGGTTCATAATTCAAAGAGTGTAAATCGGTTAAATAACCTAACAGATCTTCATATAGATTATCTGTTTTAAGGTCCACCGAACGAAACTGGACCAAACGGTCATAATCAAATAGTTGCCGGTAAGCCTTAAAATCACCACTTTTCTTGAGCACAGTCCCATAAAGTGCGTAGCTACCCTGAGTTAGATCTGCTTGCTTAAGGCGAGTATCCATTAAGGCCCGGGCTTCACTTATTTGTTCGGAAGCCAGACAGGCTTTGGCCTTGAACTCCAGTAATTGACCATCTTCACTGTTTGTTTCTAACAATGCGTCGAAACAGCTATGCGCTTCTTCTGGAGCATTCATCTCAAGGGCAAGGACTCCCTTAAGAAAAGTCACACCGAATGTAGTTGATGAACCGCTATGAAGTGCTCGGTAGGCCTTTTCGTAAAGACCACATTTCATCAGTTTTTTTACATAGTCCTCAAAAACGCCGGCAACGTTTAAGTCAGACCACTCATAAACGGAAAAAGCCTGGTCTCGCTCGCCCCCCCATAACGTACGAAAACGTATGTCCAATGATTGACGATAACAAGGGTGCGTTGCCGGTACTTTCGCAAGCCAAGCTGCCACAATGCAGTGCGTTTTCCGGTCAGCAATAAGCTTATACATCAAATCCATTGTAGCGCCGGAGATATTATCCATTTGACACCGGGTCACCAGCACCTGCGTGGCTTCAACAGGACTTCCCAGAGAAAAAAATAAAAAGGCCGCTTTTTCAATTAACTGTTGGGACAAATCAGGTTGTTGAATGAAAACCCTGAGCTCTTTTAGAGCAACGCCTTCCTCACCCAACTGTCTTAAACATTCAATGTATGACAGCCTCGAAGGCCTATCCCCAGGTTTGATAGCAAGAGCCCCTTTGAGGGCATCCTTCGCGGCAAGCCAGTTGGCTTGTACAAAGTAAACTCGCGACAAATTCACCAACGCATCGTGGTGTGGCTGCCGTGCCAACACCTCCTTATAAAGGCTTTCTGCTTCGGTATACAGCTGCTGTTGGACATATAAGTTGCCCAGTGCAATCAGATAGTCTGGCAAGCGTTTCTTTTTCAACAAATCCAATAGAATACGAGCAGCCATATCAGAGTCCCCCAGCTTTCTAGCGCACAGGCCGAGCAAAAAGTGGGCATCCAGATGCTGTGGAACCTGTTTAACAATGGGGTTCAGATACCTATAGGCCAGATGAAAGTCGTTCTGTTGAAACGATTGAAGTGCCATGAGATAGGCCTGCCCGACGCTCATTTTCATCGCTGTTCCCTCCAAGCAAAAAGCCAGCCCTAAGGCTGGCTTTTTCTAACACGAGAAATTCAAATTAGAACTTCACGTTCACACGAGCATACCAGTACTGGCCAGCAGTATCGTACGATACTGGGATAGTGTTCATGTCCTGGTTGTTGGAGATATAAGGGGCCTCTTCGTCAAACAGGTTGCGCACACCCAAGGTCAGTGACAGGTTGTCCATTGCGAAGTAAGTACCCTGCAAATCGTGGTACCAAATGGCATCAGCGATGTTATCCAGGTTGTCCTCGCTGGCGAAGTAGTCTTCACCTTCAGACTGGTAACGGGTCTGCCAGCTAACAGACCAGTTGTCCATTGCGTAGTTCAGAGACAGGTTGGCACGCAGTCTTGGGAACACCGCTAAGGTAGTTTCCCACTGGTCAGCAGCCACTTTACCGGCAGCAGAAACGATATCTGCACCTTCATATGGCAAGTAGTCGTACTGATCCAGGTAAGTACCGTTCAACAGTGCAGAGAACTGGCCTTGGCCAATGTCTGTCTTGTACGACAAATCAAAGTCAACGCCTGATGTTTCGAAAGTAGACAGGTTAGCGTTGGTCAGCAGGATACCAGCCACTGGACCCAGAGCGGTACGGTATGGTGAAGTAGCGTGCGGTGCATCACCAGTCAAGCTAGGACCCTTGATTAGATCACACAGTGGGCTGGAGAAGTTGGCAGAGTTCCAGCACGCACTCACTACGTTGTCGGTACCAGCAGTACCAATACCGTTAGTGATTTCAATGTTGAAGTAATCAACACTGGCGCTGAAGCCGCTGTCGTGGCTGTATACGAAACCTGCAGTGAAGCTCTCAGACTCTTCAGGCTGCAGATCGGGGTTACCACCTACTACTGTTGAAGATTGGTTGGAAGACAGTTCGAAATCGCCTGGCAGACCTTCAGCAGCACAGTTTGCTTTCACAGTAGCGTTTTGACCACCGGTAGCATAGTTCTTACAAGGCTCAGCATAAGCCAGGTTAGTTTCAGACTGAGGTGCATACAGTTCACTTACGCTAGGGGCACGGAAGCCTTCAGCAATGGTAGAGCGAATCAGCAGACCATCAAACGGAGCCCATTCCAAACCAAATTTAGTATTGGTGGCACCATCGTCCAAGAAGTCAAAATCAGAGTAGCGAACTGCAGCAGTCAGTCGGACAGACTCAGCGAAAGGCAGACCTTCCACGATAGGCATATCGAATTCGGCGTATGCTTCATTCACTGAATAGTCACCCGAAGTCGGCTCACCGGCTACAGAGTAGATCTGACCGATTGATGCCGCACCATCAGGAACGCTCTGGTATTCTTCCCAGCGCTTTTCGAAACCAGCAGCAAACATCACTTCGCCACCTGGAAGTTCAAGACCGAACAGGCTACCAGAGATGTTACCTTGCAACTGACGGGTTTCACCACGAACAACTGGAGAGTTAGGTACGAAAGCGTAAGCCAGCATTTCTGGAGTCAGAGTGCCCTCTTCCAGAGGATTCCAAATGCCTGGGCAAGCATCGTCTTCAGCACACAACGCTGGATCGAGCAGAGTTTCGGCACGAGTTGGGTTGACACGACCCAGATCCAGACGTGAATCAACATAACGCGCAAAGTTGTAAGACACATCCCAGTAGTAATCACCGAGAGCGCCTTCCAAACCAAACACCATGCGATAGTCTGAGAAATCCTGAGTAAAGCCACGACCACCAGTTTCCGCCAAACGACGCACTACAACCAAATCTTCACCAGTCGGGTTGTATGGGTTAGAAGCTGGCATGGTCGGTCCCCAGAAGGTACCTTCCGGAGCCATCAACTGATCAGATTGACGGTTGGTGAAACCACCTTCCAGGAAGCCAGTCAGGTTGTCAGTAATTTCATAGCGGCCAGCGCCATTAATGCTGAATACTTCCTGTGGCGTAACCATGTAGCTGGCTACTGAATAGTTGTAACCATCAACTGCTTGGTCAAATGGGCGAACCTGACCAGAGGAAGGATCAACTACATAACCGCCTTTTGGTGAGCCATCAGCGTAGAAGAATTGACCGTAAGGAATGGTGCCTGAACCACCACAGAGTTTTTCACCGTCACGTTCAAAAATTGGGCAGTCAGAGAAATCACGATCACCCTGCCAAATAGCATCACGCTTGGTATATTGCAGAGACATGATCACGTTACCGCGATCACTTGAGGTACCGGTAGTTACAGACATAAGAGTCTTCTCACCGTCACCTTCGCCACTGATATCGTACTGTGCACCAAACTCAATACCTTCAAAGTCTTTCTTGGTAATGAAGTTGATTACACCAGCGATGGCATCCGAACCGTAAACAGTCGATGCACCGTCACGGAGAACTTCAATTCGCTCAACATAAGCGGTTGGGATAGAGTTCAAATCGCCAGAAGCGAAACGACGTCCGTTGATCAGTACCAGCGTACGTCCGGAACCCAGACCACGCAATGAAGCAGTTGCAAAACCGCGGCTACCGTTGTTCACAGATGAACCTTCAGCGCCACCGTTAATAGCAGGAATGTTTTGAACAAAATCTTCCAGCGTAGCTACGCCAGAATTTGCAATGTCTTCCGCAGAAAACATAGTGATAGGACTGGCAGTCTCAAGGTCGGTGCGCTTAATGCGTGAACCGGTAACCTCGATACGTTCAACAGTCTCACCCTCGTCAGCAGCATAAACTGCTGGGATGGTCAGTGCTGAAGTAGTCGCACCAGCGACCAAGGCAAATCGTACTGATTTTGCCAACATGCTGTTCTTAAGCATCGTCTATCTCCCTGGATTTACATTTTTATAATGTGCCCTATGGGCTTGTGCTGCAGGCGTTACATTGATGAACGCCATGTCACTTTCAATGATGGATGGAAACACATAAAACACAACTTTTCAACATCCAGCAACAGATGCGACACACCCACTCCAGTTTGATCGAGTAAAAAACTCACAACAATGCGCACAAAAAACCACCAAATGATGAAGATTCCTCCTTACTTACAAAGACATAGAATGAAGTCATCAAGCTCTTCCTGCCACCCACTATTAACAATTATTTAATCTTTTACATAAATTGACATTTGTTGATAAAACAACCAAAAACACTCTTGGTCAGATCGTTGACGCATTTATCCATGGGAAAACCTGCATTTGTCGGCTATTCCAATCGAAATCAACGATAACCACCAATTCAATCTCTTGAATATTTGGTCAATAAAAAAGCCGGGCGTATGCCCGGCTTAATCAACTGATAACAAATTACTCGACTGGCTTTCTGCTTAGAGCGAGTAACGGATACCGATGGCGATGCCGTCGTCTTCCGACAGGGCCATTCTGGCTTCCTGCTCTTGATCTGCGCTGGAGAAGTCGCTGAAGTCTTTACGACCTTCCACGTAAAGCACGGTGTCTTTGTCCCAAACGTAGTGCAAGCCAGCTACCACGAACTGACGCTTGAACACGTCGTTTGGATCAGCATTGTAGTTTGGCTGGATCACGTAGTCGCTGCCGGCATCCAGCAGGTTGTAAGACACGAAGGTGCGGAAGCCGTTTTCAAACTTGTACGAAAACAGGGTTTCAACACCGTAGGCTTCTTTGATCAGACGACCAATGTTGTCGGTGTCGTGGTTTTCGTTGTAGTTCACATTGGCAGAGGCGTAGAAACCATCGGCATCAAAGTTGCCCCAGGTCACGCCCATACCGTAGATGAGGTCAACGGCAGTGATACGCTCGCCGTTACCATAGGTCACGTCGAACTCACCGCGGTTGGCACCCAAGGCAATGGCCAGTTTGTCCATGGCCTGCCAGGTTACAGCGCCGCCGTAGGTATAGTTGTATTCCACCTGCTGAGCTGCACGCTCGCCGGCGTTCCACTTGTCTTCACAGGCTTCCTGGGTGATATCGTCGAAATCACAGGTAAAGAAGGTGCTGTTTTTCAGCTGCGCCTGTACGGCAAAGCTGAAATCGCCCAGGGTGTTGCGATACTGCACCACTTTGTCACCACGACCAACACCGTTTACGGCGCCGTCGTCTTTGTTATAGGTGTAGACGCCCGCTGCGTTACCGTCCCACACAAAGCCATAGTTGGTGCCATACACCACGTCGTACCAGGCACCCCATTGCTTACCAATGGTCAGCGTACCCCAGGTGTCGTGGCTCAAACCGGCGTAGCCAAGACGGTTATAGAAGAACTCGTCCTGTACTGACTCAAATTTGTTGTTGTAAACGATTTCGCTGCTGCCAAAGGGGTTAATGCCCCACTCCACCAGTGCGAAGGCTTTCCAGTCGTTGCTGAGCTGACGTTCGAAACCAAAATTAATTCGCGAGGCACCGTTCACCACTTCCGTGGTGTCTTGCGTGTTGATGACGCGTGCGTCGATAAAGCCGCCGATAGATACGGCATTTTTGTCATCTTTGTAGATTTCAATGGCCGAAGCCGTTGGAATGGTCAGCAGTGCGATGATGCTGCTGGCTAACATGGTCTTGTTCATGGGTGCCTAACCTTTCTATTTGAGCCGCAGGACATATCCGTAATTTTATTTCCATCCTGGTCCTGCGCAGATTAGCAAACACCGAACTAACCACCAAAGAAAAAACTCTGACAAACGTGTTAAAAATCACACAAAGAACACCAAAAAACAGGATTTGCGCAGAATTTTAACCCGTGGTTAACCACTAAATTGGTCAAGCACCATCGAAAAAACACTAAATTAACAAGAGTTGCTCAGCGCCCTCTTTTTGGTAATTAACTTTCAGAACAGCCAAAATAGGCTCCAAAATGGGCATCAGTTGTTTGTCGAAATAATAGTCAT
Source organism: Shewanella khirikhana (assembly GCF_003957745.1). Lineage (NCBI taxonomy): Bacteria > Pseudomonadati > Pseudomonadota > Gammaproteobacteria > Alteromonadales > Shewanellaceae > Shewanella > Shewanella khirikhana. Next base: position 960,739 of record NZ_CP020373.1, on the reverse strand, counting down.
AGTCAATGGGTAACGACCTAAAGCCCAACGGCTCGGCCCCTGCCTTGGTAAAGACATACTCGATTCGGGTGCCCCTTTTGCCCTTTGACTCATCGCCGGTAGCCTTTACCCAGGCGGTTGCTGCTTTTACATGGGGGGCCGACTTGGCGGTGTACTGGCTGATATCCCGTTTGAGCCGCTTCTTAAACACCAGTTCTTTGTCGAGTAGCCCGCCGAACAGCGCCTTTTCGGTGTCACGCATAAAGCCAAGCACATCTTCATCCTCAAACAGACGTCGATACAGCTCGTGTTGTACTCGCCTTGCCAGCGGCGTCCAATCGCTTCGCACCTGCTCCATGCCTTTAAACACCAGCGGCCGCTCAGCGGCATGCTGATACTGGCCAACATAGCGCTTCTTGCTGCCCTCTGTGGAATGGCGCAGTGTGGGCATAAAAAACCTGTGATAGTGACGCTCAAACTCAAGCTCGAGGTGGCTGTCTATGTTCAGGGTTTCAGCCAGAGTGTTACGCCAGCGCTGATTAACCATTTCAACCAGACGTTTACCGGTGGCATCTGCATCGGGCGCTTCATCACCCAGCCACACAAAGGTTGAGTCGGTATCGCCATAAATCACGGTATAGCCTTCGGCTTCAATCCACTTGCGGGTGGTTTGCATGATTTCATGGCCCCGCAGGGTAATGGAGCTTGCCAGGCGATAATCGTGAAACACGCAGCCGCGGGAGCCAAGCACTCCATACAGCGAGTTCATTATAATTTTTACCGCCTGCGACATGGGCGCATTGCCCATGGCTTTAGCCTGTTCACGCCGCTGCGCCAGGGATTTAATCAGCTCTGGCAAAATAGGGGCGCGGCGACTGAAGCGGGCGCCGCGAAACCCGGGCACTGTGTCCTGCTCGTCTTCGGCAAGCCCCAGCACCAGCCCCTTGGGATCAATCAAAAAGGTACGGATAATCGATGGGTACAGGCTTTTAAAATCCAGCACCAATACATTGCGGTAAAGCCCTGGCAGCGAGTCCATTACGTAGCCGCCAGGGCTGTCCGGCCCCGGCTCTTTGGCCATCACAGGCGCCACAAACCCGGCCCTGTGCAGGTGGGGCAAATACAGATGATTGAAAGCCGCCACGCTCGCCCCTACCCGGCCAAACTCAAGCCCGGTAAGCCGCGCCCGCTCCAGCGCAAAATTAATCAAATCGGTATGAGCAAAAATATCCCACACCAAACGGCAATCGGTGAGGTTGTAATAGGCCAGCGCCGGCTTATCTTCATTAAACAGCCGGGTAATTTCCTCACCTCGGTCTTCCGGGTTGTGGATGGCTTTGCCTTCGCCGAGCATTTCATTGGCAACCGCGTCCAGGGCAAAGCTGTCGAACTGATAAAAAGCCGCCTTAAGCCAATCTATGCCATCCAGCACCACCCTGCCGGGTAAATCCAGGGTTTCGGGCCTGTGTTTATCCTCCACCTTCCAGCCAAGGGGCCGGCCGAAACGACCTATATTCAGACGTATGCCGTGGTGTCTGGCGCGCCGCCATAACAGCGATAAATCGAAGGTCACCACCGACCAGCCAAGCAGCACGTCCGGATCCACCCGATAAAACCAATCCTGCAGTGCCAGCAGCAGCGCCAGTTCATCGGCCACCCACAAAACAGGTACGTCCTGAGGCTCGCCATTGTGGGTATGCCTCAGTGTGGCCTCGCCAGAGCCTTCTGCACCGACCATCAGCACCAGTGGCTCGCAGTCGCCATATAGCCCGATGGAATACAGCTCACCAGCGAAGCTACATTCGATATCGAGCGACACCGCACTAAGCGAGATGTCCGCCGGTGCGTTTCTGACTCTGGATGCGACAAAGCTTTTGTTATCTTTGGAAAACTGCCCATAGAACTCGCCATCGAGAGCGACAAAGCGCTCGATAAGAAACCGCTGCTCGGCCTTGATATCGGCCTCATAAAGGGGGATATCCAGCTCGGCGGCACGGGCAATCAGGCGGCGCATCACCTGGGGATTACGGCAATAAAGGCCACTGACACTGCGCATATCAAAGCTTTTAAGCTCAAGCGGCTTGGCGCTGACGTCCTCGGCGCTGAACTGAGCTGTGAGCGCCGGAGCGTCTGCCTGCGGGCAAAACGCCAGCACCTTTTGCTCTGGCACTTCCACCCGCAGCGGCCCGGTGGGCGTTTTCACAAAGTACTCAAGCACTGTTTCGCCGCCGCGCTGCGTCACACTTCGGGTCAGCACCCGTCCTTTCACAAGCTGTGCAGGTTGTGCTTTGCGATTGGCAGCGCCTGAACTTGATTCAAGCTCAGGCTCAGAACCTGGGGCAGCGTGGGATGAATTCATGGTGATGGGGCAAAAAACAGCCATATTCGAGTGATGCAGGGTTCTTAGCCTAAGCAATCACTGTTATTATGTACAGCATTATCGCGCCTGTAGAGAGCCCCATGCTGCCAGACAAAGTTAAAACCCAAGTTCGTGCCATCTATAAGGACATCGCTGCCGCGCTGCCGAATTTCCGCTCCCGGCGCGAGCAAAACTATATGGTGGCCGAGATCTCCAAGACGCTGGCAGGGGAATACGACAAGCACAGGCGCATTATCGTGGTTGAGGCGGGCACGGGGATCGGTAAGTCGCTCTCCTATATTCTCGGCACCATTCCGCTGGCGCTGAGCACCAAGAAAAAGGTCTGCATTGCCACCGCCACCGTAGCGCTGCAAGAACAGCTGCTGCATCAGGATCTGCCCTTTTTCCTCGCTCAGTCCGGGCTCAATTTCCGCTTTGGTTTGGTGAAAGGCCGCCAGCGCTACGTGTGTCTGGCCAAGCTTGAGATGCTGATTGGCGATAACAACGGCACCCAGATGGCCATGTGGCAGACCAAACCCGATACGGCACAGGTTGAAATGCTGCAAAAACTGCATCAGGACTACCATAAAGGGCTGTGGAACGGTGAAATCGACACCCTGGAAACGCCGCTGCCGGACCATTTGTGGCAACAAATTGCCTGCGACAAGCACTCCTGCCATCGGCAAAATGCCAGCCACCGCAACTGCCCGTTCCACAAAGCGCGGGAAGACGTGGATACCTGGGATGTGCTGATTGCCAACCACAGTCTGCTGTTTGCGGATCTGGAACTGGGCGGCGGGGTGATCCTGCCGGATCCCGAAGAGATGTTTTACGTTATCGACGAAGCCCATCACCTGCCGGTGGTGGCCCGCGACTTCTCCAGCGCTCAGGCTACGCTGAGGGGGGCCGCCGATTGGCTGGAGAAAATCGGTAAAACGGCCGCCAAACTGCAAAACCAGATTAAAAGCAACAACATCATCGCCCCTGCGCAGGCGATGCAGGACCATGTGGGCGATCTGGTGGGCATGCTCAATCAGGTGGCCCATTACTGCGATGGCGAGCGCGCCAGGTTTGATAACCCGGAAAACCGCCTGCGCTTCAACAACGGCGAGTTGCCAGAGGTGCTGAAGCGTCACGCCGAAAACCTCACCACGGCCAGCAGCGGCGCGCTAAAGCAATTCAACAAGATGCAGTTGCTGCTCGCCGAAGCCATCAAAGATGGCGACATCCCCCGCCATCAGGCCGACAGTTTACAAACCGAAACCGGTTTTATGCTGCAGCGGCTCGAAAACCTTCACAAACTGTGGAAGATGATGGCCAAGGAAGACAGCAAAAAAGGCGCCCCCACCGCGCGCTGGATTGAACTGTTATCCGCCGGAAAGCTGCCGGACTATCTGTTTTGCGCCTCCCCCATTGAAGTGGGCTTTATGCTCGAATCCATGCTGTGGGAGAAAGCCGCCGGCGTGGTGCTGTGCAGTGCCACCTTAAGGGCCTTGAATCAATTTGATTATTTCGCCCATCAGGTGGGATTGTCGCTCCACGACGGCAGCCGTTATCTGGCGCTGCAATCGCCCTTCGACTTTGAGAATAACGCGACCCTGTATTTGCCGAAGATGCGCACTGAGCCCACCGACGACAGCTACACCGAAGAGCTGGCGGAACACATTTTAAAGCTGACTGAAAATGAGATGGCCAGCCTGGTGCTGTTTGCTTCTTACTGGCAAATGGAGAAAGTGGCTGAGATCCTCGGCCCCAAACTTAAAATTCCGCTGCTGATTCAAGGTAATGCGCCGCGCCAGCTGCTGCTGGAAAACCACAAGAAGCGCTGTGATGAAGGCAAACCATCGCTGATGTTCGGCACCGGCAGCTTCTCTGAGGGTCTCGATTTGCCCGGTGACTATCTCACCAACCTTATCGTGACCAAGCTGCCCTTTGCCGTGCCCACCTCACCGGTGGAGCAGGCCCATGCCGAGTACATCAAGGCCAAGGGTGGCAATCCGTTTTTGCAGCTGACCATTCCCGATGCTTCACGTAAACTCATTCAAAGTTGCGGCCGTTTGCTGCGTAAAGAGCAGGACTATGGCAGGATCACCATTTTGGACCGGCGCCTGGTGAGTAAACGTTATGGCAAATCGCTGCTCGATGCCCTGCCGCCGTACCGCCGGGTCATTGAATAGGATTGAATTTGGACTTACTGCTTGACCCGACCAGTCTGGCCATTTTGGCGGCGGTCGGGCTCCTGGCTGGATTTATCGACGCCGTGGTCGGTGGTGGTGGACTGCTGTCAATCCCGGCGCTACTGACGCTGGGGCTGCCGCCCCATCTTGCGCTGGGTACCAACAAACTGTCAGCCTGCTTTGGCTCGGCGATGTCGGCCTTAACCTACTACCGCAAACAGCTGTTTGTGCCCGGCTTTTGGTACAGTGCAGCAATCGCCACTTTCATTGGCGCCCTCTTTGGCACCCTGGCGGTGTATCTCACCTCTGAAACCGTGCTGGCCAAGCTGCTGCCACTTATCATCATGGCCATCGCCATTTACACCTTGTTAAGCCCAGGCGCCATTGAGCACGCCGAGGCAAAAAGCCGCGAGCGCGCGCCGGGGCCGAAGCGGCAATGGTTGCAGGGGCTGCCACTTGGATTTTACGATGGTTACGCGGGTCCTGGCATCGGCGCCTTCTGGACCCTGAGCTCCAGCCGCCTGTATCGTTTACCGGTACTGCAAAACTGCGCCCTGGCGCGGGCGATGACCTTTATCAGCAACAGCACGGCGCTATTGATGTTTTTACTGCTGGGACAGGTTAATCTGGCTGTTGGTCTGTTTCTTGGTGCCTGCATGATGGCGGGCTCCTACCTTGGGGCGCGCAGCGCCATCCAATTTGGGCTTCCTTTTATCCGGCCACTCTTTATTCTGATAGTCATAGCCGCATCCTTCCAACTCGCCTGGAGAGCCTGGTTTTGAAATACGACGCACTGCTTGCAAGGTTAAAGAGCCAGCTTAAAACGCTGGAGCAGGAAGTATTGCAGCACGATGCCGCCCTGGCGCCCCACAGTCGTAAGCTGATGCAGGATACCGAACGCTTCAACAATGAGCTGTTTGTTCAGCATGGCGCGCAGCTCCACCCGTGCATCGCTCAGATTGAAAAAGACATAAAGCAGCTGGAACAGCGACTTAAGCTCAATCTTAACGCCGGCACCATCATTGCCGCCTGTGAACGGATTAACGACAGATTCAGCGCCGTGAAGCGAGCGCTGGTGACCACCGGCATCAACGTCAAAGCCCAGGCACAGGCCAAAGCGAGTGCACGGGAGCGGATGCTCAGCAGCCGCCAGCGGCAACACGACAACAGCGGTTTTACCTGGATAGCCGCCGGCGTGATGCAAAACAGCCACTTACTTTACGAAGAATTGAATAAACATTTGAACTGGGCCAGAAAAATAGAGTCAAAAATCGAAGAGCTGGAAACAATGCTTGAAAATTGTCACGGTGCTGACAAAATCAAAGCGCAAAATGAGATCCTTTTGATGCACCGCCGGCTGGGAAAATGCCGTCAGGCAATCAGCTATATCGAAGACCGCATTCAGGCTTTCGAGCGGCCACATCAAAGTTACAATCGTTAAGGAGCAACAATGAAATCAGTTTTGCCTGTCGGCGCTTTGCTTGCGCTGGCCGCCTCATCTTCGGTGTTTGCCGGCAGTCTCACCATTCCCATGTCATTTGAGTACCTGGCACTGGATGGCCAGCAAATTTCCACCAATAGCTTCACCCACAAAGCCGAGCTTGATCTGGCCCCGGGTACCCACAAAATTGCTATCCGCTACCACGACATGGTGGAAGACGACTTCAGTGACAGCCAAAGCTTTATCAAGTCTGCCCCCTTTATTGTGACCCTGAGGGTAGATGGCGACCATGATTACTTCCTGAAACCTGCCAGCGGCGAAGTCGTCAAGCAGCCCAAGCAGTTTGCCAAAGCGCCTCAGGTTGTTGTGACCCGCGCCGACAAGGGCGAAGTGAGCTACAAGGTTTTCCAGACCGACTACAAAGAAGACAGCTTTGTTGACCGCCTGTTTGGTGGCAGCAAAGGCGTGGACATCGATGAAGCCGCCGCAGCCGCTACCGCTGCTGCCGGTGTAGGCGCGGTTGCCGCTGCATCTGCCCCTGTGGCACCTGTCAGCCAAAGCGCACCTGTTGCTGCCACTGCAGCCCAGGCGCCTCAGGCCACCAGCCCAGTGCCACCGGCCCAGGCTGGCGACCATGCCCAGCAGATGCTGCAATACTGGTGGCTGCAGGCCGATGAGAAAACCCGTAAGGAATTCATGAGCTGGGCCATTAAACAGCTCTAAGATGATCCCACTGGTCTATCACACCAGCTATTCCCGGCTGGTGTTGCCGCCCAAGCATCAATTTCCTATCACCAAATACGCCCATCTCCGGCAATATCTGCTGGAGCATGGGCTTGTTTGTGAATCTCAGTTTATCTCTCCAGAGCCGGTTTCCGGCGCCGATATCCGCCTTATTCACGACAAAACTTACGTGGAAGCCTTCTTGGAGGGCAGCCTTGCCCCGGTGGCAATACGGCGGCTCGGCTTCCCCTGGAGTGAAGACTTGGTTATTCGAACCCTGCACTCCCTTGGGGGCACAGTGACCAGCGCCCGGCTCGCCTTCACCCATGGCGTAGCCCTGCACCTTGCCGGCGGCTATCACCATGCACATCATGACTTTGGCAGCGGCTATTGCGTGTTTAACGACTTGGCACTGGCCGCGCGGATGATGATAGATGAAGGCCGCGCTGACAAGGTCATGATTGTCGATTGCGATGTACATCAGGGGGATGGCACCGCCACCCTGTGCGCGAAGATGGACGATGTGATTAGTGTGTCGCTGCACTGCGACGCCAATTTCCCAAGCCGTAAGCCCCCTTCAGATTACGATGTGCCTTTGCCACGGGGACTTGATGATCAGGGCTACCTGGACAGCCTGAGCCAAACCCTCAGCTATCTGATCCGTCTGGAAAAACCAGACGCCATTCTCTATGATGCGGGAGTAGACATTCACCGGGATGATAACCTCGGTCATCTGGATGTCAGCACCCAGGGGCTATTTGAACGCGACCTGATGGTGCTGGGGATGGCAAAGGAAGCCGGGATCCCCATAGCTGCGGTCATTGGCGGCGGATACAGTGCAAATCCGCTACACTTGAGCGAAAGACACAGTCAGCTGTTTATCGCCGCCAACCAGTTGTGGAAACAGGATAATTAAAACGCGGAGCGCCCTATGCAACTCGAAATCCGGAATTACTATGAAGTGCTGCTGATGGAAATCCTCTCCGATGAGGGGTTAATGGATGAACTTCCTGAAGACTATCTGGCCGATCTCTCCTGTATCACCCTGAATCAATTGCCGGTACGTTATATCCGCCATCTGGTGGATACCTACTTTTTTGAGGATTACAACGAGCTGGCGCAAATGAAAAATGAAATTCAGGCGGCGCTGGAAAAATCCAGAGCATTTCTGAAAAAGCGCAACATCGAAAGGCTGCGTGAACAGGAATGAGCCTCCCCAAGCCATATTGCAGCTTGAGCCATCAGCCAGTGTGAGCTGCCAACCAGCAATGGTAGAGTGAGCAGTAGTGCACTGAGCCATTAACTAAACGAGCGGCAGTTCGGGAGTCGTAGTTCAGCCTAATCGTCACCACGAACTGATCCAGGTATCTATCGATAATCAATGGATAATCAATGGATATAAGTGAAGCGAATCAAGTTGATAGTTCTGCAAGCTGATACAACTTCGGGTGAAACAAGCACTGGGTGTGGTCTGATAAATCGAGGGGGAGATACAGATTTGGGTGGTTCCCCCAGAGCCTCACCCCGGCACACGAGTCGCCTGCTGCGGTTGCTTCCTTCCGGACCTGGCCGAGTTCACAGGTTATCATTGCGGGGGGACCCTGGGGTCACCATTGATTTCCACGATTGTGGAACGGCGCCGATTATCCCCCAAGCGCCAAGCGCAAATCAAGTAAATCCGGGAAATTAGCAGGCAAGCCTGTATCAACCGCCCAATAGATAAACAAAAGGCCTGCATTTGCAGGCCTTTTGGACTTCACAGACTCAATAAATCCCGGTTGTCGTCCAGCACCTTCTGCCCCACCCCGGGTACCTTGGTCAAATCCTCCACCGAGGCAAAACGGCCGTACTGCTTACGGTACTCAACAATCGCCTTGGCCTTGGCTTCACCAATGCCTTTGAGCAGCTGTAATTCTGCTTCGGTGGCGCTGTTAATACTGATTTTACTGGTTTGGTGCTTTTGCACTGAGGCATTGGGCGTCGGGGCATTGGTCGCCGGGGCCTTAGCCGCAGGCTCAGTTTTGGCGGCGTCGGCGGCATACAGCGGTAAATGGCAAGCAGCGCCGAGCAGAAGACAAACAAGCAGTTTGTTCATGATTCACTCCTTTGAGTCGTTTAACGTGGCCGGGGCTCCCTTTCCTTGCCACAAAATAACTCTAGTCAGCTGTCATAAAACTGCAAAATTCTGACCCATAAAAAATGAGCGCCGTGCAAATATTTGCATCGAAGCGCTCATCGGCGGTCTTCAGCGAATGACTTACGCTTTCTTGGCTCACGCAGTAATTGCCTGACGTTCAAACCACCTGAGGTGAACCCTGTGGCAAGCCACGCGGCAGTTCAGTTCAATTCAGCGCCGCCCTGATTTCAAAGCTGCCCTGAGTTCAAAGCCGCGCCAGTGCCTGATCCAAATCGGCAATCAGATCGTCCACATCTTCAAGGCCAACTGAAATCCTAAGCAGCGTATCAGTGATCCCGGCTTCCAACCTTGCCTCCGGCGTATAGGGGGAGTGGGTCATGGAAGCCGGATGCTGAATAAGCGACTCGGCATCCCCGAGGCTCACAGCAATGGTAAACAGCCTGAGACTGTCAACAAAGTTGATTGAACCATCCATGTCGGATTTAAGCTCAAAGGCTATTACCCCACCGGCGCGGCGCATCTGTTTGCCCAAAAATCTGTGGCCCTGATGGCTTTTAAGCCCCGGATAATACACCCGGCCCACTTTGGGGTGGGATTCAAGATACTCGGCCAGTTTTTCCGCATTATCGCAGTGGCGCTGTACCCGCACATCCAGCGTCTTCATGCCACGCAGAATAAGCCAGGCATCGTGGGGCGACATCACAGCACCAATATCTTTGATTATCTGGTACTTAACCTTATCAATCTGCTCTTTGCTACCGGCTACCATGCCAGCAATCACGTCGCCGTGACCATTGAGGTACTTGGTGGCGCTGTGAATAACCATGTCGATGCCATGTTCAAGCGGGCGCTGCAGCAGAGGAGTCATGAAAGTGTTGTCGACTATGGTTAAAATGCCCCGGCGCTTGCCAATGTCGGCAATCGCATCCAAATCAAACACTTCCAGATGCGGATTCACCGGGGTTTCACAGAAAATCACCCGGGTATTCTCACGGACCGCAGCCTCGATGGCACCGGCCTCTTTGAAATCCACCAAGGTCACTTCAATACCAAAGCGGGCCATCAGCTCAGTCATCAGCGCAAAGGTGCAGCCATATACGGCGCGGCTGGCGATCAGGTGCTCGTCCTGGCTGAGGTTGGCCAGCAGAGCCGCCGAAACGGCGCCCATTCCGGATGCGGTGGCAGCTGCTTCTTCTGCTCCTTCAAGAATGGCGAGTTTGCGCTCAAGCTCTCTGGTGGTGGGGTTTCCCAGGCGGGTATAGATATAACCGGTCTCGTCACCGGCAAAACGGGCGCCACCCTGACGGGCGTTGTCGAACACAAAGGTCGCGCTCTGATAGAGGGGGCTAACCAGGGCTCCCATGGCGTCACGCTCGTGGCCACCGTGGATAACCTGGGTGGCCAACTTGCTTTTATCCTGCATAAAACTGCTCTCCCAAAAGCACCACCTTAGGAAATTATAGGTTGTGGCGGTGGTGTGGGCACTAACATGACGGCCCCGGACGCAAACGCCAAGGGCCGTGGCAGAATTAAGCGTCAGCTGTTTGTAAAATCTTTGTTACGACGCAGACGGCTATCCACCTGGCCATTTAGAGCGCTACTAAACAAAGACTTAAGTTCAACAAGCAGTTGCTGATGGATACGGGAAAGCTTGGGTTTCTGCTCCGCTTTAAAGGTCAACGGCCGACAAAGTGCCATCGCCTGGTAACCAAGCCGCGCAGTCAGCAGTCCGCCGCCGAGCCCCTGAGCCAGGCGGGCTGACAGCTTGCCTGTCATCTCCACCGACAGCAGTTGACTGCCAAGGTCGGTCACAAGCTCGGTGGTCCCGGCATAAAAAATATTGACCAGAATGGCGCGGATAAGCCGGATGCGGCTCCAGTAGCCCAGCTCTACCCCGTAGCAGTCGGCCACATCACGGATCATCTTTTGGTTACGCCACAGGATGATCCCCATATCCAGCACCGCCAGAGGGCTTGCCGCCAGCAGCGCTGCCGACTCCATGGCATAGCGGCTCACTTTGCGTTTGGCGGCCTCATCCTGGGCTGTTAGTACACACTCCTCGTACAGGGTCAGCTTTTCCGCGTCGTTATGGTCATCGCACACCAAGCCCTTGAATTTGCTGAGCGCCTCAGCGGGCGCCTTGGTACTTAAGCTCTCGATAAAGGCATCGGCCTCGCCGATTTGTACGCTTTCACGGATCCGGGCGCCCTGCTCTCTGGCGTCATCTGTGGCTTTAAGGCGCTTGAGCAGCCGGTACTCGCGCCAGGCGGCACCAAGCCCCCAGGTGAGCACCAGCCCAAGCACCACCCCATAAAGGCCAAAGAGCCAGGGGCTTTGCCGGTAGGCATCCATTAAGCCCAGCGTGGTTTCGGTAACCACAAGCACACCCAGGCCTGTGAGTGCCCACTTCGCCAGCGGCGACCAACGGCGGCCCTTCAGCCCCTGCAGGGTAATATGGGCATCTATGGGTGACAGTGCCTGTTCAAGTTCGGTTTCATCGAGGGTGCGCACCTCGGTCTCTACGGCAAAGCGTTGGGTGCCGGCAAGGGCATCATCGCTTGGCTGCTCGGATTCAAAGCGGCGTGCGGGCGCCAGCGGCGTCTCGTCTTTCATGATTTCAGTCATCTCCTGCTACAAACTGGTTCCCACTCAGGCAAGCTTATCGCCGAGCAGGTATTCCAGCAGATGATCGAGGCGGATATGGGCCATGGGGCTCTCGCCATTTCTGGCCATGGGCGCAAACTGCACAAATTCAAAGCCCTGATTTTGCCAGAAATCCGGCTTGGGCAAGCTTTGCGGCACTTCGCCGGGAAACAACGTAATGGGCTTGCCAGTAGCGAGCTCGGTGCCTGTGACCACTTCCACCTCGCCTTTTTCGGTATTGACCATCCCCGGCCGGGTGGCACGGATAGCGCTGATGGCCATGGCCTCCACCTGACAGCCTTCGAAGCGGGCGAAGTGCTCACTTCGCCCCAGCATTTGTTTAAGCAGCCCCAGCACCCTGCCCTGCTGATCCCGGGTCACGTGGTCAATTTTACTGGCGGCAAACAGCAGTTTGTCGATGCGGGGTGAAAACAGCCTGCGGATCAGGCTGGACTGACCGAACCTGAAACTTTCAAGAATACCATCCAGCGCCAGGCTCATGTCTTCAAACTGGGCTCGGCCACGATTCAGCGCACTGAAGCAGTCCACCAGCACCAATTGCCGGTCAAAACGGGCAAAGTGACGTTTAAAGAAGGGCTCGACCACCGCATCCACATATTCACGGTAACGGCGACAAAGCTGGCCGTAGGCGCTGTCTTTGCCTGCCTCGGCGGCCCGCTTATGGGCCGCCTCATCCAACGGCAGCGGGAAGAACGCCAGCAGCGGCGCGCCTTCAAGCTCCCCAGGCAGCAACATGCGTCCTGGCTGGGCAAAATAATAGCCCTGGCTATGTACCGACTCTTCAAGGTAGGCGCGATACAGGCCTGCGATGCGCTCAAATTCTTCATCGCTTAAGGGCTCATCGAGGCGAACCCGGCTCGCCGCGTCGAGAAAAGCGCTGAGCGACTCCGATGGTGTGCGCTTGTTGATGGCGGCAAACACGCTCTGACTCCAGCTGGCATAGTCCTGACGCAGCATGGGTAAGTCCAAAAGCCATTCACCGGGATAATCCACCAAATCGAGATACAGGGTGGACACATCTGAGAGTTTTGATAACAAGCCGCCTTTGGGGCGATAGCGGATTTCGAGCCTGAGCTCAGACAAATTGCGGGTAGATGCAGGCCAGCTTGGCGGCATCTGTGATAAGGCCGAGAGTGCCCCCTGGAGGTCAAAACTGGCAATGTTTAAGTCTGGCTGACTGGCGCGGCGAACCCCAACCAGCCTTTCATCGCGGCTCACCTGCCACAGTGGCAGGTTTTTATCGTTTGCAGCGGTGGCACTCAGAAGCTGATGGACAAGGCCGGTGATAAAGGCGGTTTTCCCTGCCCCCGAGAGACCGGTTACCGCCAGTCTTAAATGCCGGTCTGTGCTCCTTGCCAGCAGATCGCGTGCCTTTTGTGTGAGTTTATCCACCGGGCTGCTCGCCATAGAATCTCCTGTGTCATTCCCTTAACGACGTCTTTGTTTTATACGCTGCCAACAAAGACAAAGGGCGACCGAGTCGCCCGTAGTTAACTTAAAGGTTATTGATTTGCCGCTTTAAGTCGTAGTTGTCTGATGTCACGTAACGCTCGAGTGACCTAAGCCTTGACTCCAGGGAGCGAAAGCGACTGTTCACATCGGCCAGTGCCTGTTTGGCGGGTTCTCCGGCCTGCCAGACCTTGCGCTTGACCTCGATGTCACTGATGTCGTCGTGGACTTTGGTGGATGCCGGCTTCACATCCAAAATCATCCACAGGGCCACGTAAAGAATGAAGATGATACCTGAGCCGCCAAGGAGGAAGATGGACACTGCCACCACTCGCACCAACCAGGTCTCGAAGCCGAAGTACTCGGCGACTCCGGCGCAGACCCCGGCGATTTTGCCTTGCTGGGGTATGCGATAGAGGGTCCTGCCATCACGCGTGCTCATGCTTGTTCCTCCACTCAGGAGACTCGGCGTCCAGAATAGCTTCCAGAGTCTCGATACGCTGATCCATCTTGTCAGCCAGGGCGATGAGTTCGTTAAGCTGTTTAAACTCTTCGTCGGAAAGTCCCTGGCTCACCTGCCGCTTGCTGCGGTAATGCAGAACCAGCCATATGGGTGCCACTATCACCATGAAAATAATAATGGGCGCCATCAATACATCCATATCCATAACTCACCTCCCCCGAATAATTCGTTACTTGCCAGCTTTTTCTTTGGTCTTGCCCTTCATTTTAGCCTTCAGGGCTTCCAGCTCGGCATTCACTGAATCTTCGGCTTGCAGGGCGGCAAATTCGTCATTCAGACTGGATTTGTTACCCAAATCGTAAGATTCCACCTGGGCTTCCAGGCTCTCAACACGGGCTTCATACTGCTCAAACTTCAGCATGGCGTTGTCGATTTTGCTGGAATCCAACTGCTTTTTTACCTCAAGACGGCTGGAAGCAGTTTGCTTGCGCATGATGATGGTCTTCTGGCGAGCCTTGGCATCGGCCAGTTTTTCCTGCAGCTGAGTCACTTCTTCTTTCAGGCGCAGGATATGGTCTTCAACCACTTCCAGCTCGCGCTGCAGGGTGTCGGCCAGGGTAGAGGCTTTTTGCTTTTCTACCAGGGCGGCACGGGCCAGATCTTCACGCTCTTTGGAGATGGCCAGTTCGGCTTTCTCTTCCCAATCCTGTACCTGGGCGTCAACCCGGGCAATCCGGCGAAGGATGTCTTTCTTCTCGGCCAGAACCTTGGCTGAGGTAGAGCGCACTTCCACCAGGGTGTCTTCCATTTCCTGAATGATCAGGCGAACCATTTTTTCCGGATCTTCCGCCTTGTCCAGCAGGGCGCTGATGTTGGAATTAATGATGTCCGCGAAACGAGAGAAAATACCCATAATTCAGTCCTCACATGTAGTTGGTTTTCGCAATGAGTAATACACAGAGCGTGCCAACTTTTGTTTTTCCTTTAAATTCAATAAAAAGCGTCAAAATTTAAGATTCACTTTATTTTGCCAGCCCAGGCACCTATTATGATTTTCACCACTTGTTAGCGAATAAGACCAACAAAAAGTGCCCAACGCATTCAAACAGGACAACCTGATAGGCCAATCCAACGCACTTCTGGAAGTGCTGGAGCATGTATCCCGCATCGCCCCTCTGTCAAAGCCGGTATTGATTATCGGTGAACGGGGCACAGGTAAGGAGCTCATCGCCGAGCGTTTACATTACCTGTCCCAGCGCTGGGATCAGAGCTTTTTAAAGCTAAACTGTTCATCGCTGAGTGAAAATCTACTCGAAACTGAACTGTTTGGCCATGAGTCAGGTGCCTTTACCGGCGCAAAAGGTCGTCATGAAGGTCGCTTTGAGCGCGCCGATGGCGGCACCCTGTTTTTGGATGAACTGGCCAACACCTCCGGACTTATTCAGGAAAAACTGCTGCGGGTCATCGAATACGGTGAATACGAACGGGTCGGTGGCAGCAAGACCCTGCAGGCGGATGTGCGCCTGATTTGTGCCGCCAACGAAGACTTGCCGTCACTGGCAGAAGCCGGTGAATTCCGGGCCGACCTGCTCGACCGCCTCGCCTTCGATGTGATCACCCTGCCGCCCCTGCGCCACCGCAAAGAAGACATTATGCCGCTGGCGGAATACTTCGGCATCGGCATGGCACGCCAGCTCAAACTGGATTTGTTCCCGGGTTTTGCCGAGCATGCAATTGAGCAGCTGATGGACCATCAATGGCCGGGCAATATCCGCGAGCTTAAAAACGTGATTGAGCGTTCTGTGTACCGCGCCGGTGGCAGCTGTGAGCCCATTGAAGACATAGTGCTGGACCCGTTCGAGTCGCCCTGGCGTCCCAAGGGAAGGATTAAAACGGTGGAGCGTCAGGCCAAAACAGTGCCTGTGGTTGAGGCCGCCGTCCAGGACACCCCGGCTGCCACGGCGGGTAGCCCAATGCAAGTTGCATCCCTTGAGGTGAATTTTCCGCTGGATCTTAAAGAACATCTGGAAGCGGTCGAGAAAGATCTTATCCAGCAGGCATTGGCGGCAAGCCAGTTCAATCAGAAAAAAACCGCCGATCTGCTGGGGCTCAGTTATCACCAGCTGCGCGGGATCCTCAAGAAATACAATTTACTGGATAAGGCATAAGTGGATTGCCCGCGGCGGCGGGCGACTGTTAGAATCAATCATTACTGCTTACACCAATAACGATTCATTAATGAATGCGCTGAAAAACCGGCTTTATCGGCTCGCCCTGCTGCCCCTGGTTGGGGGATGGCTTACAGCCTGTGGCCATCAGCAACTGCCACCCGGGGTGGTTTACTGCTCCGAGGGTAACCCTGAGTCATTTAATCCGCAGACCGTGACCTCAGGCACCACCATTGATGCCACTTCCCAGCAGATCTACAGCCGCCTGGTGGACTACGATGCCGACGAAGGCAAAATCGTACCGGCGCTGGCTACCAACTGGGAAATCAGCGACGACGGCCTCGAGTACCGCTTCACCCTGCGCGAAGGGGTGAAATTCCACCGCAGCGCCCTCTTTACCCCAAGCCGTCCTTTCAATGCCGACGACGTGCTCTTCTCCTTCCAGCGCATTCTGGATGACGACCATCCATTCCACTGGGTCAGCCGCAGCGGTTATCCGTTTTTCCAGAGTATCGACTTTGTCAATCAGGTCAGTTCGGTTACCAAAGAAGGCGACCATCAGGTGGTGTTCCGCCTGAATCGCCGTGATGCATCGTTTCTGTCGAACCTCGCCACCGACTTTGCGGTGATCCTCTCGGCCGAGTATGCCGAGCAGCAACTGAACGCAGGCACGCCGGAGCGGCTCGACACCCAGGCCATAGGCACAGGTCCTTTCCGCCTGGTGGAATACGTGAAAAACGAATACATCCGCTATCGCCGCCATGAAGGCTATTGGGGCAAGGCGCCTGAAATCGATATGTTGGTGTATGACATCACTTCCAAAAGCACCGTCAGGCTGTCTAAGCTCATTACCGGCGACTGCAGTGTCTCGGCGCTGCCCAAGGCCGGTGAGCTTGATTTGATTGATGAACATCCGGATTTACAGTTGCAGTCGCGCCCCGGCCTGAACGTGGCATTCTGGGCCTTCAACACCCAAAAGCCGCCACTGGATGATGTGCGCGTACGTCAGGCGC